>CAZRDU010000011.1:0-19060 GCA_964599005.1 uncultured Thermotogae bacterium
TATTAAGAAATTTTATATAAGCTCCGCCTTTTATAAGGGCGGGGTATTTGGCCGGGCAAGCTCTTTCTCTGTTAATAATAGCTACCTTTCGATCCTTTCCTGATACCCGATTTAACCGGTAAATAAACCACAGACAAAATTGTTCGTGCCAGGAAAGGATCGAAAGGTAACATATACCTCTACCGAAAAATTGGTCCGCCAGGATTGACCGCTCGGCGGAAAATGTAAAAGAGAATAGCTGGTAAAGGAAGCCAGCAAGATTTTATCCCCCCAGAAGTTTTCACCGGAATCGGATAGTACCCAGGTGGCGGGTAGTGAATTAGAAGCCCTGGATTATATAGAATAAACGTCGGGATTTTATTTGAGAGGTTAATTGCCTGGCTAATTCAATTATAGCTTAAAATTTTCACCCAGTAAATCACTGCGATAGACATAGAAGGGGTTTTCCGCGTTCAACCGCTGGTATGCGATAAAGGCCCCGTTTTTTACGTAGATTGCTTTTTCTATTTTCGACTCCCGTTCACCGTAGACAAAGCGGTCAACCTCAAGGATATTCCCATTACCTTCAAGTTTTCTGCTATCGATGCTTTTTAGCTCGATCCCTCTGATTATCTGTCCTTCTTCACCTCCTCCCGGTCCGGTGCTGCCCGAGAGGATTTCGGTCATTTGTTCCGGTCCATTCTTCAAAACCAGTAAAAGAGCCACGATTGCCTGAGAGCTATTCGTTCCAAGAAAGAATGGGTTGGCGGAGCTTAGCGTTTTTTCGCTATTTTTCCCTCCCCTGTCAACTTTTACCTGGCCCCCTTTGACCGCAATATTGATTTTTTTGTTGCCAATTCCCAGAGGTCCTTTGTACTGAAGTTCGAGGCTTAATGGTTTTAACTCCCTGCTGACCCGGATTGTCTGGTCAAATTTGATTTTTGGCTTTACAAAGGGAATGGGTATCGGGGGTGTGACGACTCCACTGGAGGATAATCTTACTCCGCCCGAATTTGTTTTATTCAACTTATAGGACTCCGTTCCCAGTTTCTTTCCCTTGTTTATATAAGTCAGCTCACCAGTAGCGAAAATCCCGGAAGAAGCGTTTTTAAATTTATTGTAGGTCTGCATATCCGAGGCCGATTGACCCGAAACCATTAAAGTCACCGGCAGAAGCGAAAATAAAACTGCCACGGTAATCAACCCGACATAAAACTTCTTTCGTTTCATATTTCCCCTCTTCGTCCGTGCTGAAGTACTGTCAGAGTCTTTATCTATATTTTAATTAAAAGCTACTTTGTAAAAATAATCTTTTTAAATATACTCTTTGTTGGTAAAGAATTCAAATTGTTAAAATTGTAGAATTAAAGAAATTCCCGGGATAGATTCAGTTAGACCCAAAATTTGTAAGGTATTTTTTCGCCCCCATGGACCTCCCGATACAGAGCCCGGTTGAAAATAATTTAATCGGAAAATAATTGGTCTGACGACGGATAGCAGGCTGACGACCTGCTGGAAGGTTCGTCCGACCTCCTTGTTATAGGTTTTTATCTGCCTTTTGGACTCTCCCCGGGGAAGTTGACACTGCAAAAAACACGAGACCCAGCACTCAGCAGTCAATTTGGAACTGGTCTTGTGCTCGTACCGAATTTTGATGAGCAGTGCGAATTGACTGCCGGCTGCCTCAGTTAAGTTGTTAGTAAACCAGCTGATTCAACTCCAGGGCAAATCCCGGTAGTCTCAGCTATTTACCTGGTAAATCGGGTCTTTATTAGAATGAAGGAAGGTGTTATCGAGTCCCGTTAATCATCCGAACCGAAGATTATTTCCCCGGTTTTGGGATCCATGGAAGCGATTTCGACGAGGGAAAATATCGGTTTCCCGGTTTTACTCAGCTTTTTAAATCCCCCTGACCCCCTTTTTCTGATAACGAAGCCGTACCCGACGACGTTGACTGAGAGTGCCTCCATAAGGTCGGTCAATGTACTGGCCGTTCTTCCGGTAAAAAGAAAATCGTCCACTATCAGGACCCTGTCATCGGAATTAAAATAATTACCCGAGACGGCCAGCGTTGTTTTATTGTCCTTGGTCGGGGAATGGATTGTCCTTACTTCTTCTCCGCTCATCGTAGTCGGGACACCTTTTTTTGCATAAACTACCTCTATTTCCTGGTCCGCGTCAAGCAGGTTTTCTGCCGTGGTATATGCAATAATATTTCCGGCAGCTTCCGCAGTTAAAACCTTTGTAACGCCGAGTTCTTTGAATTTGTCCGCCATTGCTTTCCCGACTTTATTGAGCATGGAAGGAGATACTTTATGATTGAGAAAACTATCAACTTTTAGGAACTCCTCCCCGAGCACCTCTCCCTCCTTCCTGATTTTTGCAATAAGTTCTCTCCTGGCTGAACTTATGATATCTGTCATAGTGCTCCTTGTGTTGTTTGTTTTGTCGATCGATTTATCCAGTTTCCGCCGCTTTTTCGACCCGTAAAATTACCGTTTTTCAGCACTGGTTTCCCCCCTGAAAAAACGAAACGGGGCCAGCCCCGGGTCTTTTTTCCTTCGTATGGGTTAAAATCAGTATTCATATTAAGGTTTTCCGGTTTAAGTTCTTTTTCTTTGTCGGGATCGAGAACGACGATATCGGCGTCCGAGCCCACACGCAAACTACCCTTATCCGGGTAAAGCCCAAATATCTTTGCCGGGTTTTCGGATATCAGCTCTACCATCCTTTTGAGGGAAAAACGACCGGATTTTACCCCTTCAGTAAATAAAAGTGAGGGCATGGTTTCTACCCCGGGTAGACCCTGAGGGATATTGAGAAAATCGTTTTTGAAGCCATCTTTCTGGTTCGTTTTGAAAGGGCAATGGTCTGTACCAACCGAATCAATAATCCCCTCTCGTAGCGCACTCCAGAGGGCCTTCCTGTCATCTTCTTTCCTGAGTGGAGGTGTAGCTGAATAGAGGAAACCGTTTTCCTCTTCGTACTGGTCTTCCGTCAAGAGAAGGTATTGAGGGCAAGTTTCCCCGGATAGATTATCGAATTTTTGCCTTCCTCTTTTCAGAAGTTCCATGCTCTCTTTCGTCGTTAGGTGGGCCAGATGCAGGTTCGCACCGGTTTTTTGAGCCAACTCTATCACCTTGCCAACTGCAGTTGCCTCCGCGATGTCGGGCCGACTCACTGGGTGAAACTCTATAGCAACTTTTCCTTTCTCTTTCAGTTCCTTTCGCCGTTTGCTGATGATCTCATCGTTTTCACAATGGACCATGGCTGTCCCACCGACCTTAGCTATTTCTGCGAAAGCGTCCAGGAGTTCACCGTCCGGGGTGCGTCTGTTTGATTCGCCGTAAGCGGTGAAAAATTTAAATGAGGTTACACCGAGTTCGATCGCCTGTCGGAGCTCTTTCGGTTCAGTAGTGCGAAACCCGTAAAGTGTTCCGTGGAATGAGAAGTCAATTGGGCAGATCTCAGCCTCTCTTCGTCTCGATTCAATTGCGCTCGGCAGGCTCTGGTCCGGTTCTGGGGTGGTGAAATCGATTATCGTAGTCGTTCCACCATAAACTGCCGCCCTGCCGCCGCTGAAGAAATCGTCGGAGGAAACTGTTCCGGAAACCGGAAGGCTCATGTGGGTATGAGAATCGACGAAGCCCGGGAGGACGAAACAACCTTCCGCATCGTAAGTTCGCTCAACCGACGGACCGTCCAGATCCTTACCTATAGCATGGATCTTTCCTTCACGGATTCCAACATCTCCCGGAAAAACTTCACTTCCCGTTACTACTTTACCGTGTTTAATAACATAGTCCATGTTCATGAGCCTAACTTAGACGTCGCTGATTTTTTCCAGAGTCCGGAGGACCACTTCCTCCCTGTATTCAGCTGACCCCCTTATATCACTGATCGGAGAGATCTCTTCCCTCAAAAGGTCCTTCGCTTCGGAAATAGTTCCGCTGTTTGTCTCTTTACCCCGGAGGAAAGCTTCGACCGTTTCGGGTCGAATGATAGTTGGCGCTACAGCTCCGTATGCAAGACGTATTTCGTCTATTACTGATCCAGATTTTTTTAGGACGAAACCCATGGAGCAGACGGATATATCCAGAGCATTCCTCCGCCCCACCTTCTTAAAGAATTGAACGAAGTTTCCGGGGAGTTTTGGTACCGTGATGCTCTCCAGGTATTCGCCGTTGTCCAGTTTCGTCTCGCCCGGGCCGGTGATAAACTTTTTAATTGGCAAGCTCCGTTTCCCGTCCCGGCTGACCAGATTGACCTCAGCATCAAGAAGATATAGCGCAATCAGTGTATCAGCCGAGGGCGAAGCGTTACAGATATTTCCTCCGACGGTTGCCATATTTCTGAGCTGGGTGCCACCTACGGCTTTTGCCGAACGTGCGAGAACTGAAAATTCCTCTTTTATCAGAGGAGATCGTGCCAGGTCGCCGTGAGTTGCCGTGGCCTGAATTTTAACGTTTTCGGGACCATCTTCGAACTTCGGCCCTTTTATTGCTTCCGTTACGTCTATTATTCTACTGGGTTCGATTAAATCCTTCTCGATCTTTACGAAAAGATCCGTACCACCGGCCAGGAGGTCGTAATCGGCCTCTTCCATGAGCGAGAAAAGCTCTTCTTTTGTTTCCGGAACAGCTATATCAAATCCCAATTTCCGAACCCTCCGTAATATAGGTCTTTACCTTCTTTAGGTCTTCCTTTTCGTCTATATCCATAATTACCCCTCGGTTTTCAGTCGATACCAGGGATAATTTCCCCTGGTTTTTCTTAATTATTTCTCTTGCCCCTATGTCTCCGGTGACATCGAGCAGGTCTTCCTTCCAGCACCGATCGAGATAAACGGGAAACCCCCTTGTTCCGTTATAGCTGGGGGCAACGAGCGAATAACCGGAGCGAGCTCCGGCGAGGACCGCTCGAATATCTTCCGGCGAAATCAGGGGCATATCAGCGAGGAAAAAGAGGTAACCGGTTGTTTCGCTCGGACACGCTTTTACCCCGGTTTTCAAGGAACTACTTAGACCTCTGGCAAATTGCGGGTTTTCAACTACTTTTACTCCACTTGTGTCTATATAATTACGAATCCGATCGCTCTTATACCCCAAAACCAGTACCGGTTCAAATTTCCAGTCTAGCGTACGCACGGTATCAATTACGTGCTGGATAACGGGTTTTCCCTTTATTTCGGCGAGCTGTTTTAGGTTCCTGTATCTTTTTCCCTTGCCCGCGGCAAAAATGAGAGCGGTTGGAGCCATTTCCTTAGAGTTCAACTTTCTGTTCCTTCTCTCTAAGCCTCTTACCGGCTAGCTCAATCGCGTCAACGATTTTAGTATAACCGGTACAGCGACAGATATTACCTTCTATCCATTCTCTTATCTCTTCTCTCGAAGGGTCGGGATTTTTACGTAAAAGCTCCAGCGCGACCATAATAAATCCAGGTGTGCAGAAGCCGCACTGGACACCACCCGTTTCAACAAAAGCTTCCTGAAGTGGATGTGGATCGCCGTTCTCCTCCAGGCCCTCGATCGTGGTAATCTCCTTCCCGGATACCTGGGGCATATAAGTCAGGCAAGAGAGAGTTGATTCTCCGTCAATAAGTACAGTACAGGCACCGCATTCTCCCACACCACATCCCTCCTTGACTCCGGTTAATCCCAGGTCTTCCCGGAGAAAATCTATCAATCTTCTGTCGCTATCAACGTCGCGTTCGATTCTTTCCCCGTTTACTTCGAATTCGATGTTCATTTCTGAATGCCCCTATATCTATAAAATCAGGCTCTGTTAATAAGAAATTCTTTCCTTATGCTGCTTGACCCCTATTTCCGTTAATTTGTGGTCCTTCCCTTAATGACTTATAAGGAAAAGTCCAATTCCGACTCTTCAAGTGCTCGATCCACGTCGGAAAGTTTCGGCTCGACCTTCATCGGTCCCTCTACTCCTTTTCTTGCGGCATTTACGTCTTTTAAACCGCTACCGGTAATAAAAATACCGACGTCGTCATCTTTTTTAAGCTCCTCGTTACCCAGTGCTTTCTTAAAACCGGAAAAAGCCGTCGCAGCAGCGGGTTCGGCGAACACTCCCCGTTTTCGAGCCAGCTCGATCAGGCCGGTCGTGATCTCGGAGTCGGATACGGTTAAATATCGACCGCCGTTCTCCCATACGTATTTTACCGCTTTGACTATATCGCGGGGCTTACCGACCGATATACTGTCAGCCATGGTGCTGGCAATCTGTTCCTTGATCGGTACGGAACCACCGTCGAACTCGGCATAAGCAGAGGCGATGGTATCGGCACCTTCTGCCTGAACGCCGATTACTTCGGGCGGTTCTTCTATCAGTCCTATCTCCTTCAGCTCCTTAAAGCCCTTGCAGAGGCCGCTGATGATTGAGCCATCACCGACGGAAACGAAAACCCTGTCAGGAGTTTGCCAGCCCAGCTGGTCCGCCATTTCCAGTGCTCCGGTCTTTTTTCCTTCTACCAGGTAAGGGTGAATGGCCGCGGAGCGGTTGTACCAATCGTATTTTTCGGCTGCCTGAAGGCAGAGGTCGTAAGCTTCGTCGTAACTGCCTTTTACGGCGAATACGTTTGCCCCGTAAATAAGTAACTGAGCTATTTTCGCTTCGGGGGCGGCTTCTGGAACAAATATTACCGTTTCCATGCCAGATGCAGCCGCCAGTCCGGCCAGTGAGCTTGCAGCGTTTCCAGTCGAGGCACACGTCATTGTGGCAATCCCTTTTTGTCTTGCAGCCGCGATGGCCAGCACGGTTGCTCTATCCTTGTAAGAGGCCGTGGGGTTTCCGCTATCGTCCTTGATCCATAATCGGTCCACCCGGTCGGTGAAACCGCTGAAATCGTATAATGGTGATCCACCTACTTTAAGAGGTGGTAGATTGTCGAGATCGTCAACAGGTAATAAAGGAGAATACCTTTTAATATCGCTAAAAGTGCTTTCCCGTATTTTTTCCTTAAACTCTCTGCCCGCGGAATCGTAATCATAAATAACTTCCAGCGTTCCCTTTCTGGTTCCGCATTCAGGGCATGTATAATCTAGTTCCTCGGGTTGATAAACTGTACCACATGAAACACAGCGTAGTCCGGTTATATTTTTCATTTGACCAATATTACTTAATAAGTGAATTCTTGTAAAGACATTTTGAAAAATCGAGAAGAACCTTAAGTATAATAAAATAGGTTAAGCCCGATTATTTCTCCCTCCTCGGAGATAATGCTTTCAATTTCTCCCTGGCCGTTGTGCGAGCTGACAGTGCTTTTTCCGGCCCTGTGATCCAACAAGACTGAAGCCCCGGGTGCAATTAACTCTTTTGGTTT
This sequence comes from uncultured Thermotogae bacterium, assembly GCA_964599005.1. Taxonomy (GTDB): domain Bacteria; phylum Bipolaricaulota; class Bipolaricaulia; order M55B111; family M55B111; genus JAGXLP01. The sequence goes on from CAZRDU010000011.1 coordinate 7,313, forward strand.
GATATAATTTAATTTGCCCGATATATTTACCTAGTATAGCCATTTATCAATAGGTTTCAGGGCTTTTTAAATCAATACACTTTTATCAGGAGGTTAGGATGACCAATATTCCTTTTTCTGCAGAGGAAACGCTAAAAATTGCGATTGAGATTGAAGAGAACGGGAAAGAATTTTATGAAGGGATGGTCTCGAAAACGGAGGATACCGAGATTACCGATGTATTTAAAGATCTGGCCGTGCAGGAAGTTAAGCACAGAGATACTTTCCAGGAGATGCTCGGTGAAGCGGAAGTCGAAAGGGGTGAAGATCTCAGCTCGTTGCTTTACGGACAGCTCGAAGATTCTTATCTCCAGGCACTGGCAGACTCGAAGATATTTACCCCGGCCAACGAAAATATCCAGGAGGCAAGCAGGGTTGACAGCAGGGACGAACTGCTGACGATAGCGATTTCCCTGGAGAAGGATACCATACTTTACTACTACGAAATCCTGGAACATGCTACTGGTTCAGATGATCAGGAGTTGATAAAGGAAGTTATCGAGGAGGAGAAAAAGCACGTCAAGCGCCTGTCTAAGCTGTTATAGGGAAAAGTCTAGCTTAAACTGGATTGGTGAATCTACAATTAAAAATCAATTCGCTTAATTTGCCCAAAATAGTGAGTCAGGGGTTACATCTTCCAGAGATCACCTTCCGGTGCAACGAAAGTAACGGGTAACGTTGACAGGGCTCCTAGAGTTTGATCCCATGTTTACCTATGATTCTTTATTGCAGGGAGGTGTAAGTTTTGTCCAAAACAACAGTCTGGACGGGAATAGTTGCTGTATTACTGGTTTGTTCTCTGGTTCTTCCCCTGGCTGGTCAGGAAGGTACGGAAACAACTACATCGGACCAGGCTCCGGCGATAACCGAAAAAGATTTGAACGAACTGGAGGAACAGGTCAACCGGTTGGAGACGAGAATAGGAGAACTATCCGATTCGGCTAATGAATGGAGCAAAAAGGTCGGGCAAAATCAGTCTGCTATTACGACGCTTGAAGAAGAACAGGGACAGATTGACGATAGGATAGCCAGCCTGAGAAAGACAATAAACCAAGGGGAGAAGCAGTGGAATAAGGTCCCGGGACTTGACGATGATTTAAAGACCTTAACGGGCAAGGTAGAGAAGCTTACCGAAGAGGTAAGCAAGCTTAGCAATAATTACGCTGAAAAACAGGATAAGGTCAGCTCATTGTCGAAAGAGCTGGGGACGATAAAACAGGACATCATTGGCATAAGGAACAGGCTGTCCGAAATGGAAGGAAGTCTTAAGGACGTTAGGCAAAGCACTTTCGATAACGAAAAGAGGTTGGCGGCCCTCGAAGAGGATTACAAAGCATCGGCCAGGCGAAATATGTTGGTGGCTGCAAGTGGTATCGTAATTGGGCTTGTAGCAATTACATTATACTGGACTTGAATCCTTAATTTGCCCTGTTTGGAGTACGAAAAATACGGTCAATTATCAGTTGAGCCGCGTTTAGACCTTCCGGTATTGCCGCGTCGGTTTTTCTGGCAACTTTAATAATATGTCAATTTTAAATAGACTGGTTCTTCAGGGCTTTAAATCGTTTAAGAATAAAACCGTTGTTCCCCTGCAGAAGCAGGGACTTACTGCTATTATCGGAGAGAACGGCTCCGGAAAGTCGAATATAGTTGATGGACTGACATTTGTCATGGGGCAAAGGTCATCCAAGCTTAGAGCTAACAGGTTAAGTCAATTGATCTATAATGGTGGAGAAAACGGTAATCCGGCAGATAGAGCTAAAGTCACCATTAGCCTTGATAATAGCGACGACCGTTTTTCCAGTGTAGTCGAGGATCAGCTTTCCAACGGTCAGAATCCTGATGAAATTACAATAGGGCGCAAGGTGACTCAGAATTCCTCTTCTTACAAATTCATGGGGAATAATTGTAAGAGGTCCGTGATCGATCAAATACTGGACGAAGCCAATATGGACCCGAGCCGGCATCACATAGTAAACCAGGGAAAAATCACGGAAATAGTAAATATGAGTTCTACAAACCGGAGAGAGATCATTGACAGGCTAGCGGGAATCAGCGAATACGACAAAAGAAAACAGCAGGCGATCAGAGATCTGAGAGATGTAAAGGAAAAACTGATGACCAACCGGGTCGTATTGGGTGAACGTAGAACCCAGCTCAACCGTTTGGAGAAGGAGAGGAACGCAGCTCTGGACTACAAAGAAAAGGAAGATGACCTTCACCTCGTTGAAAAATCAATTGACTATAAAAAGGTCAAAAATAAAAAGGAAGAACTGGAAAAATTTCAGGAGAAAGAAGAGCGGGTCAGGGAAAAACTATCGGCGCTCGAGGAAAGATTGGAAGCGGCCGATAAAGAGGCCGAAGAAAAAGAAAAAGAACTCCAGGAAATAAAGGAAGAACGAGAAGGGGATCAAGAGAAGGAACTTTCCAAGGAAGTAGAGCGAGTAAAAATGGACCTGGTCCAGAAAAGAGGCGATATTCGCTCCCGGGAAAAAGAGATAGATAACTTAAAAGATACGGTAAAAGAGCTGAAGAATTTAAAAAGCAAGTCCAGATCAAAATCCTCCCGGAAAAAGCGCTCGGTCAAGGCGCTGCTGGATAGCGGTAGGGGGGGAATTTACGGCACGGTGGAAGGACTTATGGAAGTCGACCAAAAATATCAGGTAGCGCTGGAGACAACTATCGGTGGACATCTCCAGGATCTGGTGGTTGATTCCCGTTCTACGGCTATTGAATCAGTTAATTACCTGAAAGAGAACAACCTCGGCAGGGCAAGGTTTCTTCCCCTCCGAAGTATTTCCGGTAGCAGAAAAAGTCAGGCATCAAAAAATGCCAGGAAAAAATCGGGCGTAATAGATTACGCTATTGAACTAGTTGATTTCGATTCGAAGTATCAGAGGGCCTTTCAATACGTCTGTCGTGACACTTTAATAGCGGAAAGGCTTGAAGCGGTAAAAGACGCGGAAAACGTCCGAGTGGTTACGCTGGATGGAGATGTTCTGAGCCGGGGCGGAGCCGTATCCGGTGGAACCTCTAAAAAAAAGCGGAGTAATTCCGGGAGCAGCAGAAAAGAGGACCTTCAGGAAAAAATCGAGGAAAAGAAAAAAAGGATAAATCGTCTGGAAAAAAAGGTCGAGGGCGAAAAGAAAGAACTGAAGAATCTAAAAAGCAAACTTGAGAAAAAGGAAGAACAGCTTGAAGACCGGACCGAAACGGATCGGGAATTGAAGGAAAAAACCGAAAAGCTTGAGTCAGAACTGGCTGACCTGAAAAAGAGGCAGAAGAAACTCTACAGGAAGACGGAAAAAAAGAGGCGCAAAAAGGACAACGTGGAAAAGGACATCGAGGGAGTGAAAAGAGATCTCCGAAATCTCTCGGAGCCGGAGGAAGACCTCGATTTTCTGGATGAGCCTTTAAAAGAACTGATAACAAAGAAGCGTAACTTGAAGCGGGACCTTGAAAGGCTACAGCCGGTGAATATGAAAGCGATAGACGAGTACGAGGATTTTAAGGATCAGGTCGAAGACCTGGAGAACAAGCTCGAAAGTTTGAGGAGCGAGAAGCGCGAGGTGGAGCGGCTAATCGGTAAGATAGAGGAAGAGAAAAAACGGAAGTTTCACTCCACTATGGAGGAACTCTCAGAATACTTTGGGGAGATATTTCAGAAGTTGTTCGGCGGCGGACATGCACATCTGGAACTGAGCCGAGAAGGAGATATCAGCTCGGGTCTTTTGATAAAGGCTCATCCGCCGGGAAAGGAGCTTATAGTTTTGGATTCACTTTCGGGTGGAGAAAAGACGCTAACGGCAATAGCTTTTATATTTGCCCTTCAGGAAATGAATCCCGCCCCGGTATACGTAATGGACGAGATCGATGCCGCGCTGGATCAGCGACGGTCTTCAAAAGTGGCGGACTTGCTGGAAGAGTACGCTGCGGATGCACAGCTAATATTGATCTCCCATAACGAGGAGACGGCCAAGCACGCCGATAAGGTCTTTGGGGTGTCGATGAATAACGGTCAGTCCGAAGTCCTATCGATCAAATTGAACTAAGGGCAGGGTATATAATGGCGGAAAACGGAAGGGAAGAGGCTCGGTCAACGGATATAGACGATAGCCTAATTTCCGTGGAAGGTTTACTGGATCCCCACTGGAGAGAAAGGCTGGATCAATTTGCCTGCGATGAAGATCCCTGGAAAATTTCAATATCCAAAATGGCCGAGGAATTTCAACGCGAGCTGGACCGGCTGGAAGGTAGAAATCTCGACCTTTCCGGGCGGATGGTCCTGACATGTGCGGTCTTGCTGAGGGCAAAAGCGGAGGGTTTGCAGGGCCGGGATAACGGTAGTGAAGAGGAATTTGAGGAAGAGATCGAGCCTGGATTCTGGGGCTACGAGGAGTTCGAAGACGAGCATTATATTCCGAGCCTGGACGTTCCTCTGAAAAGAGTTAACAAACGAACCGTTACCAGAGAGGAGTTAAAGGGTGCGTTTAACCATGCAATTGAAGTTCACGAGCGAAGAGAGGAAAGATGGGAAGAAGATCGGGACGAAGTAGCTCCTGATTGGGGGATGGATCTGGAAGGAGAAAATAATTTTAGGGTAAAACTTCAGCGACTTTACAGGAAGGTAAAGGAAAAATTGTCCCGGGGGAAAGAGGTGCTGTTTTCCTCGCTGCTGGATCGAGATTCGAAAGAAGAAAAATTTACGAAGTTTATGGAACTAATTCATCTACAGTCGGAAGGAAAGATCAGCTGTGAACAGGAAGAGCCATTTAGCGAGATAAAGGTCAAGTTGAATGAAGAAGATTCCGCGTAATAAGTCAATGGCCGGGAATACGATATGACGAAGCCGGAAGCCGCTCAACCGGAGCCCGAGCAAAACCCCAAGGCGGTAATTGAATCGGCGCTTTTCCTTGCGAGCGATCCCGTGGGGAAATCGGAACTACTGGATTTGACTGGTCTTTCGGAAGAGGAACTTGATTCAGTACTCTCCGAACTGGAACTCGACCTCGCTGGTCCCGATCGTGGACTAAAGCTGGCCGAGAATAACGGGAAATATAGCCTGAAAATAAAAAGAGAACTACTGGACAGGGTCAAACACCTGGCCCCTCACCAGGATATGTCAAAGGGGGTATTGCGGACCCTGTCCGTTATAGCTTATAACAGTCCTGTTCTCCAGAAGGAAGTTGTCGAGATCAGGGGAAACGGCGCCTATGACCATATAAATCAACTTATCGAACGAAATTTCGTCAAATCGGAACAGGAAGGGCGGACGAAATTGCTTTCCGTTACCCAGTACTTTCTCGATTACTTCGAACTGGAAAACCTTGAAGAATTGCGCCAGGGAGAAAACGTACCGGAAAATTTCTCTAATTGAATTCCCTCAAGTAGTCCTTCTGTGCCTGAGTTAACTCGTCGAGATTCACCCCGAGGCTCTTTAACTTCGTTTCGGCCACGCTTCGGTCCACTTCTTTCGGGACCGGGTATAGCTCGTCCTTGAGTCCGTCGCTCTCCAGTACGTGTTTGACGGTTAAAGCCTGAAGCGCGAAACTTATATCCATTATTTCCGCAGGATGTCCGTCCCCGGCTGCAAGGTTAACCAACCGCCCCTGGGCCAGCAGGAACGCCTCTCTGCCATCTTCAAAAGAAAAACGTTCGACGTTTTCCCTTACTTCATCTCTATCGGTTGAAAGTTCTTCCAGGGCGTCGATATCTATCTCGACGTCGAAGTGGCCCGAGTTCGCCAGAATCGCGCCGTCCTTGAGCTTTCTGATTGCCCTTTTCGGAATGACGTTGATGTTACCGGTTGACGTAACGAAGAAATCTCCCAGTGGGGCGGCATCCTCGATGTTCATGACTCTATGGCCGTCCATCCTCGCTTCCAGGGCTTTGACCGGATCGACCTCTACCACTATGACTTCCGCGCCCAAACCGTCGGCTATCTTTGCAATCCCCCTGCCACACCAGCCGTAACCAACTACTACGGCGGTACTTCCGGCGACTGTCAGGTTTGTAGTGCGTGTAATGGCGTCCCACGTCGACTGGCCCGTTCCGTATCGGTTGTCGAAGAGGTATTTCATTCGGGCGTCGTTTACGGCGAACATGGGAAATTTTAACTTATCTTCTCTGTCCAGGGCGCGAAGTCTATGTACGCCTGTGGTAGTTTCCTCGGCTCCTCCTATTACATTTTTGCTGAACTGGCTAAGGGGACCGTGTAACTGTTTCACCAGGTCACCGCCGTCGTCGACTATCAGGTCGGGTTCGTTTGATAGAACCTGTTCCAGCTGATTTTCGTATTCTTCTTCGCTGACTCCCCAGCGAGAAAATACGGTTATCCCTTCTTCTTCGTTCAGTGCAGCTGCCACGTCATCCTGGGTGGATAGTGGGTTACTGCTCGTAACAAATACTTCCGCCCCGGCGACTCTCAGAGCCTGTGCCAGTCTGGCAGTTTTTGCTTCCAGGTGAATACTTACTCCAATACGATGTCCGTCGAATGGCTTTTCGTCTGCCAGCTGGCCTTCGATCTCCGCCATTACGGGCATGTGTGATTTTACCCAGTCAATTTTTCTTCTTCCTTCCGGAGCTAACCCGGGATCCGCTACGTTTCCTTTCATTTTTTCCTCCTCCAGAATAATTAAACAAAATATATATCGCTGCAGTAGATAGATAGACCCGATCATCTATGCAGAGCCACTAAAGGTAAATTAAAGCTAATTTCAGCAAAATAATCAATAGGGGGGATAACTTCTCCGAATTTAACAGGATATGAGAACGGTTAACCAGAACTGGGCTCTCAAGTAATCCGGTTTTGCTCCAAAGACCAAAGGTAGCTTAATTTATTTTCATCATTTCCCTCAATTGGTTAACATTAGTTGACCGGAAGTTTTTTGTAGTTAAAATTCTTAAGGGAAGTTCGTGAAACCTGAATTCTTGGGGTTCAATTTTGGGGCGGAAGGTTTCCCTCAAGGGGGCAAATTTGACGGACGAAAACCTTGAACGTTATTTTAACGAGGTAAAAGAGGAGATTCTCACCCGGGAAGAAGAGGTCGAGCTGGCAAAAAGGATTGAAGAGGGCGATCAAGAAGCAAAAAGGGAGCTGGCCCGGCATAACCTCCGACTCGTAATTAGTATTGCAAAGAAATACAGGAATTACGGGCTTCCGTTTCTTGATTTAATTCAGGAGGGCAACCTCGGTTTGATGCGAGCGATTGAAAAGTTTGATCATTCCAAGGGCTATAAATTCAGCACATATGCGACCTGGTGGATAAGGCAGCGGATTTTTAGGGCAATTAATAACCAATCAAGGACGATCCGGATACCGGCCCACATGAACGAATTGATCCGGGAGATATACAAGCTTGAACAGGAGCATATTAATGAAAACGGCGAGGAGCCATTTATCAAGGAGATTGCGGAAAAACTGGATGTAGAGGAGGAAAAAGTCTTAAAGGCGAAGAAATCGGCCCATAAAACTACCTCACTGGATAAACCTCTGGGGGACGGAGGGGAGGAAGGCAACGTCCTGGGAGACTTGCTGGCCGATGAGAGTGCACCCCGGCCGGAAGAGGAAACTCTGGATAAACTGGTTTCGGACAAGCTTGAGGAGGTAATGGAGAACACGCTGACCGATCGGGAAAAAAGAATTCTTCAGCTTCGTTATGGCCTGAAAGATTATCACCCACGGACGCTGGACGAAGTCGGCAAGGTTTTTGATATAAGCCGGGAGAGGGTGCGCCAGATACAGAAACGGGCAATTCAGAAGTTGCAGGCGCCGGAAGTGAGGAAGAAGTTGCGAGGCCAATTGTGAAAAACCTCCGAACTGGATCTATTTCGACTGATTGATCGGTTTTCATGGAGTCTGTAAAAGGTAATGAAGAAAGATAATTACACTAAATTTGCCGGAATCTATTCAAGCGGTTCCTATCCGGAATACAGTAGATATATAGCGAGTAAACTTCCGGATATTCTTGGCAAATTGGAATTGCGACCTGACGGTATTCTTGACATGGCCTGTGGCGAAGGAACATTCGTGCTGGAGGCAAAGGAGCTTGGCTTTGATGTCTGGGGGATAGACAAATCGGAAGAGATGATCGAAATTGCCAGGGGCAAGGCTGAAAGAGAAGGGGTCGATTCGAGATTTCTGCAGGCTGATATGAGGTCACTATCTCTTGACCGAAAGTTCGATCTGGTTACTAGCTGGTTCGATAGCGTGAATTACTTGCTCGACCAATCCGATCTTAGGCAGACCTTTGAGAGCGTTCACGGGTTGCTGCGAGAGGAAGGGTTTTTCGTATTTGATGTAAACACTATTTACGGCCTGCGTGTCCAGTGGCAGGAAGAAAGCTGTTACGTTCACCGGGACGATTCCGAGGTGTTTGAGGTTCACCGGACCAGTTACAATGAAGAGGAGAAAGTTGCTACCCTGGACATTACCTTCTTTACCCGGGAGGAAGGCCACTCGTGGAGTAGATACGAAGAAGAACACAGGGAGAGGGGGTATAAACTGGAGAAAATATCGAGCATTGGCGAATCGTCAGGCCTGGAATTACAGGCGATCTGGGACGGTCTTGAAGAATTTACCCCTCCGGAGAAAAAGTCGGGTAGAGTTTGGTTTGTATTCCAAAAAAGCAAAGAGCAATCATAACCGGATTAGTTACAGGAGGTAAATAGACTTTTCAGTTGATATTTTCAACTTTCCGACGGATGGTACTTGCAATGTTCGACCTTTTTGATAAACTTATGAAAATCAATATAAAAAACCAAGATGAAAAACTTTAAAAGCAGGATCTCGAAAAGAAGCGAAAAGTTAAACTCTCAATTAATCTTCGCTCTGGACCTTTCCCTTTCACTTTATTCACTCGATAAACCGGAAAGAAAGGCAAAAAGAGAGGAGCTATTTCAGCAATCACTTTCAACCCTTAAAGCGGTCGAGGAACACGTTGCTGCGGTAAAGGTAAACTATCCTCTGCTCTTATCACTCGGGCCGGATAGGACATCCGATTTGCTCGAGGAAATTAATATGATCAAGATCGGGGATTTCAAAGTAGCTGATATAGACAACACCTCAAAATGGATAGGCAAGCAGGCTATGGAGATGGGTTTTGACTCCGTGATAGCGCAACCTTTCGTTGGTTACGAAAAGGGGCTCTCCGGTTTATTCAAAGAGGTCAGGGCAAATGATGGCGGGGTGCTTTTAGTTATCAACATGTCTCATCCCGGCAGCAAGGAGTTTATTACTCCTAACGCCGAGAAGCTTGCCGAATTTGCTCGGGAGAGAAAAGCGGATGGAGTAATCGCCCCTGCTACCAGGCCGGACGAAGTTGGTCAGGCCAGATCGTGGATTGGCCCGGAAATATTGTTGTTGACCCCGGGTATTGGAGCTCAGGGCGGAAAACCCGGCGATGCAATAGCTGCCGGTGCGGATTACGAGATAGTGGGCAGGGCGATATACCAGGCGGAAAATCCGGGTAAATCTGCCAGGGATATTAAAGAGCAAATAAATAGGTTAAACTAAAATGAAAGATAAAAACTCCCCTCTGTCGCGGAGGAGCAAGCGACTCGCTCCTATCCTTTATCAAAGTAGCTGTCTGGACTTTGGCGAATTTACACTCACTTCCGGCAAAAAAAGTCCTTACTACGTCGATTTGAGGTTGTTACCGTCATACCCCCGGTTGTTTGACCGGGTGGCCGATATGGCGGCGGAACTGGTAAAGGAAGCAGGGATGGATTTTGAGGTAGTTTCGGCGGTTCCAACCGGTGGTCTACCTTTTGCGACAATGCTCTCCCAGAAACTGAAAAAACCCCTTACTTATGCGAGGAAGAGTGGTAAGTCGCATGGAGAGGAGCGAAAGGTCGAGGGTAAGATGGAACAAGGAGACAGGGCCCTGGTCGTGGATGATATAATTACTACCGGCGGTAGTATCCTGGAAGCAGTGGAATCCATACGAATGAACGGGGGGGAGGTTGAAGACGTTCTGGTTATTTTGGACAGAACTGAGGGAGGAAAAACTAACCTTCGTCATGAAGGGCTGCAGTTACACAAAATAGGAGACATAGGTCCTGTAGTCGAAGAGCTGAAAGATAAGGGTAAGATTTCTCGAGATATGAGTGATAGAGTAGAACAGTATCTTGCCGAGAGGTGATATTCAGGTGAGCAATACTTTCGCGGGAAACGATTTTATTACGATACGGGATAAATCCAGGGAAGAGCTCGAGTTCGTCATGGACAAGGCTCGGCGTATGGAAAGATACAGAAATATCGGTACGGATTGTGCCAGAGGGCACCTGATGGGAACGTTGTTCTTCGAGCCCAGCACACGAACCAGAATTAGCTTTCAGGCGGCAATGAAACGACTCGGCGGAGATACGGTTGGCTTTCCTTCGACCGAAGGTACGAGCGTGCAAAAAGGGGAAACGCTTGCCGATACGCTGAGGACGGTCAGTCAATACGTGGATATCATTGTTCTGAGGCATCCGAGTGAAGGTTCGGCAAAATTGGCCTCCGAACTACTCGATATACCTGTAATGAACGGTGGCGACGGGGGAGCAAATCATCCAACACAGACCTTGCTGGACCTTTATACTATAAGGAAAGAGCTGGGGGAGATCGACGGAAAGACGATTACTCTGGCGGGAGATCTCAGATACAGTCGGACTACCCGTTCGCTGGCCAGAGCTTTAACTCACTTTGATGTTGAGTTAATTTTGAACTCGCCCGAGCAGCTAAAGATGAAGGAAGACCTTCTGATGGAACTGGAAGAGAAAGGTCTTGATCCCGTCGAAACCGATGACCTCGAAAGTTCTGCCGCGGAAGCGGATTTGATCTACGCGACCAGGATACAGAAAGAGAGATTTCCTGACATCGCGGAGTACAAAAAGGTGGCCCATTCTTACGAGATAGATAGAGAGCTACTGGAGAAGACGGGAGAGCCACTTCTGCTCCATCCTCTGCCGCGGGTGAACGAAATAGATCCTGATGTCGACAATATGGATAATTCGGTCTTTTTCGATCAGGCTGGAAACGGTGTTCCGGTCAGAATGGCGTTAATATCACTATTGCTGGACTTAACGGATAGGTGAAAAAATGGTACCAGAAAAACAGCAGATGAAGATCACTCGGATCGAGAACGGAACCGTGATAGACCACATAAATCCCGGTGCGGCTTTAAAGGTCTTTGAGATGCTGGGACTGGACAAAGATGAAGAAAGTTCAATTACGCTGGCGATTCGCGTAAACAGTGGAAGGATGGGGGAGAAAGATCTTTTAAAGATCGAGGATAAGTTTTTGACCCACAAAGAAAGCGCAATGATCGCGCTCATCTCGCCTCGGGCTACGATTAATATAATCCGTTCCTTTGAAGTTGACTCAAAACACCCCGTTGAGCTACCCGAAAAGTTAACCGGAATATTTGACTGCGATAATCCGAATTGCATCACCAACCAGGAAAGAGAGCCCGTAGAACCTCAATTCAAGTTAACGACAAAGCATCCCCTTGTAGCGAGGTGTCTCTACTGCGACAACCTGATGGACGAAGATCAGGTTACCGGTCAGCTGATTCAGGGGGATTAGTTCCCACTTTTTCCCTTATTTCGGAGTCGGTTCTGGATTTTTGCCTTTCCCAAAATGTATCCGTTTTTTGGCCCTGTCAGGCAAATTTAATTCAACACAACGCCGTATCGATATTATTCCCTGATAATTTTTCCACATGA
>CAZRDU010000011.1:19160-28490 GCA_964599005.1 uncultured Thermotogae bacterium
CATGAGCAAAGATAAGCCGAGAATAAGAGAACTGGAAGAGATAAGAGAGGAAACACCGACAGTTAAGACCTTTACGGTGTTTGACCCACCGGGGGCAAAAGCTAACCCCGGACAGTTTATAATGGTCTGGGTTCCGGATTCGGGAGAAATACCTCTGGCCGTTTCCAGAGTTCGGGGGGACCGGATAGAATTCACCGTAAAGAAAAGAGGTGAGACCACCACCCGGCTGCATGAGTTTTCCGAAGAAGAGAAAATTGGAATAAGAGGTCCTTACGGAAACGGCTTCTCTGAACCGAAAGGAAAAAGCCTGCTCGTCGGGGGAGGGTACGGAATTGCACCACTTCGTTATCTCTATTGGAGTTCATCTAACCTGGCCCGACTTACCGTTCTGGAGGGTGCTTCTACCGGGGACGAACTTCTGTTTACCGAAGAAATTCAACCGGAAACCGTTACCACCGAAGACGGTAGCCGGGGGTACTCCGGGAAAGTAACAGAACCAATGAAAAAATTATTAGGTGAAGAGAATTTCGACAAAGTCTACGCCGCCGGACCGGAAAGGATGCTTCGCGAAGTCTTTGATCTCTGCCGGAAGGATAACCTCTATCTGGAAGCAAGCCTGGAAAGGATAATGAAATGCGGAATTGGCCTCTGTGGTTCCTGTTTGATTGACGGCTTCAGGGTCTGCCAGGAGGGACCGGTGGTGGATTCCGAGAAACTGGCGGAACTGGATGAGTTCGGTAGCTGGGAAAGGGAAAGCTCGGGTAGAAGAGAAAAAATATGAAATTCCGATTAAAGCTAAAAAGCAACAACGTCTTTTACGAAGACGAATTTAAAGAACTAGAAATCGGTATCCGGGGAGAGAGAATAAGGAAAGTCGGTGAAGATATCGGTGACTCAGAGGAAGTAATCGACCTGGAGGAAAAGCTGGTTTTGCCCGGCGTGATCGACGGACACGTTCATTTCCGAGATCCGGGAGACCCGGAAAAGGAGGATTTCCGGTCCGGTTCGGAAGCAGCGGCAGCTGGTGGAGTGACAACTGTTGTTGACATGCCGAATAACAAACCGGCGATCAAATCCAGGCAATTGTTTGAAGAAAAGAAGGAGATTGCCCGGAGAAAAACCCTGGTAAATTTTGCCCTTTATTCCGGAATTCCGGAAAGTATTTCCCGGCTCGGCGAAATACTGGATGCGGGTGCTATTGGGTTCAAATATTATATGGCGACTGAAGAGCTGGACTTGCCAGAGCTTTACCGGGAAGTGGAAAGGTTAAATGCTTTATTGACCGTGCACGCGGAAACCCCCGAAGAAATTGACGGCGACTCAAACCCGACGAGCCCGGAGGAATATCTGGACTCCAGGCCGGACGAAGCGGAATTGGAAGGGGTCAGGGTGTTGCTGAACGATTCTCCGGCCAGATTGCACGTAGCTCACGTGACCCTCCCCGAGTCAGTTTCTTTATTAAAGGGAAAGGCGACGACGGAGGTAACTCCGCACCACCTCATGCTCTGCAGGGATAACCTCGGGTTAAAGGATTTTACCGCCGTTACTCATCCCCCGATCAGGAAGTGTGCAAAAGTCAAACAGTTGCAGGAGCTCTTCCTTTCAGGCTCGATGGATTTACTGGCCAGCGATCACGCACCTCACAGAAGACGGGAAAAGAAAACCGGGAAACCTGAAAATGGGAGACCGGGAATTCCCGGGGTGGAAACGCTTGTACCTCTAAGTCTGACTTTTGCAGAGGAAAGAGGGGTCCAGCTGGCTCCCGTGGTCAAAAAGCTTACGGAAAACCCCGCCCGACTTTTCCGGTTTGAGGACAGAGGAAAAATCGAGGAAGGATACTGGGCCGATATTACCGTTGTTGACCCGGAGAAAGAACAGGAGATCCGTGGAGAAAAATTTTATTCCAGGGCGAAGGTTACGCCTTTCGAGGGGGTAAAGGTTTCTTACTGGCCGGTACTGACTCTCGTGAACGGTACACCGGTTTTTCAGGACCGAAAACTTACAGGGGATCGTACAGGAAAATTTTTAACTTCATGAGTAACGAAAATAGCTTCAATTTAGGTCTTACAGGGCTGGAACTTTCTAACCCGATGATCCTGGCCAGTGGAGTGATGGGGACTACACCGGGCGGTCTCGAGAGGGTGGTTCAGGCCGGTGCCGGAGGTGTAACTACCAAAAGCCTGGGGATGAATCCGCGCAGTGGTCACTCGGCTCCGAACATCGTCGAAGTATCCGGGGGTTACCTGAATGCTATGGGATTACCGAATCCCGGTGTGAAGGAATTTAAGAGTGAACTGGAGGGCCAAGAACTAGAAGTTCCCGTCTTTGGAAGTATTTATGGAGAGGATGCGGGAGAATTCGAGCGGGTTGCCCGAATTCTAGCCCCGGAGGTGGACGCGCTCGAACTTAATCTTTCCTGCCCTCACGCAGAGAAACTTGGAGCCGCGATCGGGTCTGATCCGGTACTGGTGCGAGAAATAACTTCTCGCACCGCCGAAGCGGTAGATATTCCGGTTTTCGCCAAACTAACCCCGAACGTTGCTGACATCGCAAAGATCGGCAAAGCCGCAGAAAATGGAGGGGCGGATGGTGTGGTCGCGATAAATACTCTAAAGGGAATGGCCATAGATGTAGAGACCGGTCGACCGATCCTGGGTAATAAATCGGGTGGATTCTCGGGAACGCCGATACATCCGGTTGCGGTAAAGTCCGTTTATGACCTGTATGAAGAACTCGAAATCCCGATTATTGGAGTCGGTGGAATTAGTAAGCTGGAAGATTTACTGGAGCTTCTCCTGGCGGGAGCGTCGGCTGTTCAGCTTGGCACCGCTATAGTTAATGAAGGCCTGGAAGTTTTTGCGGACCTAAACATGGAACTGAACGAATATCTCGCTTCGCGGGATGCAAGTATCTCGGAGTTGATTGGAAAAGCGCACCGAGTTTGAACCTGCTTTCCAAATTTAGAGATCCCAAAACTATCCCCTCTCCGGGCAGCTTTTTTGAAGCAGTAATTTTCTTCCTTCTAAAACCATGGAGCTTCCTCGGTAAGTTTTGGTGATAGAGAGAAACCTCGAACCAGTCGGACTGGGGGGTATTATAGAGAAATGCCGAAAAGCGAGAGACAATAGACAATAGCCGGGGCCAGAAATATCGCGGGGAGAAAATTACTCACCTTTACGTCTTTTATTTCCAGGAGAGCCAGACCTATGCCGACAATCAGGATTCCCCCCGTGGCGGATAATTCACCTACCGCCACGGACTCTGCTACCTGTTCTGCACCGATGCTGCCGCGGGCAAAGAAAGCTAGTAAAGTGAGGCCTCCCTGGTAAAATATCAGGGTAAAGATCGAGAAGAGCACCCCAACGCCCAGGGTCGAGGCGAAAATCATGGCCGCGAATCCATCCAGGCCGGATTTAATTGCCAGTAGCTTGAAGTTACCCGTTAGGCCGTCCTGAATAGCCCCCAGGATCGTCATTGGGCCGACGGCAAAAACCAGGCTGGCAGTTACGAACCCTTTTGTAAAACTGGCTTTAGTCGATCCGGAAGAAGACAGTCGGAGGAACCCACTTTTTAATCCCTCTCCCAGCTTGTCCAGTCTTGATTTTATTCTCCCAAGTTCGCCGAGAAGACCTCCGAATGCCACGCTGGTCATTGGAATAAAAATATTTTGCGTATCAAGTGCCATCCGGAAACCGATGACGAGAGTAACAAGACCGAGCCCTTTCATGACGATATTTTGCAGGTCTTCCGATAGTTTATCCCCGAGGGTCACCCCGATTGTTCCGCCGATAAATACAGTTGCAATGTTTATTAGAGTACCGGTGCCAAACATCGCTTCATTCCCTCTCCTCCAATCAGAAACTACGATCAGGTACGACCCGATCCCAATTAGTGCTTGTCCAGGTATTCTTTGATTTTCTCTATCGTCCTTTCAATATCTCCTTCGTCTACGTCAAGGTGGGTAACAAATCTTATATTTTCCTCATCCCTTGGTCCAATAATAATATTTTCTTTTTCTAGATATCGTGCCATATCCTTTGCGTTGACTTCAATAGAGGAGGTGTCCACGAAGAAAATATTCGTTTCCACTGGATCCGGCTGGATTTTGAAACCGAGGTCTTTTAACGCCTGGCCAAATTGCTTGGCATTTTTGTGATCTCGTTCCAGTCGATCAATATTATTTTCCAGAGAATATATACCTGCAGCGGCGAGGATTCCTACCTGCCTCATTCCTCCTCCAAATCGTTTCCTCCCGACCAGAGCTCGATCGATGAATTCCTGACTGCCGACAAGCATTGATCCGACCGGGGCTCCTAGACCTTTGGTAAGACAAAACATGACCGAGTTAAGGCCTTCTGTTATGTTTTTGGGATCCTCGTTCGACGCGATCGCGGCATTGAATACCCTTGCTCCGTCAAGATGAACCGGAATATCATTATCGTGAGCAAACTTGACGGTTTCTCTTAACTTGCTTTTTGGGTATACTCTTCCACCCCTGTTATTGTGAGTATTCTCGAGAGCGATCATCCCTGTTTCCGGAAGATAGTACTTGTCGGGTTTAATCGCTGACTCTATATCTTCAAGCTCCATTGCACCGCTATCGGATGAAATGGGTCGCGGTGATACCCCGGAGAAAGCCGACATTGTTCCGAGTTCGTAGTTAAATACATGACTTTTTTCCTCGACGATTACTTCCTGGCCGGGATCCGTGTGAGTCCAGATTGCTACCTGGTTTCCCATGCTACCGGAAGGGACGAACAAACCGGCCTCAAACCCGAGGAGATCGGCGGCCATTTGCTGTAATTTATTTACCGTGGGGTCTTCTCCGTATACATCATCCCCAACCTCCGCTTCGGCCATTCGTTCCCTCATTTCTGCCGAGGGTTTAGTGACCGTATCGCTCCGTAAATCAATTTCAGCCAATTTTATCACCTCATAGAAAAAACAACTTTAGAAAGACTAATCAAGAGCGAGCTTTCATACAACCAGAACTGAACGATTTTCTTTTCCAGCTACCGAACTCCGGTAATGCTTTCCAGTCGGAGAGTATAGTTTACGTTGTAATACTGTTGAACTGGAAAAACGGAAATTTGTTAGAGTATATAGCACGAAATAAATTTTTTGTAATGTTAAAAGCAAGTATTGCTTGACATAAAGAGTTTACACCAATTTAGCTTGAAATGATATACCTCATGTGTTAAATTGATATAGATCAACTTGAAATATGATAAAGATCAAACTCTAAAACAAGTTAGAGGGTGAGATAGTGAAAACTAAAGCTTCGGAACACGAATTGAACTACTGGGAAGCACTGCCGATTCCAAAAAAATGGCGAGCGGTGGAAGAAAACGGCGATAATAAAAAGAACGGGAGAGAAGAACTGGCGAAGTCCATCTGGAACGAATGGATATCCGCCCATCCTATGGACGGGGATTAAGCCTAGTTCGGCAAGATTTTCTCCGGGCGACCGTTAAAGTCGCCCTGACCTTTTATAAATTTAGATTATGGCCAATTTTCTTCAAGGATTTGCCTGATTCCACCAGTTCCGATTCTTCTTCGGTATTGAGTTCATGAGTTAAGACCTTCTCAACCCCACCGGAACCCACGATGCTGGGAAGACCCAGAGCTACTTCATTTAAACCGTATTGGCCATCCAGGATGCTTGTAGTAGTTAGCATCGATTTTTCGTCCCTTATTATTGCTTCCAGAATTTTTGTTACTGCTAGCCCCACTGCGTAGTTCGTGGCACCTTTTTTCTCAATAACTTCGTAAGCAGCGTTTTTCACCGACTTCTCGACTGATTCTTTAAAGGTTTCTTTATTGCAGTTTCTGTGGCAATTGCTGCAATATTTATCGAAAGGTATCCCGCCAAAGTTCGTCAGGCTCCAGGTAATGACTTCTCTATCCCCGTGTTCTCCGATTACGTAACCATGGACGTTTGACGGATTAATTCCGCAATGATCCCCCAGCAGATAGCGCAACCTGGAAGTATCCAGCACTGTCCCGGAGCCGATGACCTGGCCCTCCGGTAGACCGGAAACCTCTTCTGCCACGTAGGTCAAAACGTCAACCGGATTGGTCACAACTAGCAGTATGGCGTCTTTAGTTTCGTCGGTAATTTTGGGTATTATATCCTTAAAAATCTCGGTATTGTTTTCGACGAGATCCAGTCTGGATTCTCCCGGTTTTTGGCTCACTCCCGCAGTGATAACTACCACATCCGAGTGCTGACACTGTTCGTATCCGCCGCTAGTTACTTTCACGGGTTTGGTAAAAGCTGCCCCGTGGTTGAGGTCCATTGCTTCTCCTTTTGCCTTTGCCTCATCTATGTCCACGAGGGCAATCTCTGATGCAAAGCCTCTATTCATCGCAGCGTAAGCAATTGTTGAACCGACATAACCGGCTCCGATTATCGTGATTTTGTTTTTCATTTACACGATACCTCCTGTAATTATTACCAAAAATAGCTGAGAACCACCCGGGGAAAGGTGTAGATCTTCATCGACAGGTTTTGGTGAAAGTTTCGCCCTCACAGGCAATAAAATTTCGGCAACCTTTATTCGAGCGGCCAGGGCAATAAGATATTTAGCCGATTTTGATGTGTCAACTCCTGCTTGTCTGATCGATCTTGAGCTTCTTTTCTTAATTATATCCTGGTTCCGTGGAAGTTTCTTTGGGTTTATCGCCATTAGTTTGGCTTAAAGGCATTTTCTGTCCCCTGTGACTATTGATCCAGCTTATAGCCAGGTCGAGATCATCAGCCCGCTTCGAGGATTTAATATCCGGACTAAGCCCTTTCCCCTGAACTTTATGACCGGCAGGTGTTATGTATTCAGCGGTTGATAGCTTAATTTTGAAACCATCGTTAACGGTGTGGGTTGTCTGGACCAGCCCTTTTCCATAGCTGTTTCTCCCAACTAGAACTGCCATACCGTGGTCCCTGAGGGCTCCCGCTACGAGTTCCGACGCACTTGCCGAACTGTCGTTAATCATTACCACCAGGGGTAGATTCGGGATTGAATTACCCTTTGTCTTGAATTTTTTGTCTTTTTTGTCCGGGCTGACCAGTGTTGTTATCAGGCCCTCGTCGACGAAATAGCTCCCTACTTCTACGGCAGAATTCAGAGAACCTCCCGGGTTGTCACGGAGATCAAGGATGAAACCCTGTACGTCGAGCTTTTCAGATTTTTTAAGTGCTCTTTTTAACTCTTCTGCGGCACCGGCATTAAATCTATTTATATCAATTAGACCAATTTTCTCTTTTGACAAATAGTCAAATTCTACTAAAGGGATGTTGACCTTTTGTCTGGTCAACGTGATCGACTTCTCTTTTCCTTCAGGGCTCTTTACCCTTAGTCTGACGGTTGTCCCCTTTTCCCCTTTGATCGAGCTGGAGACTTCCTCGAAGGTCATCTCGCTTGTTGGTTTTCCCTCGACGCTTTCAATAACGTACTGGGGACCTAAGATGCTTTTCGCTGCCGGTGTTCCGGGAAAGGTGGCAAGTACAATTATTTGGTCGTCTTTTCTCGCGATTTCCATCCCGACACCGACGTAGGTACCTTCCTGACTTTCTCGATAATCTCTGTATCCCTTTTTTGTAAATACTGAGTTATGCTTGTCCGGTAAATGGTCCAGCATGCCGGAAATAGCTTCTCTGATAAGCTCTTCTCTGTCGATCGACTCCGGTTTATAGTATTCTTCCAATATCAACCTGTAAGCTTCCTCGATCGGCTTTATCGCCTTACCTTTCGACTGATCTTTTGCCGTACAGGTAAAAACAGAAAGCGTTAATGTGATTATTAGTACCGTGAGAAGAGCCCATTTTTGTCGTTCGTTTATTATATTCATTTTTCTTACCTCATAAATTATTTTATTGGATCGTCCGATGCGAGTCCACTGCGCGGCGAAATCGTATATTTTTCTATTTGTAATTAATTGCCAGCTTGATGTAGGATAAGGTACAGAGGTGGTTGTAATGAAAACGACAGTTAAGGCAATTTTTCTAGTAGCTCTCGTCTTTATGGTGACGCTGCTTGTTTTTGGCCCGGTGACCAATGCTAAAACCTGGAGTGCGTTTCAGTTCAGGGGAAATGAAATGTACGAATACCGGGTTATCTGGGGTGATGAAGACAGAGAAGCAATTTACAGGCTCAGTATAAATGAAAAGCCTTCCGGTAATTATTCGGTAAAATACAGCACGGAAGTCGAAATTAAACCATCACAGCTGAGCAGCGATGTTGCTTTCGGTTACTGGGGAACGTATGGTCCGTCGTTGCATTTTATGTTTTTGAATCCGATGTACGAAATGCTGTTCAGTCAGCTGGAACTAAAGGTGGGGGAAAAGATGAGTTATTACGGTCAGGGGACTATGAAAGTACCGGGTAAAGAGAAAATTGCCGGTCGGTCCGGGTTCGTCTGTCGACTTTTCGATAATGACGAGAACCTCATTGCGGAATGGGTGATCGATCCGGAATTGGCACTACCTCTCAGAAGCGTAACTTACGAGAGTAGCGGAACTGAGGGGGAAATTATTCTGGTAAATTATGAAAAGCTATAAGTTACGGTTTTGGCTAGCGTGATTTGCTATCTCCGGTAGAGAGAACTTGAAGGGTACCAGTTCGTTTGGAAACTAGTTTTATAAACTTTAGCATCCGTGTTTTACTGATTGTCGAGTTCTTCTTTCAGCAGGATCTTCTCTACCCCCAGGCTCGCCATTGAAGCAAATGACTCTATTGGGCGGAGACTCTCGGCCTCGGGAACGAGGCCGTCTTCCGGGTTGTCGACTGAAATTTGTCCTATTATCTTATCTTCCTGGTAAATAGGAATGTAAAGGGCATCGTCCGGATGCCAGTCCAGAGTTTCTTCTTCATCAAGCTGACTTTCAATTCTAACTTCGTCATTAACCTCTTCCCTGCCCCCGTGAGGAACGTAGTACGATTCACCAAGCCTGTACTTCGAATGAAACTTTTCCGTATCGACTTCGACCCCCACCATTTTTTTGCCTTTTATTTTTTCTTCCTGTTCCTGTGAAAGACCATTGTAATCGTATGCCCTGACGTAGGCTGGCTCCTTTTCGCCCGGGGTTATGGGACGATCGAAAATAGATACCAGGGCACGCTGGAAGGGAGTCGTTACGGTTACGGTTTCCAGTAGCTTCTCCATGAGTTCTTCCAGCCCTTCAGCTGAAGATATCTTCTTTGGCAGGTGAAAGAGTTCCTGCTTCTGACGAAGCCTAACGGACTCTTTTTTGTACTTGTCACGATCGCTAAGGTTATACTCCAGACTTTCTTTCCCGCCGAGAACTTCTAGAAAAGTATCAACTACTTCTGG
>CAZRDU010000012.1:0-28367 GCA_964599005.1 uncultured Thermotogae bacterium
ATCTTGCGTCCGATTTGCGATAGAAAATATAGTGGTTGGTGGGGGTATTTTCAAGCGTCTTTGAAGAAATTACCCAAATAGTTTCCCTCTATATAAGAAACTATTGGAATAATAAAAATTGAACCCTTAGGCCGACTCAGCTATAATTTCTTACTTTGATAATTTAAATCCTCGTAATCTACAGAGTTATTTTATCGTAATATTACACAAAAATAAAATGAAACTAACAAGAAGAAAGTTTATAAAATTTCTTGGTTCCGCGTCACTTTCGACTCTATCCAGCCTCCCGGCATTTTCGCAAACCGGTGGCAGGGAGATGGACGAGATCCGGATAGCTTATCCACCAACTATGGCAGCTTTACCACTTGCAAAAGGTAGCCAAGGGAGTTTTTTTCTGGGCGAAAAAGAGACAAGACCTTTTGAAAAGCATAACTTACGACTGAAATTGACTCCAACAAAAGGTTCAAGCGATGCTGCAAGGCTCGTTAGCGGAGGAAGAGTCGATTGCAGTATAACAGGCCTTGCCAGTTCCCTTTACGCAATTCATGGAACTGGCAACCTAATAATCACTTCTACTGCTTTTGACCCAAACAAATCCGAACGTCATTTTGGTCTGGTAACGAGTAGTCTTTACGATATACCCTCCGTAACGGATTTAATTGAAAACTGGCTTGATAACTCTCCAAGAAAGTCAATCGTACTTTCCCTCAGAAGGGACGATCATTATTCCACGGACCAGTTACTCCAATCCAGAGGCTTCCAGAGCAATGATTCTCTCTATTATATTGACCAGGAGGATTTAATTTCACGAATGACCGGCTTGCTTAACGGGAATTTTATTTCAGCCGTCCTCCCTGAACCCCTGTTAACGCTGGCGTTAAAAAATCCCAAGTTCGAAGGGTATCAAGCAGGTCTCATTGCTAACTACAAAGACGTCGCTATTCCCCCGTTTGTCTTTGTTTTTAGGAAAAATATTATCAGGGATAACCCCGGGCTAATTCGTAGATTTTACAGGGGGTGGAGCGGCTCTCTAAAAGAGACAAATAACAGTAATAACTTTCAGCTTCTCGGTTTAACGACGAAAATTATCCAGCAGACACTCCCCGGTTTAAAAAACGCCATCGAAAATACTGAATTCACGGAAGACTTTGCCAACCTATTCGAAATTCCAGTCTTCACCCAACCCGAATCGCTTGATAGAGAAGTATATAATTCCACCCTGGATTGGGCAATTAGTAAAAATTATCTATCAAAAAGAATACCTTACGAGAAGGTTTTTGACGGTTCTCCAGCAGATTTAGCCGAGAAGGACAGATGATAAAAGTATCCAACCTTACCGTAAAACGTGGTTCCGGCGGATCGAAAGAAACGGCTATTAAGGACCTTAATTTGTCGGTTGAAAAGGGCGAGAGTCTAGGGGTTATCGGCCCCAATGGTTGCGGAAAAACTACTCTCCTTCATACCCTGGCAGGACTTCACAAAAATTTTACCGGAAATTTACAAATTGAGACAGCGGAAGATCGGGTGGCGTTAATATTACAGGACGTTGGCCTGCTCCCCTGGAAGACAGTCTGGGAAAACGCAGTCCTGGGACAGGATTTAGGAGGCCGGGGCGAAAAGAAGAACGCAAAAGAGCTTCTGCTGGAACTTGACCTTCTTTCTTACCGGGAAGATTTTCCATCGCAGTTATCGGGAGGAGAGAAAAGAAAACTTGGACTGGCGAGAGCTCTGGCGGTAAATCCTGAAGTACTTTTAATGGACGAACCGCTCGTTTCACTGGACGAATTTACCAGAGAAAGCTTACAGGACAAGATTTTGAAATTATGGCAGGATAGAAACCTGACTATGGCTTTAGTAAGTCATGACATAGAGGAAGTTTCTTTTCTCGGAAGCAAAATAGCTGTTCTTTCCCCTGCTCCCGCAGGCCTAAAGAGCTATATAACCAACGAAAAAATGGGAAGTACGAGTTTTCGTCGGAGCGAAGAATTTTATCAAATAGTTCAGAAAACAAGACGTGAGTTACCGTGAAAAGGGGGGTCCTAAGATACGCAATCAGCTTTGCAGTGATGGTTCTCCTCTGGTGGCTAGCAAGCATTGTAGTCGGTACAGTATTCTCCGGACCAAAGAGTGCCGTTTTGCCAAATCCGATAAAGGCTTTTTCCACGCTGGTTAACCACTGGGGCACCATATGGCCCAACTTCGCTCATAGCGCAATTAGGTTAATTATTGCCCTCATTATTGCCATTACTGTTGGAGCTACAACTGGGTTAATTATCGGATTCGAAGGCAGGATAAATAAATACTTATCTCCAGTTCTTTACCTTGTTTATCCCGTCCCGAAAATAGTTTTCCTTCCGGTGATACTCATAATATTTGGCCTGGGCGACCTCTCCAGGGTAATCTTCATTTTTTTGGTTACAGTGTTCCAGGTAGCTATAAGTGCCCGAGACGCCGCTAAGAATATTTCTCCCCAGTGGGTCAGGGCTGTAAGAAGTGCTGGAGGAAATAAACTACAGGTTTATCGACACGTAGTAATTCCAGCAACTCTACCCAGCGTTCTCAGCAGCGCCAGAATTAGTATAGGTTTAGGTATCGCTGCTTTATATCTAACCGAGCTATCTTATACTAATAGCGGATTGGGTTACTATATTAATAATTCCTGGAAAGTTTTCGCTTATTCCGATGTATTCGCGGGAATTTTAGCTTTTGCTATTCTGGGCCTGGGTTTATATCTTGGTATTGAAATCCTGGAAAGGAGTTTATGTAAATGGAATTACCTTGAGTGACCGTAATTGTAAAGCCTAGTTTTACAATGAGTAAAAAAATACTGCTTTACCGAGGTAAGAAAAACGAATCAGTTCGAAAAGCCACCAGAACGATCAGGGGCTGGGCAGAGGAATCCGGTTTTTCTCTGAGAGAAATATCCACCCAGGACGAGATTACCAGAGAAGAAAACTCGGCGGAAGGAGAAATAGTTCTGCTGAGCCTTGGAGGAGACGGTTCTTTTCTCAGAGCCGCTGATTTAATTGCTCCCTTCAGGATACCAATCCTCGGCATAAATCTGGGAAAGCTTGGTTTTCTCACGGGACTGGATGATTCAAATTTAAAGGAAAGCCTGGAAAGGGTTTTCCGCGGTGGTCTCTCCGTTAAAGAATTATCCCGATTACGATTTAGTCTCAATCTCGAAAACGCTGAAGAAGATTCCGTTTTTACAGCTCTTAACGAGGTAGTAATTTCCCGGGGTAACACAATGGGCCTGGCCGATATAGAACTACACCTCGACGCAAAAAAGGTCGCCACATACCCTGGTGACGGACTGATAGTTTCAACACCAACTGGTTCAACTGCTTATTCGCTCTCCTGCGGCGGTCCACTTATTACCAGAAACACGGCGGCTTTTAGCATTACCCCGCTTAACGTACACAAGTTAGGTCTCAGACCAATCATTTGCTCTGATGAGACCGAAATCGAAATCAGGACCAAGTCTCCCGTCTCCATTCAAATGGACGGTCAAGAAATAGCCGACCTGGAAGAATCCAGATCCCTGACAATAGATAAATCACCTTCCCCTACTCTGATGATCGTTCCCAAATTTAGGAGTAATTTTTTCGAAACAGTCAGAAACAAACTCAACTGGGATAAAGACCGGGGCACCCGTAAATAATCTTCTTTAAAGGAAATTTCAGGCTCGGTAGCCTTGTTGATTTAATAACTCAGTCTAGTTATTATGACTTATATGAACTGGGTTATTGCGCTCACAATTTTTATTATAACTTATGCCGTTCTCTTTACTGAAAAGGTGGATCGTACCATCGTTACCCTGGCTGGTGCGCTCGCCCTACTCCTCGCAGGAATAAGTACTGGATTTTACGCTCAGCCCGCTGCTTTCGAAGCCATAGACTTTGATACAATTACCCTGGTACTGGGCATGATGATAATGGTTGGAACAATCGAAAGGACTGGGCTAATTGAGTATCTGGCAATAATTATAGCCAAAAAGAGCAGAGGAAAAGTCTGGTATCTTCTGATCGGGCTCGGGGCTTTCACGGCGGTCGCATCGGCAGTTATGGACAATGTCACCACCATGGTTATTGTTGCCCCGATCACGCTCTCAATCACGGATTTATTGAGTTTGTCGCCGATTCCATTTCTGATCTCGGAATCCATGCTATCAATCGTTGGTGGCATGACCACTTTGATCGGCGCTCCGCCAAATATAATGATTGGTTCCGCCGCAAATTTTGGGTTCAACCAGTTCATCACCCATCTTGGACCAATAGCGCTTATTGTCTGGGTTATCTCGGTTTTGTATTTCTGGTTTAAATTCAACAAAGTACTGCCTAGAGAAACTGACAAAAACGAAGCACTGGGGGAGATGGATCCTGCCAGAACCATAGAAAGCTGGAACGACGTCAAGAAGGCAATCAGTGTAATAGTAATCGTGATAGTGCTTTATTTGATTCACGGAATACTGGGCCTGGAACCCCCCACCGTTGCTTTCGTCGGAGCTGCTCTTGCTTTGGTTCTGATACAACCGGACGTTAAAGATACCCTCGAAAACGTAGAATGGAGCGTTTTACTTTTTTACGGCTCTTTGTTCGTTCTCGTAGGAGGTCTGGAAGAAGCAGGAATAATACATCAGGTTGCCCGGGAATTTGGTCTTATTGCTGAAAATTACCCCCTGATGGCACCACTGGCGTTGATTTGGCTGGCCGGTATTCTATCAGGCATAATAGACAATGTACCTTTGACAATTGCACTAATTCCCGTAATTCAGGGTCTGGGGAGCGTCCATGGACTACACTTAAATTCTTACTGGTGGGCTTTAGCACTTGGTGCAGTTCTCGGCGGTATCGGATCACCAATTGGTTCTTCCGCAAACGTAATTTCCGTCTCTTTGAGCGAGAGGACCAACACACCAATAACCTTCAGCAAGTGGATTAAAGTCGGTGTGCCCTTAACCATTATAAACTTGACCCTGGCCAGTATTTTTCTCTTTCTCGGGATGCAAATAGGATTCATGTAGACTTTTAGGTGTTAATAAAGGCAAGGTAGGTAAAATGACGCTCGAGTTGATTCTATCCGGTTTAATATTTCTCGGAACGTACACAGCTATTTTATCGGATAAGGTAGAGAGATCACTGGCCGCCATATTTGGAGCAGTACTGATGGTGGCAACTGGACTTTACTTCGGTTTCTATACTGAGTCAGAAGTAGTTACCGAGGCAATTGATTGGAATACCATCGGCCTGTTGCTTGGGATGATGATGGTCGTCGGTATTCTAAAGGAAACAGGGTTATTTGAGACACTGGCAATCTGGGCGGCAAAACTTGCCAGGGGGGACTACTTCAGGATGATCCTGCTATTCGGGCTGCTGGCCTCCCTGATGTCCACCACGATAGACAACGTAACGACGATCCTGCTGGTGGCGCCTATTTCGATGTCCATCAGCGCGGTCTTAGGTATAGATCCGAAACCGATACTGCTGACGCAGGGACTCTTCTCCAATATTGGTGGCGTCGCCACGCTGGTCGGTGATCCTCCAAACATAATGATCTCAGGTGCCGCCGGTCTCCATTACATCGATTACATTTATAACCTGGCACCCACCGTTTTGATCTGTACCCTGGTTACAGTAATAGTCTTTAAGTTCGTTTTTGCCGAAAAAACGGAGGAGGAAAACCGGAAGATCCACGAAGAAGCTCTCCAGGATATAATGGAGAGAAAACCATCCCGCGAGATAGCAGATTGGTCCCTGTTGACAAAATGCTTAATTGGACTCGGTTTTATCATCATACTGTTTGTGCTTCATAGCGTTGTAACAATCACCCCAGCTACTGTTGCACTGTCCGGGGCGGCATTAATCCTGATAATGACTCGACCGGACATGGATGAAATACTGGCCCAGGTGGAGTGGAGTACCTTATTATTCTTCGCAGGTCTATTCGTCGTAGTCCACGGAGTTGTAAATACGGGCCTGCTGACAAAGATAGCTCACGGAGTCATCAGTCTTACGAGCGGGAGCCTTTTGTTTTCCGCACTGGCTATACTTTTCCTAACTGCTCTTGGCTCGGGCCTGGTTGATAATATTCCATTTACAGCCGCCATGCTCCCGATAGTTAGCACACTCTCGGCCAAACTGACGGGAGACTCAAACATTTTGTGGTGGGCTCTGGCATTCGGGGCGGGCTTCGGAGGCAATGCAACATACATCGGTTCTTCGGCCAATGTAATGATCGTGAAAATCAGCGAGGACCATGAAGAACCCATTTCGATGCGTTACTGGTTAAAATACGGTACTATGATAACCCTTATTACGACGGGTATAGCTGGAGCGATTCTAACTATTCAAATAGTGCTACCTTTCGATATAATACTACTCCCTTCCTGATCTTTCCCTACTCAAGAACACCAACCCCCCGGCTAATTTCTCAATCCGACTTCTTGCTTCATAATGCAAAGACTTCAGAGTCAACCGCTTCGAACCAAACCTTCGAAAAATTTTTGTGATCAGAATTTCTATTTTCGGACTATGTCGAGAGGTAAAGCAACAACCCCTGGACTATGCCTCGAGCTACTCTTTCCTGGTAGTGGGGATTGGTTAATTTGTCTCTCTCCATCGGCGAAGTGAGAAAGCCAACTTCTACAAGGGCAGATGGAATTTTAGTATAGCGGGTATAAAGTTTCTGGTATCTGATTCCTCGATCCCTGGCACCTGTCCAATCCACAATTGATTTCTGGATGGATGTTCCTATATTCCAGCTCGGGCTTCCCCGGGGTCGGGTCTTGTCGAGAATCGTTTCTACACCATGCACATCCGGGTCCCAGAAAGAATTTGCCTGTATGGACAGGTAGGCCGTGCTTCGGTTTTGTTCAGCAAACTCAAGCCGATCCAGTAAAGGTAAATAATCATCCTTCTTGCGGGTCAGGGCGAACTTTAGCTCAGGGTGTCTCTCACCAAGCCTTTCAACTTCCCTGGCAATTCTTAAATTAACCTGTTTTTCCGAAACCCCGCCTGAGATCGCCCCGGAGTCGTACCCTCCATGGCCCGCGTCAATAGTTATTTTTGCGGGGTCTCCCTGGAACGACCTATTTGGAGCTTCCCCGGAAACGGTTAATAAAAGAAGTGCCCCCAGTACTAGCAGGGCCACATTTGTAGTCTTTGTAAACATCATATAACTATTTTAAGTAAATTGGGCTCTGGTGCACGGACAACCGTTATTTCCTACGGTACTGTTTGTAATCCCGGGATATAAATTCCAGTGATAATCTCCACAGTATAAATATCCCCGTGAGTCCGGAGATAAAACACTTTTAAAGAGGTGAAAATTACCCTGGTTGCCGTACCTTCCACTTACCGATACCGTGTGGCCGTAATGTTCAATTCAGTCTTATGAAGACTGTTTCCACTAAAAGAGCATCGGGGAAGCCGCCCCGACAGAAGTTTTATCAGTTGTTCTGCTCTTCTTCCACGATAAAGACTTTCTTTACTTCGGTATTTGATAAAACCTTACCGGCAAAGTCCCTTCCGGAAGCTTCAGGTAGATCGAGGACAATTTCCGGAACCTCAGGGATAGAGGAAAGTGATACTCTCTCTTCAATTACAGGAATATCAAAACCCGCGCTTTTGAGAAAACTATAATCCTCCGGACTTAACGCTTTGATTTCCTCTTTGTAGTTATAAAAGCCTGAACCTTCTTCCTCATCTTTCTGGCCTTCCTCTTCCTTGAACGCCTCAGTTCCAATTCTGGTTAAGAAATCCACCATCGCTTCCGGGCTCGGGGGGTTACCCTGAAATTTCGTTATCCCCCTATTCTTTAAACCCGGGTCCGGAGGGTAGAATACGAAGGTAGTAGGCGTTGCCTGCAGCCCAAGACCTGATGCCAGCTGCATATTTGTTACTTTGCCCCGTTCGGGCAAGGTTAACTCGAATGTCTCGTCAACCGAGACGAGGGAAAGAATGTAATGCTGGCTCAATTCCTTTTTAACTTTGGGAGCTGATAGTATTTCTTCCTTGAAATCCTGACAGTGGGGACAGCTAGCGGATACAAAAGAAAATACGAACTGGCGATCAAGGACTCTGGCCAGCCTAACAGCCGTATCAAACTGATAATTCTGAGCAATTTCAGCGCCGTAAACGTTTGCCGAAAGCGAAAAAGCGATCAACAGACCAAATATTAGAAATAGATTTATATATCTCTTCATGATTCATTCACCTCAGTTTCTTTATCTATACCAGTATAACAAAATTATACAACAGCACGAACAGTGCACAACCACTAACCCGAGTCCCCACCTCAACTGCTCTACCGAATTAGCTGGATTTACTGAACTCGATCATTTAAAATAATTGGGCTTAAAACATACGGAATTCAGACCTTTAGTTTTTCCCATTATCAATATATCAAGGGGCTTGTGATGAAAGTTAAGAAGCTCTATTTAGAAACCTGGGGCTGTCAATTAAACTCTCACAGATCGGAGAAGATAGCAGGCCATCTTGAGAGTTTCGGATATACTACCGTGAACGATATCAGCAAAGCCGACCTTATAGTATTCAATACCTGCGCCGTAAGAGAGAAATCAGAGGAAAAGGTCCGAGGTAGAATCGGTCAAATCAAGGAAGAGAGGAAAGAAAATAGCATTCTGGGGGTAGGCGGCTGCATGGCACAGCACCTGGGGGAAACCCTATTGGATCAAACAGCCGGGGTAGATTTTGTCTTCGGTACCTCAAACCTGAAAGAAATTCCCGACCTGGCAAAAAGGGCCAGAAACAAAGGGCATGCTGCATCAATAACGAAACCCAAGGGATTTGAAAATCTACCTGTCCTGCGTAAATCCGATTATCTTGCCTGGGTTACTATCGCCGAAGGGTGTTCAAATGCCTGCTCCTACTGTATAGTGCCTCAGGTCCGTGGAGGTCTGCGCAGCAGATCACCCGAAAAAATCCTCGAAGAAATCGAAGCACTGGTACGCGATGGTTACAAAGAGGTTCAACTCCTGGGACAAAACGTAAACGCCTTCGGCGAGGACATCGGGGACAAAAAAATGAACTTTGCCTGGCTGCTGGAAAAAGTTGCCGATACCGGAATCCCGAGAATCAGTTTTACTACTCCTCATCCCGCCGATCTCGATCGGGAGACGCTAAGAGTGATGAGCGAGAACGAAAACATAGTTCGCCATATACATTTACCGCTTCAATCGGGTTCAAACCGGGTTCTGGAAATTATGAAGCGTGGTTATACTAAGAAAAAATATTTAACACTAATTGACCGGACAAGGGAGGTCGATCCACTCACAAACGTTACTACCGATATTATCGTCGGTCACCCGGGTGAAACCAGGGAGGAGTTCGAAGAAACCCTGGATGTGATAAGGAAAGTAAAATTCGGCTCAATTTACGTGGCGCAATTTTCACCTCGTCCGGATACTAAAAGTGCCAGAATGGAAGATCACGTTTCCGAGTCAGAAAAGAAAAGAAGACTTCAACTGGTCCTGGAAAAACAAAAGGAATACTCCAGTGAATACGAGAACCAGCTAATTGGTATGGAGACAGATGTTCTCGTTAAAGGACCAGCCAGAAAAGACGGTAACTTTTACGGAAAAAATGAATTTGGGGAAACCATTACTTTTGAAGGGAAAGAAGATATGATAGGCGAATTCGTTAAAATTATCATTGAAAAAGATAATCACGGTAGATTAGCGTCCACCGATACTGATGAGGGGAGTGTAAAAAATGATACTGACAGTCACGTTAAATCCAGCATATGACCTGATATACTGGGTAAAGGAAATAGAGCAAAGAGGTGAAACACAACTTTCAAGGGCATATCGAACCCATTCAAGCGCCGGTGGAAAAGGAATTAACGTCTCTATTTATCTTTCCACTGTTGGGGTGGACAACATTGCCATGGGCCTAATTGGAGGTCATACCGGGCGAACTATAAAAAGATCCATAAGAGAAAAGGGTATAATTACTAACTTTACCTGGATATCAGAAGAAACTCGAAATAACGTGGCAATTCTAAAGAAAGGCCAGGAAGATAACCCGATTGAGGTAAATAGTTCAGGCCCGGAAATATCCGATCGCGCACTGGACCAGTTCATGGAGCAATACGAAACCATGCTGCACCGTGTTTCGTGCGTCGTACTGTCCGGGAGCTTACCCCCAGGAGTTCCAAAAGACATTTACAGAAAGTTAGTTAAAAAGGCAAAAGACAGGGATATCCGGACTGTCGTTAATACTGGAGGAGAATACGTGCCCCCGTCGGCAAAAGCAGGTCCTTTTCTGATAAAACCTGATATTCGAGAAAGCAAAGAGGTAATGGGTGAAAAATTGACAGACAGCCAATCAATAATAGACGCCGGGAGAAAGATGATCGACTTTGGCACCGAATACGTCTTGCTTTCCCATGGTTTAACGGGCGATATCCTTATTAGCAGGGATGAAATCTGGGCTCTAAACGCCAACAGGGAAGGGTTAACGGTTAAGAATCGTGTCGGAGCCGGAGATAGTCTCGTAGGTGGAATAGTCTACCAGCTCACTGAGGACAAACCGGTGCCGGAAGCTGTCAGGTACGGGTTGGCGGCAGGGATGGCAAGTGTCGAAGTTTACGAGAAGTTCTGTCGTGACGCCTCCCTGGTCCAGGCACAGTTAGAAGAAATATCTCTTAAGGAAATGGGGGACGAGTTTCAATGAAGGTAAAAGACATAATGACTCGCGACCTTACGGCTGTTAGGGAAAACCAATCCCTGAAAGCGCTGATATTTCTCCTGGAGAACAGCGAACTCTCGGGGGTACCCGTAATCGACGAACGTGGTACTGTAGTTGGTTTCGTTTCCGAAAGGGACATCATTTCGGCAGCCCTGCCCAATTATTTCGAGATGCTGAGAACGGCTTCCTACCTTCCCGATATAAATCAATTGTCGAGAAGACTGGAAGAGATAAAAGGGGATCCCGTATCCGAATACATGTCCAAAGACGTAATCACTGTCGACGAAGACGAAGAAGATATTCACGTTGCTGATCTAATAATCAGAAATGAACTAAACCGGGTCCCAGTGGTCGACGAAGACGGTATGCTTTCCGGAATTGTCCAGAGAATTGACCTCCTGGGAGCCCTACTCTAGACTCTAGAAAGAGGAGATTTCCCGATGAAACTGAGCAATTATTACTTGCCTACTCTAAAAGAAACTCCGGCCGATGCAGAAATGGAAAGCCACAAGTTAATGCTTAAGGCGGGCCTAATTCGTAAAGTTACCGCGGGAGTCTATAGCTACCTCCCCATGGGCTTCAAAGTTTTAAAGAAAATCGAAACGGTTGTAAGAGAAGAAATGAACAAAGCTGGTGCACTGGAAATAAAATTACCGATCATACAGCCCGCCAATCTCTGGGAGGAAAGCGGGCGCTGGGCGGACTTTGGGCCGGAGATGTTCAAACTGGCCGATAGAAAAGAGAGAAAATTTGCCCTTGGCCCGACGCACGAAGAGATAATTACGGATTTAGTACGGGACGAATTGCACTCTTATAAGGATCTCCCGCTGGTCCTGTACCAGATAAACGACAAGTACAGGGATGAAATTAGACCTAGACACGGCGTCATGAGGTCCAGGGAATTTTTGATGAAAGATGCTTACAGTTTTCACGATTCACAGGAGAGCCTGGACGATACTTACGAAGCAATGTATCAAGCTTACGCTAACGTTTTCGATCGTCTTGGGCTTGACTGGGTGGCTGTAGAGGCACCCACTGGCCTAATGGGGGGTAGCTACTCCCAGGAATTTATGGCTCTCGCAGACGAAGGTGGAGAGGAAATCGTCACCTGCAATCAATGTAATTACTCCTCAAATACGGAGATTGCAAAGTATCAGGTTGCTTCAGACGGTAAAAGAGAAGAACTGAAAGATATAAAAGAAGTGGAAACTCCGGGTATGGAGTCAGTAGAAGAGGTAGCCAACCACCTGGAGGTCCCGACCCAAGAAATTGTCAAAACTTTTATCTACAGGACTGACGACGGTCTCGTGGCCGCACTGGTCGGTGGAGATGACAGTATAGAGGAAATGAAGCTGATAAACCACCTGGGGACCAAAAAGGCCGAAATGGTATCTTCCGAGGAAGAAATCAGACAAATCACCGGAGCAAATTTTGGCTCAATCGGTCCGGTCGGGCTGGATATTCCCGTTTACGCTGACCTTGATATTAAATCGCTGGCGAACTTTACAGTTGGAGCCAACAAAAACGGCTACCACCTGAAAAACGTAAACTGGGAACGAGACCTGAACGACGTCCAGTTTATCAACCTGAGACAGGTTGAGGAAGGGGACCACTGCCCGAAGTGCGGGGAAAAGTTGAACTTTCACAGGAGTATAGAGGTTGGCCAGATTTTCCAGCTTGGAACTAAGTACTCGGATAGCCTTAACGGGGAATACCACGACGAAGAAGGTAATTTGAAGCCTTACATCATGGGATGTTACGGGATAGGTATCAGCCGTATTTTGCCCGCCGTAATCCAGCAGAATTACGACGAAAACGGCATTCAGTGGACTGATTCTGTAACCCCTTTCTCCGCCGAGATCATTGTCCTCGGTTCGGACGAAGGAAAGTCGGACGAGCTTGGGATCGATCTTTACCAGAAGCTCAGAGAAGAAGGTTACGATGTTCTCCTTGATGATAGAGATGAATCGCCGGGAGTAAAATTTAATGACTCCGATTTGATAGGGATCCCCCTCAAGGTAATAGTGGGGCCAAGAGGTTTGGAAGAAGGGGTTATCGAAGTGGAAACCAGAGAAGGCAAAACGGATAAATTAGAGATTGAGGGAAAAGATATTAAAGAAATGGTGGGACAACTGGGGGAGAAAATAGGTTGAATATATCCGTAATCGTCCCCGCTTATAACGAAGCGGGGAGGATAGGTTCTGTACTGGAGGCAATAGATAACGCGGAGCTGGTGGATCAACTTTTAGTAGTTGATGACGGATCTTCGGACGACACACCTCGAAAAGTCAGGGAAAGTCCGGCCAGAACTGAACTGATAAGTTTGAGCAATAACACGGGCAAGGCAAATGCTCTAGCACGGGGTGTAGAAGCGGCTTCAAATTCGATACTTATGTTTCTCGACGCCGATCTGCTGGGTCTTAAGTCAAAGCACGTTGACAAAATGGCCCGGACTTATAAAGACGGCAACTGGGACATGGTTATCGGTGTCTTTCATAAGGGCAGGTTAAATACGGATATTTCTCAGAAAATCAGCCCTCACCTCTCCGGACAGAGAGTGCTTTCAAGGGAGATCTGGGAGAAGCTCAATAGGTCTAAGGCCGAGGAATTCGGAGTGGAAATGGCGTTAACCAAGCTTTCATTATCGGAAAACCTGTCTACGACGAAAGTTAAACTGACAGGTGTAACCCACGTAATGAAGGAAGAGAAGAGAGGATTCGCAGAGGGTATTAAGTCCCGGTTAAAGATGTACGGAAACATAATCAAAACCACATTTACACCAACTGAATTGAAAAAATGAAAGATTGAATTAAGATGGACCAGGGGTGTGGCTGACCCCTACATTTCAACGGCTGAGCGAGAAATAAGCTCTATTGACAATCGGATCATAGTCTTCTATAATACGTTTGTAGAATAATCAATTCGCTGTTCCGTACCCCCTCAAAAGTTAATTTTCAAAGAGATATTTTGTTGCCGGGCAAATCTCTAGAGTTGTGATTGGTTATGTTTGACAAATAAAGGATTAATTGAGGCAGGGCTCCGGAACGTAAAGCATAAATCGATAAGTTACCGGTCAGACAATTACATATTGTTCTACCCGGCTGGCTAGGTAAATTGGAGTGGCAAGAGTTGGATAAAGAAGAGCCTTCCCGCAAAGTCACAAACCCAGTAGCACCAGCGATTTTAAAAAAAATAGAAAGGCAATCTTCAACTGCCCCAGGATAGGATTTATGAGGCATGTTTTATATAACCTCAAACATTTGCATCCGCATGATAATTGATTGAAATAGAATTCTTACGACTTTTGAGGTGAGTTAATTGGAACTTAAAGAACTCAGAGAGAAAAATTTGGATCAACTAAAAGAGATAGCAGAAGAATATGGGATTAAGCTGGATTCGAAGAACAAGGAAGGTATTATATATTCGATTCTAGAAGCAGAGGCAGAGGAACAAGGGCAGGGATTTTCCGAAGGCATACTTGGGATTCTGCCGGATGGGTATGGCTTTCTCAGGGACAAGACGTTTTTACCCGGTAAAAACGATATCTACGTCTCTCCGTCTCAGATAAAACGATTTGGGCTAAAGAACGGCGATAAAGTAGTAGGCCAAACCAGGCCCCCGAAAAACGACGAACACTACAAAGCTCTATTAAAGGTAGTAGCGATAAATGATTCTCCTCCAGATGCCATAAGGGACCGAACAGAATTTCAATATTTAACCCCCTTGCATCCGTCACAGCGGTTGAAATTAGAACACGACCCAAATGACACTTCAACCAGAATTATCGATCTGTTTGCCCCAATCGGAAAAGGCCAAAGGGGGTTGATTGTATCACCTCCAAAAGCCGGTAAAACAACCCTGATAAAGAAGATTGCAAATGGTCTGGCCGCCAACCATCCAGAAGTAGAATTGATCGTACTTCTAATCGACGAAAGGCCGGAAGAGGTAACGGATATTAGAAGGTCCATCCATATGGGAAAAGTTGTCGCGGCAACCTTTGACCAGGAACCAAAACACCATACGGAAGTAGCCGAACTTGTAACAGATAACGCAAAAAGACTTGTTGAGTCGAAAAAAGACGTAGTAATTCTGATGGACTCAATTACCAGGCTGGCACGAGCTTATAACTTATCCGTGGAGCAAAGCGGAAAGCTTCTTTCAGGTGGAATTGACCCGGCGGCACTATATAAACCGAAAGAGTTCTTCGGAGCCGCCAGGAATATCGAGGAAGGCGGTAGCCTCACCATCATCGGAACTTCACTGGTGGATACGGGGAGCAAGCTGGACCAGGTAGTTTTCGAAGAATTTAAAGGAACCGGTAACATGGAACTTGTACTCGATAGAAAGCTGGCAAATCGTAGAATTTACCCGGCCATCGATATGGAACAGACGGGCACCAGAAAAGAGAACCTTCTACTGGATGAGAGCAAATTAAACAAGCTAAGAATATTAAGAAAGATGATCGGAGAGATGGAAGATAACGAAGAGGCCCTTGAGTTTATTAAGAAAAAGATAGAAGCTACCGAGGACAACGATCAGTTTCTTGAATTAATGCGGAACGGATAAATGAGCGAAAAACTTATCATCCACGGCGGAAAAAGCCTCGAAGGAAGCATAGACGTTCCCGGCGCAAAGAATTCCGCTCTGCCTCTTATTGCTGCTACTCTGATTACCGACAAATCCATCCATCTCAAAAACGTCCCCGGTCTCAAGGACGTAAAGACTATGCTCCAGATGGTTCAGGAGCTGGGTAAAAGGGTGGAGTCAACAGGGTCAAATTCGGTTCGAATAAGTGGCGCCGTCTCGAACAACGAGGCCCCCATGGAGCTAGTCC
Organism: uncultured Thermotogae bacterium; assembly: GCA_964599005.1. GTDB lineage: Bacteria > Bipolaricaulota > Bipolaricaulia > M55B111 > M55B111 > JAGXLP01. Next base: position 15,547 of record CAZRDU010000012.1, read on the forward strand.
GCAAAATGAGGGCTTCATTTCTTGTGCTGGCCCCACTAATCTGTAGAACAGGCAGGGCAGAAGTCCCCCTTCCCGGAGGTTGCAATATTGGCACCAGACCAGTTGATCTTCACCTGGAAGGATTAAAGGAACTGGGGGCAACAATAGAGCAAAGAGACGGTAAAATAATTGCCCGGGCGGAAGAACTACAGGGGAGCGATATATTCTTTGACTACCCTTCTGTCGGTGCTACAGAGCAATTGTTAATGGCAGCAGTCGGAGCCGGAGGCAGGACCAGACTTTACAATGGAGCGCAAGAACCAGAGATAAGAGACCTGGCGGAATTTTTAAATGAATTGGGAGCAAACGTTTCTCTTGATGGCTCGATAATCAACGTCGAAGAAGGCGAGAAGTTCAGCGGAACTACTTACGAGGTTCTTCCGGATCGGATAGCCGCCGGAACCTATATGTTGGCCGTGGGTGCTACCGGTGGAAGCGTTAACGTGGAGTCAGTAGATATTCCTTCTCTAAAACCTCTTACATTAAAATTAAAGAAAGCCGGGTTAAAGATAGTAGAAGGAGATAATTCGATCAGGATAGAAAAAACCGAAAGACCGGAAAACCTGGAAATCATCACCTTACCGTATCCCGGGTTTCCAACTGATCTACAGGCTCCTATTACTTCAATGTTAACTCTGGCAAAAGGGAAAAGCGTAATCAAGGAAACTGTCTTCGATAGCAGATTCGGCCATGTGGCAGAGCTCAGTAAAATGGGGGCCGATATTTCAGTAACAAATTCCAGCACCGTTTTCGTCGAAGGTAAGAGTTCACTTCGCGGAACCGAAGTAGAGGCGACTGACATTCGGGCCGGAGCTGCTCTAGTTATTGCCGGATTAGCCGGAGAAGGCAAAACAGAAATTACCGGCCTTAAGCATCTGGACAGAGGTTACAGCAAATTACTTGAACACCTCCGGGAAATAGGGGCAAGCGCAGAGCGGGTCGATATTTAATGGCAAATGACGAATTGAGTCTGATAGAGGATAGAGTAGGAAAGCGCGCAAGGATCAAAGCCAAGGAACGGGCTATCCTGGTCGGCGTGGATCTCTCTAACTTTGATGAAAATCAGCTCTGGACGACAACTGAATCCATCAAGGAACTGGCCTCTCTTGCTAAAACTGCCGGTGTAAAAATTCAAAAGAAGGTCATTCAAAGCAGGCCAAAACCGGACCCCAAATTTTACATAGGAAAAGGCAAAGCAGAAGAGATCAGGGAAATTGCCAGAGACGTCGGCGCGCAGGTGGTTTTATTTAACGAAGAACTGAGGCCGGCCCAGTCAAGAAACCTGGAGGACAAACTGGGCACGAAAATTGTCGATCGGACTCAGCTCATCATGGATATATTCGCTCAAAGAGCCCAGACCAAAGAAGCAAAACTTCAGGTAGAACTGGCCCAGTACGAGTATCTCTTGCCCAGGCTGCGAGGCTGGGGAAAATCACTGGAACGGCAGGCCGGCGGCATAGGTACCAGGGGTCCCGGACAAACGAGGCTGGCCCGCGATAGAGACAAAGTCCAGAAGCGGATAGACTCAATCCGGGCAAAGCTCAGAGAGGCTGAAAAGGAGCTTGACGTTAGGAGAAAGCGAAGACTGGAAAGCAACAGGCCTATTGTTGCACTGATCGGTTATACCAACTCCGGGAAAACCACTCTTTTAAACCGACTTACCGGAGCTGAAGGTTTTGAAGAAGACAAACTTTTTGCCACGCTCGACCCAATTACGAGAAAATTTGAACTTCCAGATAAGCGAACGGTTTTACTTACCGACACCGTGGGATTAATTAGAAAATTACCTCACCAGTTAATTCCCGCGTTTAAAGCAACTTTGAAATCCGCACGCTCGGCTGATTTGCTACTCAACCTTATGGACTCCACTCAGGAAAAACTTGAGGCGCGCTGGCAAACGGTCAACGGAATTCTCAACGACGAGATCTTCGACGAAGAGCACTCGCGACCGCCGATGATCAACGTACTGAATAAAAAGGATCTCGTCAAGGAAAATAAGGAACTTGAAGCTTCGATAAACGGAATCAAGGACTCTGTGGCGATTTCGGCACTAAAAGGCGAAAACCTGGGTAAATTGAAGGATCTTATAGAAGAAAAACTCGGAGATGAAGTCAAACAAGTAAGTCTGAGATTACCGTACGAAAAAGCCGAGATACTTGACTGGCTATATCAAAACGGTGAGGTAATTTCAGAAGAATACAGGGATAGTGAAATTCGGGTAGAAGGTAAAATCGAACAGCACCTTTTATCCGAAATGAGTTTTGAACTGGATGACGATCAATTGGAAATAATTAACTAACATTAATTTTCCGGTCCATCTCCAATCAACTCTATATCATCTACATCGAACTCCTTAATGTTCTCCTTCCCGAGCTTAACTCTGATGGTTTCCTTCTGAACGTTTCTCTGGACGACTTTTCCCTTCCCCCCGGGGGATTCAACCCTGCTTCCTTCTTCCGGCATCTCTTCCAGACTTTCCACGTAATTATCTAATTCGTACTCAAGACAGCAAGCGAGACGCCCGCAGGCTCCTGTTATCCTTTCCGGAGAGACGGATATTTCCTGTTTTTCTGCAAATTCCATCGGCACCGGACCCGGATCGTAGAGGAAACGTCGACAGCATAATTCCTGACCGCACCTACCTTCCCCGCCAAGGATCGAAGCGGCTTCCCTGGGACCAACCTGTTCGAGCTCGATCCTCGTGGAATAATTTCTTGCCAGAGCTTTTACCAGACCACGAAAATCAACGCGGTGAGGTGCCTTAAAGTAAAACTTCAACTGTGACTTTTGAAAAGTATATTCAGCTCCAATTATATTCATCGGTAAGGAGCGTTTATCTGCCATTTCCTGAGCTTTTGAAATAGCCTTGTCCGCTTCCCCCTGATTTAGTTCGGTTTGGAGTATATCGTGATCGGTAGCCTTCCTAACGGATCTCCATCCGGTCTGGTCGTCCTCTTCCTTCATGTCTTCTGGCAGAACTGTACCCAGCTCTCGCACGTTTTTCCTTTCGATGACGTATTTTTCTTCCACTTTGGGTTCCTCATCATCGAAGTCTACAACGACTCTCCTGCGCTTCGTTTTTTTTAATCCAACTGGATACTTTTCCGTCATCTAGCTCACCCGAAACTTTAAGTCAAAACCCAGATTTCAGCGGTTAACCTTTCGTTCAATAATTTCCCCTGTATAGCGATAGAATACAATTCAAAACCCCAGGGGTCAAACTGTGAATCCGATGTGGGGACGTTGCCTGATATAGAACCAACAGCAACTAAACCTCGCCGAGAAACAGAATTAGTCCATAATTCTTTTCGGCTCGTTAAAACTACGGCTCACATCCCTCAATTGCAACCAGAGACTTTCCAGAAGTAATTGCAGGTTCGCATTGGTCCGAAGTGAATCAAGAGCACGATCAAACAACTTGGCTTTCTCCAGGTTGAGATTATATTCATTCGTGTTAGCTCCTCCCCCTGGAGACTTCAAGTTCTCCCGATAAGACTTCCTGTTAACACGCATACCTTTCTCCAGAAACCAGTTCAACTCTTCATGGGAGAGGCTTTTTAATTTACCGGCAGAATTTATAAGCTGAAAATTTCCAGCGTCACTTAAATTTTCAAAAATCAGTCCGGCAATTACGTCTCTCTCAATAAGGCTATCGCTTTCAATAAACTTCCCGCTCAATTCAATCAGATCCGAATCCTTATTCGAAGCCCGAACCTCTTTCCTGAAGTCCAGCGGAGAGCTCGGGCTCTCCTCCAGCAAATCGTCCAGCAAGTTGGCTTTTCGGTTTATTACATCCATCAGGTAGTCGATTTCAGCTTTACCGAATCCCCTCCCTGAAAGGACCTGACGGGTTCCCTCTATACTCGCCCCGCCTACTGGAAGTTGCTGGCATCTGGATATTATTGTCGGTAAGAGACTATTCGGTCCTTCAGTAAGCAACAAAAAGTAGACGAAATCCGGTGGATCTTCGAGAATCTTTAATAGACTATTTGACCCTTCTCGCGAAAGGTCCTCTGCCCGGCTAATTGCATAAACTTTTCTTTCGGCCTCTACTGGAGAATAAGAAGAACTAGAAATTATCTCATCCACTTGGCTTAGCGATATTTTCCTATTATCATTCAATACAGTTACCAGGTGAAAGTCAGGGTGTGTTCTTCTCACGACCCGTTGTGTACAGTGGTTCGCGTCCGGGGGGCATAGAATGGTTTCACCCAGTTCGGCCGCGTAACTATGAAGGTCGGTACCTGACCTTACTGGTGCCAGGTAAGCATGAGTTAAGCTATCTTTTTTTGCCGCTTGCGATAAAATCTCTACGCTATTCATTTGTTCAAGGAGATTATGGGGAATTTAAGTTTGACTTTAAAGTCGTTTTTTCTTTCCGCCCAGGGAGTTACAATCTGGGAACCCTTCCTGGTTACGATCATTATATGTCCCATGCTAATCAAGCTGGCCCCGGAGTTCGGACTGTTCGATAACCCGGAAGGAAGTGAGAGGAAAATTCATGGAACAATCAAACCACTTGGGGGCCCGGCACTAGCACTCGGATTATTACCGATTCTCCTTCTTTACGGGGAAAATAGTGTCCCCCTGACACTAAGTGTTCTGTTTGTATTCTTTACGGGCTTAATAGATGACATCAAGGGGTTGGGAGCTAGAACAAAACTCCTCTCCCAGGTGGCGGCAGTAACGTTCTTAATTGGATTTGTCCCTTTTTCCGCAACAAGTGTCTACTTCTCGAGCAGCGCTGGTTTTACTTTATCCGGACCCCTTAACCTGGTTTTCGTCGGGTTCTGGCTCGTGGGTGGTATCAATAGCTTTAATCTCATAGACGGACTGGACGGACTCTCAAGCGGTATCGCGATAATTTCCCTCTTCCCTCTGCTAATTGTTTCTTTTGGCCAGCCAATATCTCTTCTACTCGGTGGAACTATAGCCGGAATAACCGGTATTTTGATCTATAATTTTTACCCCGCCAGATTATTTCTCGGCGACGGTGGTTCCTACCTCGTAGGTTTTCTTACTTCTTACCTAGTTATCAAAGGACTATCGCAACCGGCTATGACGGGCCATACCGGGTGGCCTCTCTTTGCCGGGATAATTCTCCTGGGGCTGCCGGTCCTGGATACTATTCTTGCAATTAGAAGGAGAGTAAGCTCTGATAGAGGAGTGATGGAAGCGGATCAGGAACATCTCCACCACAAACTACACCGCTCTCTCGGCCATCTTCCCGCGGTAATGTCTATGTACATCATACAGTCGCTCCTGGCTCTCCTTGCCTGTTATATTTATTTTTGAACTGGATAACCTACGACTGAAAAATCTTCACCGATTCTGGAAACGGAATATTTTTTCAACTTTACCCCCTGGTCTATCTTCGCCACGCCACTTCCGGAAACAGCGGGTATAGCATTTTCTCCCCCGGCGATCTTCGGGGAATAAAAAAACCGGACCTTATCCACGAGTCCTCGAGACAGGAAATCCCAGGCGACTTCGCTCCCTCCTTCAACCAGGAGACTGTCGTAGCCACTTGAGCCCATTTTTTCAAGCAGCCCGTTAAGGTCTATCCTGTCATGATCGGCAGGTAATGTCCAGATCTCCGCCCCCGCTTCCTTTAACGACTCTACCTCGCTACCCGACACTCCTTTTCCTGTAGCGATAATCGTGGGCGCTGAACTTTCCAGACCAAGCAACCTGGCATCCGGCGGCGTCCTCCCATCTGTATCGAGAACGAATCTTGTTCCATCCGGTCCATCGGATTTTCTGACATTCAACCTGGGGTCATCCGAAATTACGGTATTTACCCCTACCAAAACACCGCTATATCTGGCCCTCAATTCGTGAACAAGTTCCCGGGAAGGCTCTGAAGAGATCCAGCGAGAGTCACCCGTCTTCGTCGCTATCTTTCCGTCCATGGTCATCGCAAGTTTCAGGAGCACAAAGGGACGCCCTGTCTCTACGTAGTGCAGGTAAATTTCGTTTACGCTCTCCGCTTCCTCCTTCATTAACCCCAGAAAGACCTCCACACCGGCTTCCTTCAACCTATCCACGCCCTTTCCCGATACTTTTGAATTTGGATCCTTCATCGCCACGTAGACCCGGGTAACACCGCTTTCAATTATTGCATCCGTACAGGGCGGCGTCTTCCCGTAATGAACACATGGCTCAAGCGTTACGTACATCGTAGACCCCTCAGCTTTCGTTCCAGCGTCCTCAAGGGCTCTAACTTCGGCATGTGGGCCTCCAAACTTCTCATGATAGCCCCTTCCAACTATTTCTCCATCCCTGACAACTACCGCCCCGACCTGGGGGTTAGGGTTAACGAATCCCCCACCGCGTCTCGCCAGGCTAAGCGCTTCATTCATGTAATTGTTATTTCTCGTTTCCGTCATAACTCAATTCAACGCCTTTTTCATTTCTCGAACCGCTTCCGGCCTATTTTCCCTGCCAAATACGGCCGAACCGGCGATTATCTTATCCGCCCCGGCATCGGCTACCCTGCCTACCGTTGAAGGGTTCATTCCTCCGTCCACTGATATAGTAGTATCGTGGTTTCCCTGACGGATTCGTTCCCTCAGCCTCTCTATCCTTCCCAGTGCCTCCGTCATAAATTCCTGACCACCAAATCCCGGCTCAACACCCATCACGAGAACTTCTTCCAGCTCTGATAACAGCGGCAAAACGTTTTCTACAGGACTATCGGGCTTCTGAGAAACCCCGACTTTGCACCCATTATCCCTCAACCTTTCAATCAATTTCCGGGGCTTTTCAGTGGTCTCGGCGTGAAAAATTATGGTATCCTCCGAATCGACTTCAAACTGCGGCCCGTACTCCCAGGGATCTTCAATCATCAGGTGAATACTAAAAGGAGTCGTTATATTACCTGAATTCTTTAGGGAATTTGACACTACCGGACCAAGGGTAATGTTTGGGACAAAATGACCGTCCATGACATCTACATGAATGGAGTCAGCCACCCGATCAACACTTTCGATCTCTTCTTCCAATCTAGCAAAATCAGCCGCCAGAATGGACGGGGCAAAAACTACGGAAGCCATGCTCTCACCTCTCGGAATCAAAGTCAATCAGGTTAAAATAACCGACCGTAATATAAGTCAGTCTGGAAAGTATAGCCAACCCGAGTAACTTTTTCAGTCGGTGCAGTTCTTCTTCGGTCAATTTCGTGTACTGCTCGAGATATATCAGAGCTCTTCGCGAAGCATTGATTTCCAGAGGTAGCTCAAGCAGACAAATTAACAGTATGGCGAGATAAGAACCCAGACCCAGATAAACAAGGGGAAAGTATAAAACAAAACCCCCAACCAAAAAGAGCGGAAAAATGTAGGACAACAGCAGGCCAAGTCTTTCCAGTATAGCAAAGACTTTTATGGGACTTTTTTGCCTTTTTACCTGGTCAGCATGTCCGAGTTCATGGGCCGAGATTCCCAGTGTCAGAAGGGAACTTTCCTCGGGTTTCGGGACAATAACACTATTTTCACTTAAAGAGTAACTTCCGCTGAGGGCCCCTTTAGCTTCCTCGAGAGAAATTCCCCCCAACTCCTCACCCTCGATCACCTTTTCGATAAATTCTTTTCCCGACAGGCCGTCAGCTGGAGAGATTCTGGCGTAACGACTGAATTGGCTCCGCGTTACTTTACGAATCAGGAGAGATAGAAGAAGGAAAAATCCTACAGCGCCGAGCAAAATGGCGAAAAGGTTCTGATTCATCTCAGTCCTCCACCCAACCAGCGAGTAGTTCTCTCGATAATCCTACAGCAATACAGGGCCTTCCACCATTTACCAAGCTCCAGAAGCCCGTAAACCTTTTAAAAGATATCGGTTCTGAGCGGATCTCGAAAGGCTTTCCTGGCGCGTTCTCCCAAAATCGTTTTTTCAAAAAAACGTAACTCAATAATTGAAAACTTCCCTTTCTTCCTTATCATGAAAACACAATGGCTAAAAAAAGAGTTCATCTATCTATAACAGGCAGAGTTCAGGGTGTCGGGTTTAGAGCAAATACCAGGCGAAAGGCAAGAAGCTTGGGGCTGAGAGGCTGGGTAAAAAACCTGCATGACGGCTCCGTGGAAGCAGTGGTTGAGGGAAAAAAGGAGAAAGTAAAGGACTTAATCTCCTGGGCAAACAAAGGTCCTAGCAGGGCAAGAGTGGAAGACGTCAGTGTTGACTGGGATGAACCTCGGAACGAGTTCGAAGGTTTTTCTATCAGGTACTAGCTTAAACCGGCTCATTCGTCCTTTTCATCATCTTCTCCCTCTTCTTGATAGAGATACCGTTTAACTTTCTGGGTGGGTGTTTTTTCAAAGGGCTCGTCCAGAATCTCAATATCCCGCTTGCTTTTAATTCTCATGTAAGGTGCCAGGCTCTTGGACTCGGCCTTTATTCTTTCCCAGAGGAAAGTCTTGACGTAACCTTCTTCCTTAATCCCCTTATCCGCCAGTTCCTCGAAATCGGGGTAAATTACAGCAGAGACCACGGCCCTTCCATTTCGCTTCCCTTCCTTGACCATAACTTCTTCAATATAGGAAATCCGACCCAGTTCGTGTTCTACTTCCTCCGGATAGACGTTGTTACCGGATTCGAGAACTATCACGTTTTTGGTTCTACCGTTCAGAAATAGCCAGCCGTCCTCATCTATATAACCCGAGTCGCCCGTATGAAACCAGCCGTCCTCTTCCAGAACTTCGTCAGTCTTTTCCTTGTTCTTATAGTAACCCTGCATGACTATAGGTCCTCTGACAAGCACTTCATCGATGTCCTTGTCATCAGTTTCCTCAAGCTTCACTTCAACGCTTGGCAACGGAGACCCGACACTTCCGGCCTTTTCCGTAAAAGGATCCGGAGTAAAAGTCAAAACCGGTGAGGTCTCAGTTAACCCGTAGCCCTCCATCACGCCTATACCAAGGCTTCTCAAACCCTTTGCAGTCTTCGGGCTTAAAGGAGCACCGCCCGAGGCAATAAACCTGAATTGCTTGCCGGCAAACTTCTTTTTCACCGTGGATTTAAGCAAACCGGGAACCAGGTTATAAAGCCACCGAGTCCACCAGGTAGAATTTATCTTTTCCAGCGTCTCCTCGTAAAGAGCATTAAGCAATTTCGGCACGCCCAGAAGAATCGTGCCGTTGTTGTCCTTCAATACCTTTGGCAAATTCCGATAATCCATCGTGTAAACCATAGAGGCCCCAAAAGCGAGCGGCACTAGAAGGGTAGTTGTTAAGCCGTATATGTGATCCCAGGGCAAGATGGATACCATGCAGTCTTCCGGGGTTACATCCAGAGTCTCCGCAATATCGTGAACATTGACAAGCAGGTTTTCATGGGAAAGCATAACACCCTTACCATGGCCGGTGGTACCTGAAGTATACATCAATACGGCCGTTTCGTCCTGCTGTTGAGGCTGCTTTTCCGTCAGCTTCTCGGACGATAGGAAAGACTCCCAGGACTGGAACCCTTCTTCTGCTTCTCCTCCGTAAACGACGAGGTTTTCCAGATGGGATAGGGCGTCAAATTTTTTCGAGACAACCGAATGTTTGTCACTCTGTACTATCGCAAGCCTGGCCTCGGATTCGTGTAACACTCGCCTGATTTCCTCCGAGGTAAAATTATAAGCGATCGGTACTACTGTTGCTCCTACTCTCTGGGCAGCAAAGAACGAGGCAGCCCATTTCGGATGCGGTCGGCCGATAATGGCAACTTTGTCGCCCTGTCCGACTCCAAACTTTTCAACCATTGCCTGCGCCAGTCTCCCGACAAGGGAAGCAAGATCCTGAAAAGATAGGCTGCGATAATCATAGCCGTCATCCGGAGAAGGAACGGAAGTCTTGAACTCGCTTTCCGGAAACTTAGAGGTAGTCTCTCGAAAAAGAGAATCCAAACTGTCAAACTTTTTCATTTCTCAAACCTCACTTAAGGTTTTTGGATAATCTGAGATGAACGCGGAAATGCCAAAGCTCGGTAGCTACAATATTTTAAAGGTCAAAGTCCTCAGCCTCAAAATCCAGATCACTGCTCTCGACTACTTTTTTCAACCTGAATTCGGCTTCAGAGAGACCCTTTTTGACCCCCTCGGCCAGCTTAACGCCCTGTTCAAATAGCTCAATTGATCTTTCCAGGTCCAATTGCTCGTTCTCTAATTCTTCTACAATATCTTCTAATTTACCTAAGTCCTCTTCTACATCCAGTTCGTTTTCCTCACTCATTCTCATCAGCCCCCGTCACTACAGAACGAATAATACCTTTAAACAACCTCGTCTTCAAGTTCTCCCCTTCTTCTACGTCCGTATAGCTGGTTACGGCTTTACCTTCTTCGCCATAAGTAACTGAATACCCTTTTTTCAACAAACTGGTAGGGTTGGCAAGGGAAAGTCGGTCAACCAGGGACTCAATCAAATCCGTCCTCTCGGTAAAAACTTCCCCGGCGGCCTCTATTAACTCCTGAGACAGTTCATCGAACTCCTGGGACCTATCCTCGTATTTCCGAAAAGGAATTCTTAGCCCGAAACTTTCCTTGAGACGACCAAGGTCCCTTTCTTTTTCGCGATAGGACGAAATTACGGTATTAACTATCTTATCCGTCATTAACTCTATTCGATTCTCTACCTCCACTCCGTCAGGGACGATCTCCTTTCCCGCAGCAGTTGGTGTCGGCACCCTCCTGTCGGCGACGAAATCCGATATAGTGAAATCGACCTCGTGTCCGACCCCGGAGACCACGGGAAGTCTGGAATCGTATATGGCTCGAGCCACTGATTCTTCATTAAAAGGCCATAAATCTTCAAGCGAGCCGCCCCCGCGACTGACTATCAATGCATCCAGTCCAAGCTCGTCCCCGATGTCGTTCGCTTTTTTTATTGCGCTGGATATTTCACCGGCCGCTTCCTCCCCCTGAACCTTTACGGGAAAAACGTAACCCTTTACCGGAGGAAATCTTTCAGCAATTGTAGAACTGATGTCTCTGATTGCTGCTCCTGCGGGGGAAGTAATTATTCCTATTGCATTGGGGAAACCGGGGACCTTCTTTTTATGGGATTCTTCAAACAACCCTTCCTTTTTTAGCTCATTTTTTAGCTTCTGAAACTTCTTTTGTAATTCTCCTTCGCCGATTTCCTTCAGATCTCGCACTCTTAACTGATATCGGCCCCGCTTCTCGTAAACGGTCAGCGTTCCTCTGGCAAGCAGAGCCATACCGTCTTCCGGGCTCACTTCGGCCTTGCTCTTATCACCGGAAAACATCACGGCGTCAATTTCCGAATTCTCTTCCTTCAGGGTAAAATACTGATGACCCGCCGAGGAAACGTGTAGATTGGAAACTTCTCCTTCAACCCAGATCGAACCAAAGCTTTCTTCAAGCAGGTATCGAGCTTCCTTATTGAGCTGTGCAACCGAATAAACCTCGTCTTTATCGGGTTTATCTTCACTGTCAAACAATCCGAAATTTGCCTGGTTCATGGTTTAATTACCTAAAAAGTCCTGGGCTGACCTGATGCCTTTAGACTATCCCTGTTTATCTCCTTTCCTTCTATGAAGACCCTTTCCACGTTATCCTCGAGATCAAAAATCCGTCCATCGGAAACCAGAAAATCAGCTTCTTTACCGCGCTCGAGCGAACCAACTCTATCGTCAATCCCGGCTATAGCCGCGCTATTAATGGTAATCGCGGCAAGGGCCGACTTCTCACTCATACCTTCCCGAATTGCAAAGGCAGCAAGCAGGGGAAGGTACTGTATCGGGACCACGGGAGAATCGCTCGTTATCGCAACTCTTACGCCGGCTTCGTCGAGAACTCCAGCGGTACGAAAGGTCCTCTCGACCAATTCACGCTTGCTCCTCGCCGTCAGACTAGGACCAACCACGGCGTCAGCTTCTTTCTCCGCCAGGAAATCAGCGATTTTATGTCCTTCGGTACAGTGATCTATTGAGTAATTAAGGTCAAATTCCTCGGCAATTCTGATGGCTGTGACGATATCGTCTGCCCTGTGGGCGTGAATTTTTGCTTTCAAATCCCCCTTAACTACTGGAACCAGGGATTCTAGTTTGAAATCCCTTTTAAAAGATTCGTTCTCGTCGGAACCTTTTACTTTTCGCTCCATATAGTCTTTTGCTTCGAACAAAGCTTCCCTCAACTTTGCAGCCGTTCCTATCCTCGTACTGGGAATTTGATCCTTCTCTTTATAAACTCTCTTCGGGTTTTCGCCCGTTGCCATCTTCATTGCCGTGGGATCTTTTATCAATAAATCGTCCAGGATAACGGATCCCGCAGTTTTAAGTGCGGCAAACTGGCCCCCGATTACGTTCCCAGATCCCGGTCCGGTATTGACAGTGGTAACGCCGGCTTTAACCGCATCCTGTAGACCAAATCCGACAGGATTCACGCCATCCAGTCCTTTTACCTGGGGAGTTATTGGATTCGTCATTTCGTTGGTATCCTGACCCTCCCAGCCTTCGCCCTCTTCGTGAATCCCTACGTGAGTATGAGCATCAATAAGCCCGGGCATTATCGTCTTTGAGCCAAAGTCCCGAACCTCCACTTCCGGGGGGAGATTCTTCTCTTCAGCGGGCCCGACATAATCTAATTTGCCATCCTCAACCAGTAAAAGACCGTCGCTGACTTCTCCCTTTTTGCCCATAGTTACTATCTTTTTTGCTTTAAAAGCTTGAGTAATTTTTATCACTCCTAAATCAATTGAATGATATGATTGCATTATAGACAGGCGGGAAGAAGTTAGCAAGCTTTGTCTTAACCAGGGTCAGTAATAAGTTTCTCCGCCAGG
>CAZRDU010000013.1:0-6779 GCA_964599005.1 uncultured Thermotogae bacterium
CGGGTTCGGGCCCCAATTACGCCTTTGACGTCGAAAGAGGTAGTGGAATAGATGGCGAGCACGAGGGTCTGATTGCGGACAATTCTCTGGGGACTTACACGCATTTTCACGGGGAAAGCGGGGCATTCGCTAATTTTTTGGAATTTCTTGAAGGGTAAGGTAACTGAACCCGAAAGGGATAAATAGTCGAACACCAGGAATCTTCGTCAGAACCAACTATCAGGGAGGAGTATGGCAAAAACGATCCTTGTTGCCGGCACTGCCAGCCATTCCGGTAAGAGCACTATAGCTGCCGGACTGGCCCGACTATTTGCGAGGCGGAACAGAGCCGTCGCACCGTTTAAAGCCCAGAACATGAGCAATAACGCACGAGCAGTCTCCTCTCCTGCCGGGGGCTGGGGCGAGATCGGAGTTTCCCAGTACGTTCAGGCTCGGGCAGCTCGTGTTCGGCCAAATACCGATATGAACCCTGTTTTGCTGAAGCCACGGGGGGACGGCGAAAGTCAGCTCGTAATTCAGGGTCGGGCAGTGGGCCACTTTGAGGCGGGAAGTTACTACGATAACTGCTGGACGGATGCCCGCGAGGCAGTGGTTGAGTCGTACGAGAGACTGGCCGATCAGTACGAGGTCATAGTTGCCGAGGGTGCGGGCAGTATAGCTGAGATAAACCTCCGGAAAAGGGATCTGGCCAATATCGAGACGGCAAGGATAGCGGATGCGGATATCCTGCTTGTCGTGGATATTGAGCGGGGCGGTGCTTTTGCCAGCATGTACGGGACCATCGAGCTCTTGCCGGAGGATATAAGAAGCAGGGTCAAAGGAGTGATAATAAATAAATTCCGGGGCGACGAGAGTCTGCTGGAACCCGGTATAGAGGAGATCGAACGCAGACTGGATATTCCGATAGTAGGTGTAGTTCCTTACGGAGAAATTGGCCTTCCGTCCGAGGATAGCGTATCCCTTCCGCCTGTCGGTGAAAGGATGGTCTGGGGCGATGCAGACGGCGTGGCGGAGGATAAGACGGTCAGAATTGCCGTACCAAGGTTACCGCGGATGTCCAACTTTACCGATTTAGAGCCACTCGCCCGGGAGCCAGGAGTCAGGGTCGTGTTTACCGACCTGAAAACGAATCCGGAGTTTGCCGACGCGGTCATAATCCCCGGGACGAAAAATACTGTAGACGATCTTCTGGCTCTGAAGGAAGAGGGGTTTGACGATAATTTGCAGGAGTTCGACGGTTACGTGGTGGGAATTTGTGGCGGTTATCAGATGCTTGGCAAAACCGTGAGGAATGCGGGGATCGAGAGCGTCGATGGCGAGCTAGAAGTGGTCGATGGAATCGGTTTGCTCCCGGTGGAGACGGAGTTTTCGCGAAAAAAACGGGTAAAGGAGATAACGTTACCGGTCGATGGATCCGGTCCTCTATCCGGGGCCCGAGGTGAAGTTACCGGATACGAGATCCATATGGGAGGCTCGGTTGTAACGGCCGATAACGTGAATAATCCCCTTGGTGAAGAGAGCGCTGCTACCGAACGCGTTCTCGGAACCTATCTCCACGGCCTGTTCGAAAACAAAGAACCGAGAGAGAACTTCGTTAGGAATCTTTACGAGTTAGCCGATAGAGAGAGGCCATCACGGGGTATCACGGCTAATTCTCCTTACGAGGAAGTAGCTGACCTGGTGGAGGATAACGTTAAACTCGATGAAGTACCGGGTTAGTTAATCCGGTAGAGTTCTTCCGCTCGGTTTTACTCTTTTCTTTCCCAGTTTTATCATATTAAATTCATTTCCGGGAACCAGGGCCTCCAGCCCACGGGAGTCAATTTCGGTGATAATTCCCATTCCCTGAAAACTCTGATCGTGGTAACAGCCTATTAACCTGTGTTTTAGGCTTTTTACCGGGTAGTTGACGGTTTTATTGGGCTTTGCACTATCGTCATTGCTGGAGTTATCCATCCCTCGCTCGGAAAGGAGAGTCAACTTTTCCCCTGTTTGCCAGGCTGCCAGGACTTTATCGGAATAATTAATTTTCAATTGTTCGACCGGAATTCTTTCACCGCGGCCAAGTCCGGTTCCTCCGACCCGAATTTCTTCCCAGTCTCGCTGTAACCTTTCCAGTCTGTAGAAATAGCGTTTGAGTTTTTTCTGTCTATTTGCTGCGCGTTCTCCCCGGGATTTTGATCCACTGTGGCTGGCATCGAGAGAGATAACCCTCTTCTCGGGCAGGAAGGTGGCAAAATTTTCCAGTTCGTTTCCCTCTTCCAGCAACAGGATCTTATCCGGTTTGACCAGACTGATCAATTCCCCCTTGTAGACACGAGCGGCATCCCCTTTTATCCATCCATCCGTATCGATAAGACAGGTGGTTTGCTTATCCGGGAGTAGCCGGGAGATTCCTGTCATGACCTGAACCAGGTTCCCCCGGGGAGTGAAATCACCGACGAAGTAAGCGTTTTCAGTTCCGTGATCGTAGGTGCCGAGAGATATCAGGCCCGGAGGGCCGATCTCGGGCTGTCCCAGGTCACCGTCGAGTACTTTTCCTCCCAGTCTCTCAAGTAGTGTTTTTACAAGCGTGGTTTTGCCGGTATCCATCCCGCCGTAAACTAGAACACGATTACAGCTGGAAATCTCTTTGAGAAGCCGGTTAAGGTCGAATGAAAATTCGAAATTACAGGTCATTAAGCCTCACGACAGAATATTATTTTAAGAGATAAGGAGACAGCTGGCTGTTGGTTCCCCTCTGGCAGTAATACCTCAAATCATTTTTTCCTGCCATTTACGGATCGACGCCTCTTCTCACGGCTCATAAGAAAATTTATCGTTTACCGAAGAGCGCTGTATTTTTGATGCTCCCGACTAATGCCCATTACCCTCTGCTGCAGAGGCTTTTAAACAGGGGAAAGTATGGCTTATTTCTTCCTGAAATAAGTAAAACGGCCCACCAGGCCGAGGATGAAACCCCCCGCAGCAGAGAGAAATATCAGCGCGGCACGGGACATCTTTACCGTGACGAAAAGCAACCGGGTTGAAACGGTCTCCCGGTTCTGAAAAATGATAATGGCAAGGAGAATGACGATGATTGCCGCGACCGCCAGTTTAAATTTTTTCATAATTACCTCTTTTTTTTGGTATTCGTAGCTTCAAAACCGATTGGATTGGATTATAGTTCCCGTTTCACTTTTGTTCAACTGGTGGTACCGAACCGTATCACAGCTCAGTAAAACCGCCCCGGATTCCGTCCCTGCATCGTAAGTTTGATTTAGACGAATTTGCCATATAGACTTTAATAGAAGGTTTAATGGAAATTTTTTATAAAGGGAGGTAGTTAGTTATGTCAAATTTTTCTAAATTTACGATTTACGCGCTTTTGCTGGTTTTGATCGGTGGTTTGCTTTTCGTTGGAATTAGCTATAACGGAAAGATCAACTCCAGGGTTAAGAAAGAAACGGTCAATGAACTCGAGACCACGGTCAGCAGCCTTTCTGAAAAACTCAATCAGGTGAAGTCGAATAGAGACGAAGCCATTTCTTCCCTGAAGTCCAGTTTGAATAACGAGATTGAAGACCTTTCCGCTAATGTGACCGGACTGGAAAAAGAGCTGGAGGAAAAACATAACTCCGTGACGGATCTGGTTGCAGAATGGAAGAGTGCCTACGGGGACCTGGAGAAGAAAGTGAACAGTATCGAAAATACCATGGAAAATAGTCTAAGCGAAGTGAAAAACACTCAATCGGAGCAGGATAAGGACCTTGCATCCCTGAAAGAAACATTTGGGGAGATGACCGGCGAACTGAACGCGACTGTGAAGGATCTTGGAGATCTCAGCGAACGGGTGGATTCTCTATTTGCCCGGCAGGAAAAACGGAACGAATCCATTATGGGTCAGCTCGAGGAGTTGAAAGGGAAGTTAGGTAGTCTCAATACTAAGCTTAGTTCGCTTGCTTCGGCAGATGAGGAATTCGCGAAGAAGCTTGAAGCGATAAATGCCGAAATCAGTAACATGAGAACACAGCTCTCGTCCGTCTCCGTAAAACAGATAAATCTGGAGGAGAAACTCAGCAAGAGTCTGGAAAACTTCCAGAGCGAGATTTCCGGGCTGGAGGAAGAAGTTCAGAGTAACTCGGAAAAGCTGGCCGACATGAGTTCTTAGAATCTAAAAACAGACCGGTAATTCCCGTGAATAACTTCCGGTCTCGAGTCCGGGAATATCTTTTCGTCGCCGGGATGAAGGACTATCAAAGTTTCGAGGATAAGGTGGTATCAAGAACGCCTTTTTCGGGCGGGTTTACCAGGGCAACCGAGAACCTACCCGGAACTTGCTCCGGAGATGAATTAGATGGTCAACTTTACAGGAGATACCCAGCAATTAGTTCGTCCTGCTCATTTGAACTTGATGCAAGTACATAGCCAGTTTCGAATTATCTGCTGGGTTACCTGTCTTTAAAGAAGAATTTATAACCTTAAGAGGGGATGTTATTACAGGTTCCGTACTTCTTGGTGCGGGGATATTGACTTCTGCCTGAAACCATGAAGGAAGAAACTCTCGCCGAACTCCATCCAGCCGAAGCCAGTCTCGAATTACTTAGTCTCAGCAAAGAAGAAGCAGCTAAAAAGATCCATGATTTGGATTTGGACTTTGCTGCCGAGACCCTTGAGGCGCTTGATCCGTGGCAATCGTCCGGAATATTCCTTGAGTTATCTCAAGCAACCCGTGCAAAGCTGATAGAGCGGATGCATCCGGACGATTCAGTAGATTTGCTGCAGGAGATACCCGAGGAAGAAAGGGAGAAGGTCCTCGATCTCGTCGACGGCCTCACCAGGAGAAGGCTTGCCAATCTGCTTGAATACCCTGAGGATTCTGCCGGTGGAATGATGTCTCCCGAGGTCCTCAGTCTCCCCGAAACGATGTCAGTAGGAAAGGCGACTGAAGAATTAAGACGGGAAGAAAAACAACTGGAAGAGATCAACTACGTTTACGTGACGGATGAAGAAGACAGATTGACAGGTGTACTTCCGCTTCGCGACATTGCATTTCGTGACCCCGATCTCCAGTTAAGAGAAGTAATGAATGAAGAGGTAAAATCAGTCCGCCCGGAATTCGACAGGGAGAAAGTCGCGAGACTCTTTGACAGGTACGATTACATGGCGCTTCCCGTTGTTGACGCAGCTGGTTGCCTGCTGGGAATAATTACGGTCGATGACGTTATCGATGTTTTACGCCAGGAAAACACTGAAGATATGCTGGAAATGGTAGGGATAAGCGAGGCCAGGGAAGAGTCAATATGGACTCCCTGGAATATCTCGATGAAGCATAGATTGCCCTGGCTCGTTATTAACCTCGGTACGGCGTTACTCGCCGCGATTGTAGTCAGTCTTTTTAAAGGTACCATTGCCAGATTTGCGGTACTTGCTGTTTTCATGCCCGTTATCGCGGGTCAGGGCGGTAATTCGGGGTCGCAGACTGTCGCGTTACTGGTTCGTGGAATTGCGCTGGGGGAGATCGATTGGGAGCAGGGTACCAGAGCACTTGCGAAAGAGTCAGTCCTGGGTCTCCTTCACGGGGTATCGATCGGGTTTATCGTTGGTCTAATTGCTTACTTCTGGAATGGCTCCCTCGAGATAGCATTGATCGTTGGGGCCTCAATGGTTCTTAGCATGGTGGTTGCCGGTATCGCGGGCGTGGCGATTCCGCTGGGGTTAAAGAAGGTTGGCCTTGATCCCGCACTTTCAGCAAATATCTGGATGACGACAGTTACCGATGTTGCCGGGTTTTTCTTCCTTCTTGGACTTGCCGCCTGGTTATTGGTCTGAATGACTTAATCCTCAACGTTGATTTTTTCTCCCGGCAGCTTTGCCTGAACAACAGCAGGTATGGTTGAGTCGGTTTCCCCCTATAATTAGGTTGAAAATTTTAAAATTAGTGGTCAATGTGATATACTTTTCATATAATAGCTGATTTTAGTCTCAAAGTATTTTGGTCTTACACATTTTGTTTAGAGAAAGGCCTCTAAGAAATATCAAATTTTCTGGTTTTTCTGAGATTAACCTCGTTATTTTTGGGGAGGCGATAATATTAAGACCTCTCAAAAGACCCAAAAGGTCGAGTATATCCGGAATAGAATGGATAAACCGGATTGGAAATTAGCAGAGGAGTTGGATGAAACTCTTTACTACGTCTGGCTGGTAAAAGAAGTAAAGAGGAATCCCAAATTACAGAGAAAGCGGGGCCACATAAAGCGCTGAAGCGTTGTTACCTGGTTGAATTAAATAATTCAGGTATGAAGGCTGGCAAATCGGGGGACATCGACGGTTCCGATAGCAAAGTTCACGATTATCAATTGTTTCGTTGGCCCTGAAAGTCGCGCTCCAGTGATAAGTGAAAAATATTGGTATAAAGCAAGGTGAAGAAGGTCTTCCAGTTGGGTCGATGGAAATATTTTTGGGTCTTTTTAAATCTGAATTCTTGCCGCTGAGGGATTAAATGTTGTTCAGGTAGAGCGAAGAATTGGTCATAGTAGCTAATTCTTATTCGTAATTTCTCTCGTCGCGGGGTCCAGATAAATACATCAAACTCCAGAGTTCAACGGGCATTCAAAAGTTGTACCGAACGAGCTTCTGAAGAAATCCAAGATTTAGTTACACCCTGTCCGTGTTAACCGGGCAGGGTGTAATATTTCCTGTCGCTGATCTGATCCTCGAACTCGTTCCATAGACGATTGTGGTTTTTATCGTAAGGAACTTAATTAATAACCTGGCGAATTTGTCGTTACGGGTTCCGG
>CAZRDU010000013.1:6879-28134 GCA_964599005.1 uncultured Thermotogae bacterium
AAATTGATTGCCGGCGCTGGAATGGTACTGGTAGTTATAATGTTAGTCGGAAGCCCCCATGTCGGCGTTCTTGCTGGCCAGAATGGCATCCAGGAGGGGGTTGCAGACAGCGTCATCGACCAGCTCCTGACTTTTATTCATAGCGCCGCTGAAATAATCGGGAGCGGCATTGTCAAGCTCGTGGAAGTGATAGCGGGCGTTAACGTTTCGGAGCTGCAGCAACCACTTGGCTATCTGGGAATTTTAACTGCTTCTTTGATCGTTTTCGGGGCGCTGAAGGCGGCACAGAAAATTGTATGGTTTATCGTGCTTCTGGGCTGGGGTCTGATCATCATTCGCATAGTGCTCGAGGTCCTCGATAAAGCACCGGTGAAGTAACCCGCTCAACTTTCCTGGTTTCCAATCGAGTATATGACAAAAGGGAAGGGATTCTATTTCCTTTGCAAGGAGGTTATTAAATTGCTACAACAAATCTATCTTTACCTGATCTGTCTCGGGACTTTCCTGGTGGTCGACCTATTTTGGCTGGGGATAGTCGCGAGGAATTTTTACCGGAATCAGCTGGGCTCTTTAATGGCAGATTCGACTAACTGGGCGGCAGCGATAATATTTTATCTTCTATTCGTTGCGGGTGTAGTTATATTCGTCGTGAACCCGGCTGTTGAAAAAGGTGCCCTTGGACGGAGCATCGGGTTTGGATTCCTCTTTGGCCTGATAACTTACGCTACTTACGACCTGACTAACCTCGCCACGCTTGCCGGCTGGCCGCTCAAGCTGACAATGGTAGATCTCGCCTGGGGCGGAGTCCTGTCCGCCATTGTATCTCTGGTGGGTTACCTGGCAGCCAGCAATATTTTTGCTTGACCGGATACCCCTGATTACCTTTTGGGGCAATCAGGGGTATAGTTAGTTAATCTTATTCGGGTTTAGCGAGCCAGGTGATAAATTTCCAGTACGTCTTCTTCATCTAGCTTAACAAAGTTCCCCACCGGACCCTTATCGGTACATTTACGCGCCATTTCTTCCAGGTCAGTCTCGTCAATTTCCACATCCAGATCGCCCAGACTCGTCGGTAGGCCGATACTCCGGAAGAATTTCCGCAGGTCTTCTATGCCTTTCCGGGCTGTTCTTTCCAGAGAATTGAAGTCGACTTCTTCGTTCCATACGCGGGCCGCAAACCGGGCAAACTTCTCGATGTTTTCGTTATGAACGTATTCCATCCAGGCGGGAAAGATAATTGCAAGTCCAGCTCAGTGAGTGATATCGTACATGCCGCTGCGCTCGTGTTCAATCGGGTGGGAGGCCCAATCATCACCGCGTCCCGTCCCGCGAAGGTCATGGTTGGCGACAGTGCTGGCCCAAATGAATTGTGCCCTAACGCCGTAGTTTTCCGGTTCTTCGAGTGCGATCGGGGTGTTCTCTATAACGGTCCTGAGAGTAGCCTCGCATAATCTATCCGTGAAGTCTACGTTCGGTTCGTGAGTGAAATACCGTTCCATGACATGAGCCATTATATCTGCGGCACCGGATGCAGTCTGGTAATCCGGAAGGGTATAAGTAAATTCCGGGTTCATAATTGCAAATTCGGGTCTTAACTTGTTACTCCCGGCATCCCGTTTTAAACCACCTTCTTCCTTCGTGATTACTGAACCGGGGCTCGATTCGCTCCCGGCTGCAGGTATAGTTAAAACCGTACCAATTGGCAGAGATTCCTCTATAGTTTTGTCCTCGGCGTAAAAATCCCAGACGTCTCCTTCGTAAGGCACTCCGATTGAAATTGCTTTGGCCGTATCAATTACGCTTCCGCCACCGACCGCCAGAATGAAGTCAATATTTTCTTCCTGACAGATCTCCACCCCTTCATGGACGAGTTTTAAGCGGGGATTTGGCTTGACTCCGCCGAGTTCGACTGCTTCTACTCCCGCTTCTTCGAGGGAATTCATAACTTTATCGTATATTCCGTACTCTTTGATACTTCCTCCGCCGTAAACAAACAGGACTTTATCGGCATATTTACTTACTTCTTCGCCTGTTTGCTCCTCGCTTTCCCTGCCAAAGACGATCTTTGTTCTGTTTTGAAAAGTAAAATCTTGCATTGGGGATACCTCCATCTAAAAACGAAAGATTTTCCGAACTCTCCGAACTTGTTTTTAGCGTTTTTCGCTGGAAAAATGTTAACCGTTCGGTGGGTATAATCAACTGTAACTGCTGTCTGATTGTTCTTTTTCGTGAAATTAGAAGGTAAAATTTCTCCAGACTGGTGGTCGTTCCACCCGGGCAGGATCAAGGTGAGAGAAGACGCCTGGACCTGTCGAAGTTATCTGGTTCTCCAGGCTCAATCATGCTCTAGCTTTAATAATGCCCGGGGAGATACTATAGTAAAGTATCATCATTAGAAGGTGGGATAATATGTTAGAAGGGAAGAAAATACTAATAACTGGAGTTAGAAATAAAAGATCGGCTGCCTTCTGGATCGCTGAAAAGGCAATTGAGCATGGAGCTGAAGTCGTACTTACGTCGCCGGACGTCGAAAGGACTAAGAGAGCCGCCGAAAGACTTCCCGAAACTCCGCCGGTCTGGGAGCTCGATGTCACGAAACCCGAGACAATTGCAGCTGCAAAAAGTTCGGTTCGAGAAAAGTGGGGCGAACTTGACGGACTGGTTCATTCGATAGCTTACGCGGATCGGGAATGTATCGACCCCGATTTCTTTAAAGCCGACAGGGAACAAATTTTCCAGGGTTTTGAGATATCCAGTCTCTCCCTTTTTACCCTTGCCGAAGAGTTTTATCCGCTTATGAAAGGTAATGCGAGTATAGTCTCGCTTAGTTTTGATACGGAGAAAATCTGGGCCCCTTACGGCTGGATGAATTTCTTCAAGGTCGCTCTTGAATACTTTACGAAAATGATTGCTATGAGGCTGGGAGATGAGAATATCAGGGCTAATGCGATATCTGCCGGTACGATGAAGACTTTATCGGCACGCGGCATACCCGGATTTTCGACCATGGCAGGAGAGTACGAGGATATGGCTCCACTGGACTGGGATAGCAGCGGCTCACAGGAGTACGTAGCTGATACATCTGCCTGGCTTCTCTCGGATCAGTCGGAGATGGTTACGGGTGAAGTGGTCCATGTCGACGGCGGAGCGAATGTCAAATCCTCTTTTGGTTACGAGGGTTAAAAACCAAGCTGATTCGACCGGAAGGAGTGTGTAGGCCCCAGGTGTCCCGGGTAATTGATTCGGGAAGAAGACCTCGATCGTTATGACGAAAGTAGGGCCTGACCTCGGTTAACCGGAGGAGATCAGGATGCGTGTTATTATTACCGGTGGTACTGGATTGATCGGGAGGGAACTGGTTCGCAACTTGCAGTCTCACGGTCACGGCGCCGTCGTGCTCTCACGCCACCCGGAAGGAAGAGAAGTCCCCGGTAACGTCGATATGGTCAAGTGGGACGCCGAGTCGCCGGAGGGCTGGGTCGACGAGGTCGAGAAATCCGATGCAATAGTAAATCTTGCCGGTGAAAACATAGCCGGTTCCGGTTTGCTGCCGGATAGGTGGACAGAGCGGAAGAAACGAAGGATTCTGAATAGCCGATTAAAGGCGGGAAAAGCTGTCACCGAGGCCGTAAAGGCCGCGGATAACAGGCCGGAAGTCGTGGTTCAGGCTTCTGCTGTTGGTTATTACGGTACGAGCGAGGATAAAGTTTTTACAGAAGATTCACCTCCCGGGGAAGATTTCCTGGCGGACGTGGCGGTTGAGTGGGAGGGTGTTACCGCTCCGGTAGAAGAACTGGGAATACGTCGATTAGTTATCAGAACGGGTATTGTCCTTAGTTCGAAAGGGGGCGTTTTGCCCAGACTCACCTTACCGCACAGGTTTTTCCTCGGCGGGCCGCTCGGGAGTGGGAGACAGTGGTACTCCTGGATTCATATCGAAGACGAGGTTCGGGCAATTCGGTTTCTGCTGGAGTCCGAAGAAGTCAGCGGGGCGGTTAATTTAACTGCGCCCAACCCCCGACGAAATGCGGAATTCGCCGAGGAACTGGGGAGCCTCCTGGACCGCCCATCGAGCTTTAGAGTCCCGACATTCCTGATTCGTGCTATTTTTGGCGAAGCGTCAACTCTTGTTGTCGACGGACAGAGAGTTAGGCCGGCTCGGCTGGAGGAATTGGGGTTTGAGTTCAACTTCGCCGAGCTGGATAGGGCTTTGTCCGATTTGACATCCTAGAAACTATT
This sequence comes from uncultured Thermotogae bacterium, assembly GCA_964599005.1. Taxonomy (GTDB): domain Bacteria; phylum Bipolaricaulota; class Bipolaricaulia; order M55B111; family M55B111; genus JAGXLP01. The sequence continues at coordinate 11,119 of CAZRDU010000013.1, forward strand.
GTTTTTTGCCAAAAATTATCGACAACCCAATTGGACTTGCCTCCGTGATTAATCGGCTTTTCAGACACTGTACTGGGAACGGATTTATCGGCAGTGTGATGGTTAGAGGGCGGCGATTGAACCTTATCAAAAACCATTTCGTCGTTCGAAAAAAACAGGGCAGTTGACGGGTTTATCCAGGGAGGTTGATATGGGAAAACCAACCGAGCCGAAACCGAAAAAGCTTTTTATTGGCCTATTGACCGGCGCTCCGGATAAACTTGGAGTAGTTGAGACTAAGCTGGAGGAGGATTTTGGGAAGATGGACGGTGAAAGTTCGTTAATTCCGTTCGATTATACGGATTATTACGAAGAAGAAATGGGTCAGGGAATCAAGAGAAAGTTCGTCTCGTTTGAGGAGCTAGTTCATCCCGGGGAATTATCGCGAATAAAGCTAAGGACGAACGAAATCGAGTCTCATTTTGCGGGAAAACTCGATATGGAAGTTCCAAGGCCGGTAAATCTCGATCCCGGTTACCTTGGGTCGGCAAAGATCGTACTGGCTACGACCAAGAACTACTCTCACCGGATATTCCTGAAGGAGGGAATATACGCAGAAGTTACTCTGCAATATAAGGATGGGGGTTTTGAGCCTCTACCCTGGACCTATCCCGATTACAGATCGAATGAGTATATTGAATTTTTTGAGATGACCCGGGATATCTATCTCAATCAGCTTGATTGATGGTTATCGATCGGCTCTTTTAAAAAATCGAGAGATACGTAGATATTGCAGGGGTTGGGTTGATATTCGAATTGAAGTTTGAAAAACTCCGCGCTTAAACTATACTTTGTTGATAAAACAAAACTTTGGAGGGTTTGTAATGTCAGCAACCGTTGAAATTGATCAGGATGTATGTATAGCATGTGGAATCTGTTACGATACTTGCCCCGATGTTTACGAATCGGACGAGGACGGAAACTCTCGTGTGGTAGAAGATCTCAGGACGGATGACGAGCTGACCGGAGAAGTTCCGGACGATCTGGAAGACTGCGCCGAAGAAGGTATGGAGCAGTGTCCAGTTGACGCAATCGAGTTAAGTTAGCCAACTTTTACGGGCGCTCTAGTCGTCTACTAATAGACGAGCGACGAATTGAAGGTATAGGCTTGTTTAATACTTTCGAATAATTAGGTCATTCCCCTTTGCTTTCCCGCAGAAGGCAAGGGGAATGATTTAATGTCCTGTTAATTGTTTTTGCCCGCTGGCTTAATGGTTTGTCTCAATATTATTTATCCCGGCACTCGTTCTAACTAACGGCGTTGTTGGTGGAGTTTGTCCTGACTTCTAGGAAATTCTATTGAATCATGGTGGTATAATGTCCGAGGCGGAGTATAATTTCGAGCCATTTGCTAACACAGAAGAATATCGAAAGATAAATAGAAAGATAATCGTGACCTGGATTGCTGCGATGGTCGACTCCGGAGTGGAAAGAGTTTCCAGGTTGCTCGATATAGCGACCGGTATAGGGACGATGGTTCAATTATTTGTGGAAGAAATGCCGGATGGTTGGGAGGAGCCGGAGGTAATTTGTCTGGATAAGTCCGAAGGGGCACTCGAAGTGGCCAGGAGTAAACTGGAGAACATCGTTGGCTCTTTGAGCTCTATTCATTCCCCGATTCAGGCCATGGAGGTCTCCGGGGAAAAAGTCAACGTGGTCCTCTGGGGCAACGGAATCCATAATTTGTCCGAAAAGGACCAGGTTAAGGCGGTTAACCGTATAGGGGATAGCTTAAAAGATGGTGGTTGGTTCTTTTTCAACTCGGCTTTCTACGAAGGTGCCAGGCCGGAAGGAACCAAATCGTTTTACCGCTACAAGGTAAAAGAGGCGGTAAAATATCTCAGAGAAAAAGGTGTCGAGCGAAAGAGGGGAGAGGATCGCGCGGAAGCCAGCAAGTTTCTTCCCCGATCGCATTACAGGGAGATAGTGAAGAAAGCCGGCTTAAAAGTCCACGAAATGGACGAACTGACTGCTCCGCTTTATCAGGAGGCCTGGGAGTATATTAGCGGGTTCAAGAATTACGCTCTTGGTGCGCTTCACGGTTATCCGGCTGAAGAAGCCCAGGAGGCCCTGCGACAGGCCGTAGCCCCTGCACTGGAAAAGTACGGAGTGGAGGACGAAAACGGGGAACTGTACGTTCCCAGAAAATGGCTCAGGGTTTCGGCCCGGTTGGATTGATTTACGTCCACTAAATTAAGTCGCCCCGGATAAAAATACTACTGATTCCGTTCTGTTAATAAGACGAGTTTTAACCTTTGAGGTTTAGCCGGACCTGAAGCTATGCCAGCGGGAACCGGTTTTCGAACAGCTCTCCCGTTCGAGTTCCTTTAGACGTTCGTACAATCGCCGCTCATCTTCCGATACCAGAACTCGGCTATCTTGCTGGGTCTGCTGATCGGAATCAATCAGGGAGGTATCTACGTCGAGTCCAATTTTTTCGAAACCTTCTTTTACGTGAGGCTCCCTTTCCAGCAGGGATTCGTAACTAACCAGAATGCTTTCCTCGAGGTTTTCGTAAGCTGCAATTAGTGCGTTGGAGTTTTTTTTCCAGGAGAGAGGAAATTCGCCGATACCTCTCTTAAACAGGCTCGCTTTTACGTTGGCGGGTTTGCGGAACACGCCGACCATTTTGAGTTCGTCGGCAACATGGCGGTAGAAGAAAACTGCGGGAATGCGAACCAGTTTTAACCCGCTCCAGCCTGATTGATCGTTTAACCTCGTTATAACCTCGTTCATCTTTTCCGTGTTTTCCTCGGTCATTGCTTCTTTGAGCAGTAACTTTGAAACTTCTTTGCTTATAGCCATTTCGTAATAGCCGGCCTGGTTGTATTCATCGCCCTCGAAGTCACTCGGAAAAGACACCCCGGCGCTTTCTACTAGCTGACAGGCAAGCGAGGTTCCACTGCGGGGATGGCCTGCAACTATGACGGAGTTATTCAGGACTATTGGCTTTGTCACCCTTACCCCCTAATAAGTAAATACTGCTATGCGGGATCAATCGTTTATAAGATAGAAAGCGTAAAAGATCCTTAAAACTAATACTGGTGCCGAGGGCGGGACTTGAACCCGCACGGACTATAAAGTGTCCACATGGACCTGAACCATGCGCGTCTGCCAATTCCGCCACCTCGGCTAATAGGCAAACAATTATATTCAAGCTCGGAGCCTCAATCAAGTTAATTGCCCCGCCCTTCCGGGCGTGGCTTGTAGAAAAACCTCTTTACAACTAACAACCACGTACTTCAAAAACGCGAGACCCAGCACCCAGCAGTCAATTCGGAACTGGTCTTGTACCCGAGCCAAGCTTTAATAAGCAGGGCGAATTGACTGCTGAATACCTCATATCAAGTTAAGTTAAACAGCGGCTCATCCCCAGGACAAGCCATGGGGTATTCTCAGCTATTATTGGTTGACGGATCTACCCTTATCAACCGGGCGTCTTTACCGGTTAACTCCAGTTCGACGTCTATCCTTTCGGCGGGAAGTATATTTTCTATCCTCCCGGCCCATTCTATTGCAACTACACCTTCTGGTTGCAGTAAATACTCGTCCAGTCCGGCTTCCACGAACTCCTCGTCGGTCTGTATTCTAAACAGATCGAGATGAAATAAAGTGGCATCACCTTCGTACTGCCGCAATAAGACGTAAGACGGAGAGACGATAGTGCCGGCAACTCCCAATGCCTTTGCCACACCTTTTACCAGGGTTGTCTTACCGGCTGCTAACGGACCGTAGAGGCAAAATATGCTCCCCTTCCCGAACTGGCTAATTAATTGCCTTCCGATTTTCTCCGTTTCCTCGGAGCTCCCCGTTCTGAACTCTTGCAAAGCTTACTCCCGAAGTGTTATTCCTTTCCGATCAAGATCCGACCTTATTTCTTCAACCATTTCATCTACTTCCTCGTCGCTCAGCGTCTTATCACTGTCTCGGAAAGTTATCTCGTAGGTCAGACTCTTTTTGCCGCTCTCTATCTGGTCTCCCTGGTAGGTGTCATAGAGGTAGGCTCTCTCTACTTTTGGTCCTTTTATGATGGTTTCCCGGATCTCGGATTCCTCTATTGACTCCGGAACCGTCAGGGAAAGATCCCTCGATGAAGACGGAAACTTTGGTAGTTCTTCGTAACCTCCTTCAAACTCGGCGGTCTCTACGATCGGGGCGAAGTCAAATTCCGCCAGGTATGCCCGATCAGGTAGATCGTAAGCTTCCGCCCTGTCCGGGTGAATTTCACCGGCGAAACCGAGTAATTCCCCTTTCAAAAATAGTTCTGCCTTCCGGCCGGGGTGGAGGAACTCCGGCCCGTTGCTCTCGAGTTTCCAGGAGGAAATGGATAGACCGGCAAAGAAGTCCTCCAGAACCCCTTTTAAGTCCCAGAAGTTGTAACTTTTCCTGCCGTCCACACCTTCGTATCTTCTGCCCGACAGGAAAAGACCCAGTTTATTTGCTTCGTCCGGTTTCCCATCCCTGGAATAAAAAACCTTGCCTATTTCGAATAAGCTGATAGAATCTACTCCCTCTTTGGAGTTTTTCTCGGCATGTCGGAGAAGGCTGGACGCAATATCCGGCCGGAGAGCGCTTCGTTTATCACCCATGGGGTTTCTGAGGTTTAAGATTTCTCCGTCCCCGTAAAACCTTTCCCCGAGAGCGAATCCCGGACTAATCGTTTCGTAAAGTCCGAGGCCGGTAAGGAGTGTCTTCGCCCTGTCAATTACCCTTTCCTCTTTCGAGGAAAATAGATTTACTTTTCCGGATTCCGGGGGAGTTTCCGGAATTTTGTCGTATCCGTGTATCCGTGCCACTTCCTCGACGAGATCAATTTCCCTGGTGAGGTCGACTCTCCTAGAGGGCGGACTGGTCAGCAGTTCACCTTCCTTGCTCTCTATAACTTCAATCCCGAGACCGGTCAGCGTTTTTTCTACCTCGGACTCGTCGAGTTCTATTCCGATTAGCGACTCCGCTCTTTCCCGGCGAAGTTTGACTTTTTTCCGGTCAGGCGGCGAGGGATAGTTATCGGCCAGATTGGATCCTTTTGCGAAAGAACGCTCTTGCCGGAGCAGTTCGGTAACTCTATTAATAGCTCTTGCGGTTGCCTCAGGATCCATGCCCTTCTCAAATCTTTTAGAGGCATCCGTTGTCATACCCAGTGCCCCCGCGGACTTTCTTATTCTAGCTCTATCGAAGCAGGCACCCTCCAGCAAGACGTTTTCCGTCGCTGTCGTTACTTCGCTGGATTGCCCTCCCATTATTCCCGCCAGAGCTATCGGGTCATCTCTGTCGGCTATAACGAGGTTATCTTTTGTTAATTCACGTGCTTCACCGTCCAGGGTTCTTAACCTTTCTCCTTCTCTTGCCCGCCTGATCTTAATCTTATTCCCTTTGAATCGGTCCAGGTCAAACGGGTGCAGGGGATGGCCCAACTCGATCATCGTATAATTTGTCGCATCCACTACGTTGTTCTTAGGCCTGAGTCCTATCTTGGCTAATCGATGCTGGATCCTGAGCGGCGAAGGTTCGATCTCCACGTTCTTCAGTGTTCTAGCCGTATACCTCGGGGTGTCAGCCGAGTCCTCGATTTCTATTTCTACGTCGGTCTCGCAGTCGGGATCGTACCCGGGGTCTGGCGCCTTTAACTCCTTACCGGTTAATACCGAAATCTCTCTTGCTATACCGATAACGCTCAACAGGTCCGGCCTGTTAGAAGTGATCTCGAAACTAAGGACGTAGTCGTCGTATTCAAGCTCTTTCGTTAGATCGTCACCGATCGCGTGTCGGGATTCATCCAGAATCCATATTCCGGTTGATTTTTCCTCCAGACCCAGCTCCTCTTTTGAACAGAGCATCCCTTCGGATTTTTCTCCTCGAAATTTCTTGCCCTCTATCCGTTGCCCATTCGGTAGCTTTCCGGGAGCAGCTATTACCGGGACAAGACATCCTTCGTAAAGGTTTTCCGCCGCGGTGATAACCGATAAGTTTTCCGATTCCGTCTCAATCTCGGCCAGAAAAAGGTTATCCGCTTCGGGATGGAGGGAAAGTTCGTTGACTTTTCCGGCGATTATCTCTGAAGGACTCTCCAGGTATGTAAATTCCTCGACTTCAGCTCCCGCCATTGTTAGACGCTCGGAAACCTCTTTTACCCCTTCTTCGCTTACGGTTAAATCCAGGAAATCTGCTAACCAGCGGTAAGATACTTCCATTTCTCCTCCTGCCCAGGTGAAAAAATTTAAGAATTACCCAGCTATGTTAGAAAAATTAGGCGACCAAAGCATCCCGCATACTCTTGCTTCTAGCTTCAATACAAATAGGCCTTTTTGACCTGAACCGGTATAGCCCAGTCACTTCTCTCTTCTATAAGCCGAGAGAAAAATTGAAGTAAGGCCTACCTTTATCCTGACCATGATAAGCATAGCCAACCGTTAAATCAAAGGGAAATAGGCCACCCAGAGTCTTGCCCCCGAGTGATATCTCGATCCCGCCTTCGTATTTGAAGTCCCCCGGACCCAACTCGTCGAGGGAATCCCAGGTATCTCCAGCTGATAGGTACAGGTTCTGCCTAACGTCTTTTATCAGAGCGAGGTTGCCGAGATAATACCTTTCGTTACTCGAAATCGGAAAACCGAGAGAAATTTTCGAGTAGAATTTGTAGTTTCCCGGAAATGTACGTTTCTGCCAGCCGACGCTCCCGTAGGTATCCGTCTTCCATTCTCCGTAACTCTTTAGCTCTGACAGCTTGAATTTCATCAATTGCGGCAGTTTCCCCGGGCTCAAACCCACGGAGGCCGTGTAGTTCAAGTAAGCACCGGGCAGGATCCTTTGAGATTCCTTTGCGCCGAGACTCAGCCTGCTTTCCCCTCTAAAGCTGACCGTAGATCCGATATCGAGGCTCCAGTTCTCGGACACACTTCGGGAAAGATTAAGCTGAGAACTAAGCAAGTTGTAAGTTCGACCTTCCTTCCCCGTTACCCTGTCCAGGCGGAGATCGAGGGACCTGTTTTGCAGCCAGTACTGGCTGGCGGAACCGGTTTCGGGATTGGTCCATAAATCAAGACTCGCTCCGAGCCACCCATTGACGTTTACGCTGGAGAGGTTTTTGCCCTTTATTACCGCTCCACCTGAAAGCGAGAGATTTCTATCCAGTTTTAGCCTTCCCTGGGCGAAACCGGGGCCGATCGACCAGAGAATCCTGTTAGGAGTTCTTCCGGTAACCGTTCCCGCTCCGACCATGAGAAAGTGGGCATCCAGCGGAAGGCGGTTTTCTCCGAGGGAAATTTCAACTTTCCGCGGGAAGTGGTTGTTTAAGCGGTTTTTGTCCATGACGTAATTATTCGGGTCCACCGTAACCCGTTTGACTCTTTCCGGAGTTTCCAGTTTGATTGTCTTCTTATCCCCTTTCAGGACTACGGTGCGCGTTATCTTTTCGTCGTTTTCCAGCAAAACCTGTAGTTCGACCGGAGCCGGGAGGGAGCCCGATTTAGTTACACTTATCTCGTTCGAGTAGTTTCCCGAGTCGAGCTTTTCTCTCGTCAGGCCAGACACCCCGTAGTCAATGTATCCGGGCGTTTTGAGCCAATCGTGGAAGAAACCCTCGGGGATTTCCTTACCGGAGATTTCTTTGACCTTTTCCGCCAGCAGATCTACGTCAACTATATCTTCGTCGTAGTTTTCGTATATTTCCCTGATGAATTCGTCCATGGAACCTTCGCCTATTATCCCTTCCAGGGTCCGTAAAACCATGTAGCCTTTCTTGTATATCCTTGTCTGAGTCGCATTTGCGTATTTGACGTCCTGCCTCGGTTTGACTATCGCTTCGTCGAAACCCTTCTGGAAATTGACTATGTAGGGTAGTTCAAACATATGGTTTCGGAGGTTGATGTAACCCAGCTGGGATTCGATAAAGCTCCTGATCAGACCGTTTTCCTCGAATCGAAAGAGGTTTGGTTTGTATTCGGGATATTTGTGGTGAAAATAATTCAGGGAAAGGTATTCGGCAAAAGCTTCGCTGATCCAGTTCTGAGTGTGTAAATCAGCTCCGACGCCGATACCGAACCACTGGTGAGCGATCTCGTGCGCTATCAGGTATTCCGATAACCTGTTCGTAATATTTGAAAGTGCGAGCTGGCTTTCTCCGAAAAAAGAATCCCCAAGGACGATAATTCCATCAGCAGCCATACCGAAGTATCCCGATACCGCCCCCTGAGCGAAGATCAACTTCTCCCGCTCGTATTCTCCGAACCTCTTTGAGTAAAAGGTTAATATTTCGTTTGCGTAAGAAGCCAGGACCCGTGCTCTTTCCTCGTAGCCCGGGCGATGTAGTACTTCCACGGTAAATTCTTTGAATTCCTCGTGATACTTTTCGTACCTGGCACTCGCCACGAACGGGAAAGATCTCGCCTCTTTTAATTCGAATTCCAGTAACTTCCTTTTCTTATCTCCCTTTTTGGCGTCACTTTTAACCTCGGTTTCGTTGACTTTATTTCCCCCGACGACGAATGTTTCGGGGACGGTTAGCTGAACTTCGTAATCCGCGGTTTTCAGTTTACGCTGACTGTATACTTTTCTGTCGTATCCTCTCCACCACCCGGAAGGGGCGAGCACGGGATACCAGCCAAACCTCCAGGTATAAACTCCCTGGAAATATTCCATGTCGCCTTCTTTCTTCCTGGGGATTTTTGTCGAGAAATCGACTGCAATGGAGCGCTTCTCCCCCGGTCCGACCGGGTTATTCAATTTGACTCTGAGGATCGTATTCTCCAGAGAGTAAGTCTGCGACGTGGGCGGTAAACTTTCCAGTTCATAGTTCAACTTATTACCGTTTGGGCCGGTGATTGCCCTCACCTTGGTCCAGCCAGGATTGAACCCGGAAGGATAAGTACTGTCGAGATTTATCTTGCTTAAATAGGGGTTGGGCTCTCTGTATAAATTCGCCCGCAGGATCAGTACGACTTCGGAAGTCGGTTCCGACAGGTCATTGGTAAATTCAATCTGCTCCTGGCCCCGGATGATCCGGTTTGTATCGTTTAATTGTGCCTGAATACTGTATTGTGTATTGCCGGCCAGTACCACCCCACCGTATCCCAGGATAAGGGTTAAAACCAAAGCCCCCAGCAACGGCTTTTTTATATTTTTTATCATCGGTAATTTAATGACATCCTCCGTTCATGATGAAAAACGCACCTCGTTACGAAATTGAACTGATTTTGATTGGCTTGAATCCAATTATAGATTGAAAAATCACTGATTGCAACGAAATCAAAGAATCAACCCATCTCAACCCCTGAGCCGTAGAGATACATCGATAGATCGCATGAGAAACCCGGTCTTTCCCCGCGGTCTATGATGAATACGCAATTCGTTGAAAGATGGAGCCAGCTTATGTATCCTTTGCCAAATCGGGAATGGTGTATATGGATTTAAATATTGACCAGATGAAAGAGCTTATCGACCTTTTCGAGACCTCCGAACTAACGGAGATAAGCGTTAGTCAGGACGATTATCAAGTTACTCTGAAGAAGGATTCCGGTTCGCGCCCCAGGGTAAGCAGGAGCAGTTCTGCTCCAGAGGGAGAGGCAAGAGGAAGAGAGACCCAGGGGTCGGGCCCGGAGGAAACGACTGAGTCCCGGCCCGGGAAGGAAGCCCCCCTGGAGGATTCCGGAAAAGAGGAAAACGTGGTTACTTCTCCGATAGTCGGAACCTTTTACAGGAGTCCTTCACCGGAAGAGCCTCCTTACAAAGAAATAGGGGATAAGGTGGAGGAAGGTGATACCGTCTGTATCATAGAAGCGATGAAAGTGATGAACGAGGTCAAGGCTGAACGGGGCGGGGAAGTCATAGAAATCTGCGTGAAGGACGGAGACCCCGTCGAATACGGCCAGAATCTATTTAAGCTGGCCCCAACGGAGAAAGGTAGCTGAATTGGAAAAGTTATTAGTCGCCAACAGGGGCGAAATTGCCCTCCGGATAATCGAGGCAGCGCGGGAATTAGGGCTGAGTACGGTTGCCGTATACTCTGAGCCCGATAAAACCCAGCTTCACGTGCAACTGGCGGATGAAGCTTACTGTATCGGCCCAAAAGAACCCGAGGAAAGCTACTTGAACTTACCTACCATAATAGGAGCTGCTGATATTAGCGGAGCCGATGCAATTCACCCGGGTTACGGTTTTCTCTCGGAGAACTCCCACTTCGCCGAAGTCTGTGAGGGGCACGATATCAAATTCATCGGTCCTTCTTCTTCCGTCCTGGAACTTGCCGGTAACAAGCTCGAATCCAAAAAAATAGCCCAAAAAGCAGGAGTAAACGTTCTTCCCGGGACAGACGGAGCAATTTCCGGCGTGAACGAGTTGAAGGAGGAAGCTGAAAGACTCGAGTACCCGGTGATTTTAAAGGCCGCTTTTGGTGGCGGAGGGCGAGGAATGAGGCTGGTTCACGACGAAGAGGAACTGGTTAATGGTTTTAAATCCAGCACGAAAGAGGCCGAAATATCCTTCGGAAATGGTGACATCTATCTCGAAAAGTATCTCCAGCAGCCAAAACACGTCGAGGTTCAGGTGGTCGCCGACGAACACGAAAATTACGCTCACGTCGGGGAACGCGAATGTTCTACCCAGCGCCGGCACCAGAAAGTGATAGAAGAGGCTCCTGCGCCCGGAATTTCGGAGTCCACAAGGGATGAGCTCAGAGAAGCCGCCATCCGAATCGCCAGCGAGTACGGTTACAATAGCCTTGGTACCGTGGAGTTTCTCGTTGACCGGGATGAAAATTTTTATTTCATGGAACTTAACGCCAGAATTCAGGTAGAACACCCCGTTTCAGAGGAGATATCCGGTGTAAATCTGGTGAAAGACCAGATAAGGCTGGCTGAAGGTGAGACTCTCGATCCAGGGAGTTACGCCGACCTAAAAGGTCATGCCATAGAATTTAGAATCAACGCGGAGGACCCGGAGAGGGAATTCTTGCCTTCTTCCGGACGGATTGCGCTGAAGCAAATACCGGGAGGTCACGGTGTAAGGTTCGATACCTGGATTTACGATGGAGCGGAGATGACACCGCACTACGATTCTCTTATCGGCAAACTGATAATCACTGCTGATAAGCGTTACGATGCTATAACAAAAGCCGTATCGGCGCTGAGACGATTTGAGATCGGGGGGATAAAGACAAATGTAGGACTACACCTGGATCTGATTCGCCAGAAAGAATTCAGAACGGGTGATTATTCTATCACTTTCCTTGAAGAATTTATGGAAAGGTCGGCAGAGGAACGGGTCTAGGAAATAGTTAAGAAATTTTCTTCTCGGTTTGTTAACACCTCATCGTTACTGCTAAAATATTGACATCTTTAAGTTATTAAAAAATAAGACTTAATGTTATTTGGAGGAGGTTGCCCATGGACGTATCTGAAGCAATATACAACCGCAGGAGTGTCAGGAAGTTCGAGGACAGACAGGTGCCTCGCGAGGACCTTGAACAGCTCATCAATTACGCGAGATTGGCCCCCAGCGGAATGAACAAACAGCCGCTTGAATTTGTCGTGGTTGACGACCCGAAGACGGAGCGAGAATTGTTCGATTATACCAGCTGGGCCGGAGCCGTGGATTGGTCACCCGCCCCGGAAGAGCGACCTCGGGCTTACATAGCGATTTTGATCAACCCTGAAGTCGACCCTGCGACCGAGGAACACGATGCAGGGCTGGCTTCCGCAAATATCTGTCTCGGAGCAGTAGAAAAAGGACTGGGATCCTGCATTCTCGGAGCAATTGAGCGAGAACCGATAAAAGACCTGCTCGAAATCCCCGATCATCTGGTGCTGGATCTCGTTATTGGTCTCGGTTACCCGGACCAGGAAATCGAAGTCGAGAGCGAAAGCGACCGGATAGATTACTGGTGGGATGAAGGCGGGACCTTTCACGTGCCGAAAAAACCCGTTAAAAAGATCATGCACCTTAACGGCTGGAGCAACTGACGGTCCGGAATTTATCGTACAGTTCACGAGAAAAGGTCGTGGAAGCGTTATTTTTAGCAAAGGGTTCCGGAAAACGTGGTTACGATGTACAAAATTCTTTCTAGTTGTATTCCCCGAAAAGTCCTTGAGAGTAAATAGTGAAAAAGATAGTATTAATCTCAAGTTATTCTTAGAAATTTTCACTATTTAATTGAATAAGTAAAGCTTGTCCATACGTTAACCATTATTTTTTAGTGTGTGGAGGTGGTTACGGGGATTGAATTCTGCAATTTGTATTCCACCAAACCAGTATTCGGGGCAATTTTATTTATTTAATTTCGGGACAGTTTGTAAAAAACTGATGTAACAATTGTTATAAAAACTTGAGGGGATAAAATGAAATCTTTTAACGCGAAAGCGACCGTTGTAATCGTACTTGCGATGGTATTTCTCGTTGGTGCCGTGTTTGTCCCACAGGCGGCCTCGCATAAGGACAAGATAGTGGTTGGGACGTCATCGCCGCCCGAGACGATGAACCCGCATGGCGATGACTCCGACGCAAACCTGGGAGTTATGGCAGATATTTACGAAGGTCTGGTAAAAAGAGTCGGGGCGAAAGGAGAGATAAAACCGGCTCTGGCGACGAAATGGAAGAAGATGAGCCCGAAGAAATGGCGATTCTGGCTGCGGGAAGGGGTTACCTTCCATAACGGCAACGAATTCACCTGGGAAGACGTCAAGTTTACGTTCGAGCACCTGGCGAATACCGAGGTTTCCGATTTCACGTCCTTCGGCAAGGCAATCGAATCGATAGAAACCGTCGACGGAGATCCCTGGGTAATCGACATCACGACGACAAGGCCGATTCCGTACTTCCTCTCGAACATGCATCAGATCTTCGTCCTGGATAAAGAATCGACGGAAAACAGGACCCCCGGCGAAGTCGCCGCTAAAGGTATCGGAACCGGGCCGTATAAGTTCGTCGACTGGCAGGAAGGCTCCTACCTCAAACTGGAGGCGTACGAAAACTACTGGGGAGAAGTTCCTCCAATCAAAACGGCGATGTTGAAGCCGATTGTCGAATCTTCAACCAGATTAGCTGCTCTACTTACCGGCAAGATAGATATCATGTTCGGTGTTCCCGTTCAGCTCTATCAATCGATCAAGACAAACCCGAAACTGGAAACCATTACCAGGCCGAGCAGGAGATCGATTTTCCTCGGGATAAATAACTCGGAGGACCTGCCGACGAGTAGCCTCAAGGTGAGAAAGGCCATGTACATGGCGATAAACGAGGGAGAGATCATCAGTACATTGATGCGCGGACATGCGAAACCTGCGGCACAGATACCGGATCCCCCGACGTTTGGATACAACCCTGACCTGACCAGGATGGACTACAACCCGGAGAAAGCGAAGGAACTGTTAAAAGAAGCAGGTTACGAAGACGGGTTTTCCATCACGCTCTGGTGTACTACTGACCGCTACATCCAGGACGAACAGATCGGTCAGGCTGTAGTAAAATACCTGCAGAAAGTCGGTATCGATGCGGAATTGAATGCGATCCCGAAGGCAATGTACTGGGGCAAGCTCAAGGACAAAGAGCCCAACTTTTACATGCTTGGCTGGTTTGACGGCGCGTTCTCGTTCACGAGGTCCGCTCTAAAACTGCTGCACACGCCGAACGCGGATAAGGGCTACGGTGTCTGGAACGGCGCCGGCTTCAGCTATCCGGAAGTCGACGCGCTGCTGGAGCAGAGCATAGACATGACCGACGAAGATAAGCGCCTGGAAACGCTTCAGAAGGTCAACAGGATGTACATGGAAAACGTGGCCGTAATTCCGTTGCACTACCAGCAGCAGATTTACGCCGTAAGGAAAGAGGCCGACGTCAACTTTACACCCAGGCCAGACAAATGGCCGGTTTTCTGGGAGATGTCCTTTAATTAAACGAGAGAAATTAACGAGAGGGACCGGGACCTTATCGGTCCCTCTCGTTCTTTATTATCGGTAAATAAATTATGCTTAGCTATATATCGAGAAGACTCCTGCAGGGCATCATAGTTCTGCTCGGTGTTTCGATAATCAGTTTCGTCGTTTTTCAGTACCTGGGAGATCCCGTACTTTCGATAGTTGGAAAAAACGCGACCCAGAAGCAGATCGAAGAAGTCCGGCAGGATTTAAACCTGGACGAGCCATTTCATATTCAGTATCTACTTTTTCTTAAGGACGCCGTTCAGGGGAAGTTTGGTAAATCCTATGTAAAAGAGCGGCCGGCTTTGAATCTGATCATGGCTCGTTTCCCGGCAACATTCGAGCTGGCCTCAACGGCTATTGTCATCGCTTTGACTCTGGGGATCTCTCTCGGGGTATTCGTCTCTATCAAGCCCCAATCGTTCCTCAGCAGAATCATCATGGCGGGCTCGCTCTTCGGCATATCGATCCCTACGTTCCTGACGGGTCTGATTTTCATTCTTTTATTTGCAGTGATCTTAGGAATTCTGCCACCCTTTGGGCGAGGAGAGACCGTTAGCCTTGGTTTCTGGCGCACCGGTTTCCTCACGGCGAGCGGTTGGAGGCACTTAATTCTTCCCGCTGTTACACTCGGGATGTACAGTTTGGCTATGCTGCTGCGCCTGACAAAGGCGGAGATGATCGAGGTGCTCAGCGATGACTATATAAAGACGGCCCGGGCAAAGGGGTTACGCAGTACAACGGTTATATTTAAACACGCCCTGCGGAACGGTCTGGCACCGGTATTAACTATGGCAGGTCTGCAGTTCGGGCAACTAATTGCATTTGCCATTATCACGGAGACGATTTTCCAGTGGCCGGGTATGGGCAGATTGCTTTTATCTTCGATCTACAACAACGATAGGCCTATCATAGTGACTTATATCATTCTGGCGGCCCTGGTAATTCTCTTATTGAACTTGCTGGTCGACATACTCTACGCTTTCCTGGACCCGAAGGTGCAGTATGATTGATAAGATATTTGAATCCAAAATAGTAAAACATTTCTTGCGCGATCCGTCCGCCCTGATCGGGGCCTTTTTGCTGCTCGTCTTTGCTTTTGGAGCGCTTCTGGCTCCGGTTCTTGCCCCGCAGAATCCCTATAACCTGGAAAAGGTCAGCCTGTCCAACTTTCTCTTCCCTCCGGTCTGGATGGATGGAGGAGAACTACCTTTTTTGCTGGGAACTGACGATCAGGGGCGGGGTATTCTGAGCACGATACTTTACGGTTGCCGTACGTCATTGGTCGTCGGTTTCGGTGTAATGTTGCTTGCGGGTTCAATCGGGACGATTCTGGGGTTGATGGCCGGGTTTTACCGCGGGTTCTTTGACGCCGTGGTTATGAGAATTGCCGACGTACTTTTTTCCTTTTCCGTGAGCCTGACGGCAATCCTGGTCATGGGTCTGCTCGGTGGCGGTGGGGTACTAACGGTTATCCTGGCTATTTCCCTTCCGGAATGGGTCAAATACGCCAGAACCATGCGCGGTAACGTACTCTCGGTGCGTGAGGAGGAGTACGTGGATGCGGCAGAAGCCAGCGGCGCGAGCGACTTCCGGATCATGGCGAGACATATTTTGCCGAACTCCATTCCGTCAATTCTCGTAGTTGCGTCCGTGGAACTGGCCGTCGTAATTATGCTGGAAGCGACTTTGAGTTTTCTCGGCGTCGGTGTTCCCCACACCAAACCGTCGCTGGGTATGATGATATCGCTCGGTCGGGATTATATTTTTGCCGGCAAGTGGTGGCTCGTCGTCTTCCCCGGTGCCGCTCTGACCGGTATGGTAATCGGCATTAATCTTGTCGCGGACTGGCTGCGTGACGAACTCAACCCGAAATCCGTATCTTGATCCCACTCTGAGGTTAATTTCCCTTTTTCCCAACACCTTATGTTGCACCAGACGAGAAAACCGTTAGCCTAATAAGAGCGTATCGCCGTTGACTTACGATAATTATTTATCCGGCCAGGGTTGCTGGTCCGTATTTAACTTAGAACAGGAGGGGAATTATGGTTGGTTCAAACTCAAGAAGCTACCTGATTCGTGGGGGGGAGCTGTACGACCCCGAATACAACGGAGAAAAGGATATTCTGGTTGCGGGCGGCGAGATTCTCAAAATCGCCGAGGAGATATCACGCCCTGAAGGGTTCGAAGTTGAAGTTATCGACGCGACCGGTGGGCTGGTCGTTCCGGGCTTTATCGATTCCCACGTTCATCTTACCGGAGGCGGCGGAGAGTCCGGGTTCAGGACGAGGGTGCCGGAAATATCTCTTTCCGATATTGTCGAGGCGGGAGTTACGACTGTTGCCGGTTTGCTCGGAACGGATAGCGTTACCAGGAGCCCGGAGGACCTTCTGGCTAAGACTAAAGCGCTGAATGAAACCATAACTGCCCTTGCGTATACGGGTTCCTATCATCTGCCTTCACCGACGATTACGGAATCGGTCAAAAAAGATATTGCTCTGATAGACGAGTTCATCGGGGTCAAGTTCGCTATTTCGGATCATCGCTCTTCCCAGCCGACTACGAAGGAGCTGGCCAGACTGGCGTCTCAGGCACGAGTTGGGGGGATGCTGGGGAACAAGCCGGGAATCGTTCACGTTCATGTCGGTGACGGTTCCGGAGGTCTGGATCCGATCCTCGAAGCCGGCGAAAATACGGAAATACCTCTGTCACAGTTCGTTCCAACCCACGTGGGGGGAAGTACCGCGCTGCTAAAGCAGGGGATAGAACTGGTTGAAAGAGGCGGCTATATCGATATTACCTGTCCGGGTGAATCCCTTAAATGGGAGGAAGAGATAGGATCTTCCATGGAGCGAATTGTAAAAAGCGGAGTTCCGCTAAGCCGAATCACGCTCAGCTCCGATAGTAACGGTAGCATGCCGGAATTCGACGAAGAAGGAAAGGTAACCGGAATGGCCAGAGGGGAAATCCGGTCGCTTTTCCGGACGGTTACTGAGCTGGCCGAGATGGATGTACTGTCTCTATCGGATGCTCTGAAGCTCGTTACCGAAAACCCTGCCCGGCGCCTGGG
>CAZRDU010000014.1:0-27971 GCA_964599005.1 uncultured Thermotogae bacterium
CTGAATTGTTAATCTAGTTCCTAGCATGGTTTAAAGAGGTCCGGGGGCTTTGCTTCGTTAATAAAAAAAGGTGCTTCTCAGCACCTCTTTTTAATATTCTTTAGCATTGACTACTTTCTGATTAAGTCGATAAATTATCCATAGGAGACGAGTTCTGATAGTTCTCTCGGAGGCTTTTATCACTCATGTGGACGTACCTAAGGGTTGGTTGCAAGTGTGAAAGTCGAACACCTTCTCAGCAACGCTGTCAGAGCGAAGTACCTCGTGTAATATGAAGTCGTAATTGTCCAATCTTGATAGCCATTCTCTTCAAGCAGCTCCGCCACTTCCAAAGCCTCTCTCGCTTTGTTAAGATAATCTTCTGTCAGCATCTCATTAGGACTGTCAAACTCCAAGACACCAGCTGAGATGTTCCTCCGGGTTAGCCACCATAAAACCCTCCAGTAGTATAGACAAACATTTCTATTCCGAGCAAAACAACGTGATTGCTAACTATTTCCCCAAAAGTTCCCGGACCTTTATGAGCTATTAAATTACGAAATTCGCTGGTTTGTTCTATTTCGATATCTCTACCCGTGACTGATTCCAGCTTTTCGCAAATATCCATAATTTCGCTTGAAGGTTTGTCAGGAGCAGCTAAAAACAAATCGATGTCGCTTTCCTTTTTCTCAGTGCCTTTCGCAAAAGAACCAAACAAAACTAGAGTTTCGATTTCACGCAACGTCTCAGGTTTTACCTTGTCTCTGAAATTTTTCCAGAAAACCCTGATAGTGTTATTGTTTTCCAAATACCCAGCAGTCCGATCAGCTTCTGCCTGGGTTAAATAGTAGGGGAGAAGGTCGCTTTTTTGATTTAATGAAAATACTTTGTTTCTGCCCTGCTTTTCTTCCTTGATAACTGTTTGCTCTTTCAATGAATCTAGATGGGGTCTGACAGAGGTGTGGTCCATATCCAGCTCTCTAGCTAACTCTCTTAAATGGTATTCTTTGTCGTAACCTGTACCGAACAGCTTGAAAATTTCTATCTTAACTTTTTCTCCCAGTCTTGCCATGGTGGAATAATCCTCCATATGGTGAGTTTATCCACCAAAGTTTAAAAAAGTTATGTTAAGAAGGCAAGTCTAGCCTGTCCAAAATTAAAAAGTATCTGTCAACTTTGAATTTTACCCCTGACCTTCTCTTTGCCTTTCGCATCTTTCGCCTTCATTCCGATGTCGCTTATTACTCTTTCGTTCTCCCATGCCATTGTCAGGTAGTTACGTTATTTCATGTTCTGAAGCCGGGACAGGCGAAAGATAAAACTATTTATATACACCCTGTGAGTGGAAGTTAGTGTAAGTTGGAGCCGGCGAGTGGATTTGAACCACCGACTAACTGATTACGAATCAGCCGCTCTACCGCTGAGCTACGCCGGCATACGAAAAATTATATAGCTGAGCCCTTTTCCTTTCAACTCGGGCGGGATCATATTACCTTTCTTAAACTGTTAAACAGGAGTTTCGCCCGGACCCTGACGTTTCGGAAAAGAATCGCAGGTTTGACTGATCCCGGTAACGGTTAGCGTTTTCCTGACGATGTTTAACCGAGCAAACTGAAGGCGTCCAGGACCAGTTTGTTCAGGTAATAAACCGCGCTGATGGCAACCGGGTAGAGAATTATAACGGACAGCAGTACGGGGAAATAACCGATGTTTGGTTCTCCTTCTCCATCGTACAGTTCTTTGTAGGTTCCGATGGAGCGATCAAAGTCCCAGTCTTTCACCAGATTGATATAGCTAACGAAACTCGTATCGGTCAGTTCTTCCGGCAGTTCGTCGAATAATTTGTAGGGTGAACTGGAGAGCAGTCTTTCCCGGAGGTAGAAGAAAATCCTTCCAAGAGCCAGAACGTAGATTATCAACCAGCCCGTCCCTCCGCCGGAACCTGCCAGATTGAACAGACCGTGAGCCAGTATGGCCACTGTCAGGCTCAGTCCTATCAGCCAGTTTCGTCTAGTTTTTTCTTTCGCAAATTTTGCCTTTCCGAGAAAAAACCCACTGATACCGTTAATCAATACGTGCCCCGGAAACGCCCGCTGCCACGTGATAAACTGAAAAGCTTGAGCCGCCCGTCCCCCGTTTTCCTCGACGAAAGGCAGAGTATGCCCGAATATGTAGGAAAAATCCTCGTAAGCACCGAAACCGGCCCCGATCAGCCCCATGTAGAGCATGGCGTCGAACTTTTCCGAAAAGTCCTCGAACTTCATGTTCCAGATGAAAAGAAAAAATATAAGTAGTTTGACGATTTCTTCTGGAATTGCCGCGTGGACGAAGGCGTCGTAAGTTCGAGCCAGAAAGCCGCCGGAATAGGTGGTATCTGAGAATCCGGGAATTCCCGCGTTGATGGTTGTAATAAGTACGATAGCCAGTACCCCCCCGGTAAAAGCGAGCCCGGCGTTTATCAACGATTCCCTTTTGTATTTATCGGACAGGTAAAGTATTCCGGCATACACCAGCGAGAGGAACCAGCCGAGATAGATAGAGCGGAAAAATAGAGCCATCTTTGCCTCCGGGGAAATTCTAACCGCCAGAGGCAGTTAAACAAACTTTCATCTTAATTGAAAGCTTTGGGGAACGACCGCAAAAGGAAGGGGAAGTCTAAATATGATCGGCTATCCTGCGCTCTCTCCCGCTATGACTGCAGGGATGGATTGAGCAGTAAACGTTGATGTCGATCTCCTCATCCAGTTTTCCTTTTATTTCGCGAACTATCACGTCCGATTCGGATAACTCTGTTTCCGAGTCCAGTTCCAGGTCGAAGTCTACGTGAACTGCTTTGGGCCCGATGTATTCTCCGATCATGTCGTGAACGCCGAGCACCTTATCGTGAGTCATCACGACTTCCCTGAGGTCGTTGTAGAACTCTTCTTCCGGTGACTCTCCGATCAGAGTACTTATATTTTCCCTTATCAGCAGGATGGCGTCGAAGGAAATAATCAGAGCAATAACTATCGTCGCGATCGGGTCCCCGATACTCAGATTGAAGAAATAGATCAAAGCAAGACCGATCATGCTGGCGATTAGTGAAAGGGCGTCGTTGATCGTGTCAAACAGTTCCGTCTTTATGCTGATTTCCCTGCCTCGACCGTATTTGAATAGATAGGGCAACGGAACGAGGTTCAGCAGGAAAGAACCGACGAGAACGTAAAGGGCCCACTCGAGGTTTGCCGTGATGATCGAAGGGTTCAACAGCTCAAACACCGATTCCTCGATTAACTGATAGCTGGTCACGACTATGAATACTATTGCGACTACAAGAGAAGCAACGCTTTGCAACCTTCTGTGGCCAAAAGGGTGTTCTTTATCCCCACCTTTCTCGCTAATCCTGACGCTGATCATGGTAACGAGCACGGTGACGATATCCGTAACGTTATTTAGGGCCTCGCCAAGCAGGAAAAGCAAGCCGGTAGCAAAGAACACCACGAGTTTTGCGGTGGCGATTACGACCCTCGTGGCAAGGGTCAGTAGCAAGATAGAATTCTTGTCAGGTGATTTTATGTTCATATCGTGGCAATTTCTAGCTGACGAGTAAAACTGGAATGCTTAACGAGAAAAACTCAATTTATTGCGAGAGAGTACCGGCCAGTTCGTAGAGATCCATGTCGATTGTTTTTTCGTGAGACAGAACTTCTGAATAGTCCACGGTTTCAATATTATGACCCTGTAAACCCACCATTAAGCCGCTATTTCCATTGTAAAGGCTCTTTACTGCTTTTGCGCCCAGGCGAGATGCAATTCCACGGTCGAATGCAGAAGGGTTTCCGCCGCGCTGCATGTGGCCGAGTACCGTTACCCTTATTTCGAACCCAATCTGCTCCTTCAGGTGTTTGCCGACGTGGTGGGCTGCCGATCCTTCTTTGTGAATCCCCTCCGCGACCACGACTATCATGTGTTGTTTGCCCCTCTTGTAACCTTTGTAGATCTGATCCGCCACTTCCTTCAGGTCGTATTCCACTTCGGGTATGAGGACGACTTCCGCTCCACCACTCAATCCACCCATCAGGGCTATGTAGCCAGAATCCCTACCCATGACCTCTACGATAAAGGTTCTTTCCAGTGCGGAGGCCGTCGTCCTGATTCTATCGATGGCTTCTACCACGGTATTGAGCGCGGTATCGACACCGATTGTCATATCCGTTCCGTAAATATCGTTATCGATCGTGGCCGGAATCCCGACCGTAGGAATACCCTCCTGGTTGAGCGCTCTGGCCCCGCGCAAAGTACCGTCGCCACCGATGACTACCACACCTTCAATTCCTTCCTGGTTCAGGTTTCTTATCGCTTTAGTTCTTTCTTTTTTATCCTTGAATTCCGGAGCCCGCTTGCTGCGGAGGATAGTTCCTCCTTCTTCGATAATGCCGCTTACGTCATGTATGTCGAATTCCTCGAAATCACCAACCAGACAGCCCTCGTAACCGCTATTTATTCCAACCATGTTTAAACCGAGTGCCTTCCCCTGGCGAACTGCCGCCCTTATCGCCGCGTTCATTCCGGGAGAATCGCCGCCGCTTGTCAAAACGCCTATCTTTTTCATATCGTTCCCACCTTTGTCTCCCGTAGGATTTCCTTCATCTGCTGGATCCATTCCAGCATCAATCTCGTGATCAGGAAATTGTGTTTCACGTGTTCCTTTCCGTTCTGTCCGAGCTCTTTTGCCAGGTGTCTGTCCTGAATCAATTCAACTACCCGCTGCGCGAATTCACCGTAGTCCTCCGGCTGGCAGAGATAGCCGGTCTCTCCGTCTATTACCTGTAAAGGAATTCCACCGACGTCGGAAGCTACCACCGGAGTTCCCTTCCAGAGTGCTTCGGTCACGGTCAACCCGAACCCTTCCCTTATTGATTTCTGAATGACCACGTCTGACGTGGCCTGGACGGCGTTGACCAGGAGCTCGCTCTGTTTGTTGATGATGTGAACGTCTTCCATTCCGTTCGTTTCTTTCTTGAGATCCTGGAATATCTCCTGCCCTTCGGGATCATCGCTTGCAGGAGCCCCGAGCAGGACTAGCTGGGCGTCGACCGATTCCTTCACTTTTTTAAATACTTCCAGTACGCCCTTTGGGTCCTTCCATTTGTCGAAGCGAGAAACCTGACTGATCAGCGGTCTTTCCATGTCCACACCGTATTTCTTTAGTGCTTTTTCACGTTTCGAGCTATCCATCTTCCTGTTTTTGGTGGTCATCGGATCGATCGCCGGGGCGATCAGGGATTTGTCATTTGGTAGATCGGCCTGGGCGAACTTATCGACGGAAAATATCGTATTGTCGTATCTTAAAATAAACTTTTTGATATATTCCCAGGCGTCTTTATTTGGCGTAGAAAGGTCAATATGACAGCGCCAGATCCAGGGCTGACGCTTCGGGTAATAGCTTATCAGGGGCAGGGGTTGTGGATCGTGAACGATCATGACATCGTGCTTTATATGGGTAAAACGAGAAAAAAGCTGGTTTATACCCGTATAAATCTCCTTTTCGTGATCGGATATAGTTACGTCTTCCCCCTGGAGGGCATTGTGCCATTTCTTCGTTATCGGGAAGAATTCTGCGGTTCCGTGGATTACCCTCCACCCGTATTCTATCCCGAGATCGTTCATCAGGGGGACGGCACTCCAGAGCATTTCCGCGACTCCTCCCCCCATAAAAGTCGAATTAACGTTAAGAATCCTCTTTCCCCTTAGCGGAGTACTTTCCTTAAACAGCGTTGCAATTACCTTGTCTCCGACGATATCTCGATAATCCTCTAATTTCCTGCCATCCATAAAGTGATTACACCCTCCATAGTATTTAAGTAAACCTACCAAGGTTAGAATATTGTCTTCCGGGGTAAACGTATAGGTTAACCTTCACTCCGGTAAGAGAACCTGATAACCCCCTCACTTGACAGATGCAGGTCCTCTTATGTGAGTATTTCTACTCTAAGGTTACAAAATAAATCTTCTCCGTGCAAAATTTACCGAAAATGACCGTAAAAGCCTTGGACCTCGGGACGCTGCTAACCCTGGAAGAGCTGGTAAAGGTCCTTGAGAAAACCTTTCACTTCCTGGGGGTTGGTTAATCTATACTGAGCCCGTGACTCCTCGTTTTCAAATTGACTTACCAGAACCGGAAAGCCAAATTCTTGCTCCCGGAGGACCTGGAACGCGTCCTCGTCCGTCGTGTCGTCTCCGATATAAATCGTCGGAACCTCTTCCCATTTTTCCTGCAATAAGCGGACTGCATCCCCCTTGTTCCAGTTATTTGGCCTGACCTCCATGAGCTTGGCGCCCTCTATAACTTCCAGAGCTGATATTTCGTGCCGTTTCCAGATTTCGCGGAAATTTTCTTTTACTTTTTCCTGATCGCCCTCGAATTGTCTGTAATGTAAGCCCAGGCCGAACCCCTTGTCCTCGATTATGATTCCCTCTTTCCCGCCGAAATGCTCCTGGACATCCCCCTTGAGGTCAGCTATAGCACCGTGAATTTCCTCCGCGATTTCCGGTTCGTAGGTAGAGCCGGATTCGAATCTGATCTTTAACCCGTGGTTACCGGCCAGAGTAGCGTTTTCGAGAGGGACCAAATCCGTTAGCTCGCGGAAACCTCTACCGCTTATTATCGCCAGATGGAGTTCTTCCAGACCGGCGAGCCCGGACAGCAGGTCTCTCGTTTCTTCCGGTAGTCGCGTCTGGCTTGGAACTCCGGTAAACGTAACTAGAGTGCCGTCAAAATCGCTGCACAGCAGGAGATCGCCGAATTTTTCCCTTGCCTCGACCAGTTTTGCCCGAAACTCTTCGTCGGGAGGTGATATTCTTTTCATGTTTACTTGCTGTGCAGGCTTAATTCCCACTCATCCAAAAACCGGTCCCGCCACCAGTGGACGTCCATCTTATTTAACTTATTCTGCATTTCCTGGAATTTCTCTCGCTGCGCTTCTTCGGGAGTCTGGATGGCCTGGTGCAAGGCGTCAGCGACTTCTTCCGGGTTGTAGGGGTTTACCTGAATAGCTTCTGTCAGCGTTTCCGCGGCTCCGGCGAACTCCGATAGGATCAGCATACCTTTATCCCTGGTTGACACGTATTCCTTTGCGACGAGGTTCATTCCGTCTATCAGTGGAGTTAACAGGCCGATATCGGCCGCGAGATAATAAGGTAATAGGTCTTCCTGAGGCAGTTGCTGGTAGAAATACCGAATTGGAACCCATTTCTCTCCTCGGAGCTTTCCGTTGATCTGGCCGATAAGCTGTTCTATCTTTTCGCGCATATTCTTGTATTCCTGGACCTTTGACCTGCTGGGGGAGACCCTTTCTACGAAACTGACCTCGTTTCGGTACTGAGGATACTTGTCGAAGAAAATCCTGATGGCTTCCAGCCTGCGGTCAATTCCTTTTGTATAATCCAGACGATCGACGCTCAGGATCAGCTTGGAGCAGGCAAAATCCTCCTTTAATTGTCTGGCTTTCTTTGCTTTCTCCGGAGTTTTTTTAAAGAAATCAGTGTCGATCCCCAGCGGGATATCTTTTATAACTGCTTTCTCCGGATCCAGCCTCGCTATGTTCTGACTTCTATTGGCGGCCCCGCCCAGCTTGAAAACGCTATCGAGGAAATTATGGACGAGCCAGGGAGTATGAAAGCCAATGAAATCCGCTCCCAGCATGCCCTCGACGAGTTCGCGCTTCCACGGTATTATCCCAAAAGTCTCCCAGGGGGGCCAGGGAATGTGCCAGAAGAGACTGATTTTAGCGTCTGGTTTCTCGTCTTTGATCATTTTGGGAACAAGCGCCAGCTGGTAGTCCTGAACCCAGATTCTATCCCCGGGCCTTAATTCTTCCAGGACGCTATCGGCGAACTTTCGATTGACTTTTTTATAGAGTTCCCAGTTATCCTTCTCAAGGTTTGCTTTATGAGGAAACGAGTGGCAAATCGGCCACATCGTGGAATTGGAAAAACCGTAATAAAATCCATTGATTTCTTCCTCTGAAAGCTCGAGCCTCTTGAGGGTATAACCTACCTCTTCGTTTGGAACTACTATCTTGTCTTCCTCGTTCGTGACTTCAAAATCGGCTCCCCCTCTGCCCCATGCTATCCAGAGGTTATTCGATGATTTCATCATCGGGTCAAGGCCCGTAGTCAGGCCGCCAGCCCGTTTTTCCTGCTTTATTTCTCCTTCGCTCTGTTCGTGCTGGTAAGGTTCGGCATTGGAAACGACAACTAATCTACCTTGGTCATCTTGCATCTGCAAATTGATCACCCCGGGAATTTAACTGCAACTCTCGCATTTCAGGATAGGACAATACATGGATTTTTGCAAAAAAGCCGCGTAATACAGATAGGAAAGTGTTTTAGTCCAGGTTTGACCGTAACCGTTTGGTTGCTTCCTCCGGACTGAGTACGTTAATAAAATTTCCGCTACCCCACTCGAAACCGGCCGGGTTGGTCAGTCGCGGGAAAATCTCGAGGTGCCAGTGGTAACTCTCTTTTAGTTTAGGGTCGTTCTCCTTTTCGCTCACGGGTGTCGTGTGTATCGAATAGTTATAGGGGAAATCCCCCAGCTCCGACCGGAGTGAAGTCAGAGTTCGCTTCAGCGACTTTGCCAGGCCGCTTATCTCCTTTCCCGTGGAGGCCCCGAAGTCGCTTTCGTGCTCTTTGGGGATAATGTGTGTCTCGAACGGAAAGCGAGACCAGAAGGGGGAGATCGCGATAAACTCTTCGTTTTCCAGAATTACCCTCCGGGCTTCCCTTTTTTCGGCTTCGATTAGCCGGCAGTAGAAGCAATCTCCCGTTTTCCGGTGAAATGATTCCGTTTGATGATATTCTATGCGCGGAATTCTCGGGACAAAAGTTGTAGCAAGTATTTGACTGTGGGGATGGGCCAGAGAGGCACCGGCTCTTTTCCCCTTGTTGCGAAATATGCTTACATACTTTATCTCCGTATTTTTACCCAGTTCCTTTCTTCTTTCGAGATAGGTGTCAATTACCAAACCTATCCTTTCCTCTTCAAGATCTTCCAGGTTAATTTCATGCTCCGGTGTTTCGGCAATTACCTCGTGAAACCCGAAACCTCCGAGGCTCTGGAATAGATCTCCTTCGATCGTCGAAGAGGTGCCATCCTGGTCCAGGGCCGGATATTTATTGGGAAAGACCCGGACTTTCCAGTCGGATCCGTCGGATTGATCTCCTGCTCTGACCGCGTATACTTCTGGCGGTGTTTGATCCTCGTTGCCCGGGCAAAAGGGGCAATCCTTGCTCGTTTTCTCGTTATCCTTGTCTTCGCTGGAAAAATCGAACGGTCTATCTCCTCTCACGGGAGCGATAATTGCCCACTCGTTCTTCGGTAGATCCTTTCTAATTTCAATCATGGTTATCACCGGTTATCCTTAAAAAGTAGCCATTTGTCCAGTATTGATAATTGTCAGCGATCCAGTTAGCTTTATAAAAATATACCTTTACCGGAGGGAGTTCAACTCCAGATGTCGATTGACGAGAAGGCGATGACCAGGCGATCATTTCTGAAAGGTTTACTGGGAAGTAGTTTGAGTCTGGCAGGCGGTTCTTTTGGTTTTACTCGAGCTTTTGCCGGCGAACCGATTACCGTAGGTTTGCAGGTGGAGCTCACCGGGGGACTGGCAACCTATGGTTACTGGCACCTCAAATCAGCCCGGGCAGCCGTGGAAAAGATAAACTCGGAGGGCGGTATTGCCGGGCGAAAGTTAAAGCTCCTTCACGAAGATACCGGGACTGACCCGACAACCGGTAGCAGAAAAATGCGCCGGCTAGTCTTGAGAAGAAGTGCCGATTTCGTTATTGGTTCTCAGCACTCAGGTGTTTGTCTGGCAAGCCTGCCCGTTTCGCTCCGTTTCTCAATACCCTATTTTCCGATCGGCGAGGCGACCGAAATTACCGGCTCCCAGGGTCATAAATACGTATTCCGTTCGAATTATAGCGTGGAAGCACATGCGGAATCAGGTTATCGCTGGGTGATGGACAATCTCGGTACCGACTGGACGATCCTTTACGCCGATTACGCCATGGGACAGTCCGCTTTGAAAGAGTGGCGAAATCGATTGAAAAAGAGCGGGGGGCGAGTTCTGAACGAAATACCGGTGCCCCAGGGTACGGACGATTTTGGACCCTATTTGAGAAAAGTGGATCGGGACAATACAGAAGTCCTGGTAATTGTTCTCTACGGACCGGACGCGCTGGCATGTCTCCGCAGGTCTTCCGAAATGGGGCTGGATAAGGAGATGCACCGATTTGGAAATACCGGAAGCGTTGAGGCCCTTGACGTGGATTTTCCCGGTGCAGAAGGGCTCTGGTCGATTACCAATTATCCCAGACGACTGGATGAGGTACCCGATCGTTTAAGGGAAGTTAACCGGGATTTCCGGGAGCGCGTCGGAGTCAGGCCAGACGGTAAGGGCTCCGAGGGAAGAGTCGTTGACGCGTCTCATTTCTGGATCCCCTGGGAAAACCTGCATCTGCTGCGCGAAGCGGTTCAGGTAAGCGGCTGGAAGGGAAAGCCCGATAATCCCCGTCTAATAGAACATCTGGAGGGGGTTACCGTTTCCGGTTCCCTGGAGCACCCACAGGGGGAAAAATATATCCGGGGTGTTGACCATCAGGGGTTTCACGCGCAGTATATCCAGCGTGTTCAGGACGGGAGGTTGAGGATAAAGGAACGTCTAGCGCCCGAGTCAGGCGAATACGAACCCAATGCCGTCCTTTAACTTTTTCCTGGATTTCTTTTCTCACGGGTAGTAGAAATGGAAATAGTATCGCAGATATCTTTTGGCCTGTTGAACGGCGTGATCAGGGGATCGGTCCTTGCTTTACTGGCTTCCGGACTGAACGTCGTGTTCGGCCTGATGAAGACCGTGAACGTTGCTCACGGTTCCCTGTACATGTTTGGTGCTTACCTTGCCTGGACGGTTTTTACCGGGCTCGGTTCTTTCTGGATTTCGCTGGTCATTTCACCTTTACTTGTCGGTTTGATCGGTATTGCGATCGGCCTGACTCTAAAACCGGTTCGGAAGGACTCTTTGCTGTCCGTTCTGGGAACTTTCGGGGCGGCACTGATCCTTCAGGGGATTTCTCTGGTAGTATGGGGAGGAACCCCGCGGAGATTACCGCTACCCGTGGAGGCTTCTTTTGCCGTTTTTGGAACCGGTTACTCTTTTTATAGAATAATAATTGCGGTCATTTCAATTCTCGTACTGTTCTTGCTCTGGTTGATTCTTGAGAGAACCAGGTTCGGTTTACTGCTCCGGGCGACGGAGGAAGACCGGGAATTGAGTACGGCTATCGGGGTTCACGTTACAGTGGTTTACCTTATGGGTTTCGGCCTGGGTGGAGCCCTGGCCGGTCTAAGCGGGGCGTTAACGGCTCCTACGGTATCACTTACCCCCGAAATGGGTCTCAGGATATTTGCAGTGGTTTTCCTAATTGTCATTATCGGTGGACTTGGACGAATCTGGAGTTCAGTTATTGTTGCCGTTTCTTTTGCAGTGGTTCGAGGGCTTGCTACGGCATTTCTGAATCCGACGGCGGGATTAATAATTGCATTTTCCCTGGTTCTGGTGCTAGTTCTGATCAGACCGGACTGGTCCGGAGGGGGTAGCGGCAATGCGAGTCAGAATTGAGTACGCGGTGGTTTTTCTTTTGTCCGTGTTTATTCTGGCTGTAACCCCGGTTTTTCTCGGTCAATTTCACCTGGTACTCCTCACCGAGACGCTCATCTGGGGGATTTTCGCCCTCTCCTTTGACCTGGTTTACGGTTATACCGGAATGCTCAGTTTTGGCCAGTCAATATTCTTCGGTACCGGGGCCTACGTTTTCGTCTATTCTTTCGAAGGTATAGCTGGTCTGGTTATCCCGCTCGTTCTTGCGGCCCTGGTCTCGGCGGTACTGGGTTCTTTCGTTGGCTGGGCAGTCGTTCGTGTTTCAGGGGCCCGTTTTTTTCTGGTGACACTGGTTCTGGCAATCCTGTTTCATCTGCTGGCAATCGAAGGTCGCTGGCTGACGGGAGGAGACGACGGCTTGATCGTTCCGGTAGGATTTCCTGGGCTGGAGCATAACTATTACCTGGTTCTGGGGATCAGTGCAGTCATAGTAATGGGTACGGTTATCCTGGTAAAGTCACCACTCGGTCTCGTTTTCAGAATGATTCGTGACAGCGAAAGGCGGACGCGTTTGCTGGGATACCCGGTAAAAAAGTACAAGGTAATTGCATTTTCCCTGTCCGGTTTTCTCGCCGGCCTGGCCGGTGGTTTGTACTCTTATACTTCCGGCTTCGCTTCGGCCGGTTTCTTTCACTGGAGCCGCTCCGCGGACGTCGTGATATGGACTATACTTGGTGGGGCTGGAACCGTGGCCGGTCCTTTTATCGGGGCCGCTCTTCTTACCTTTGTCCGGGACAGCCTGTCGGCGATAACGGGAAAAATCTATCCCATTCTGGTTGGTGGACTGATCGTATTTTCCGTCCTGGTTTTCCCTCGCGGAGTGATCGGGATGCTGGGTGAGGTGTACGAAAAGATCAAGGAGGGCTGGCATGGGAGATAGTTTGTTGTCGGTTAAGGGGCTGAGCAAGGAGTATGATGGGTTCGAGGCACTCCGGAAAGTTAATTTCTCTCTGGGATACGGAGAAACAAAGGGAGTTATGGGGCCAAATGGAGCGGGGAAGAGTACCTTTTTGAAGTTAATTTCCGGAGAAATTGATGTCTCCTCCGGCCTGGTAAAGTTTGACGGACGCAAAATTACGAATTATTCCGTCGAAAAGAGATGCAGGCAAGGTATCGCCTATGTTCCGCAGAAACCCAGCCCTTTTCCGACGCTTACGGTCAAAGATAATCTCCGGGGTGGTGCGCGAGCCGGTACTTACCTCCCCGTACCGGGTGACGAAATAGAATTGGATTCCACTCTCGAGCTTGTCGGACTGGACGGCCGGTCCGAAGTTATTGCTTCTGAATTACCTTACGGGGAAAAACGTTTACTGGATCTGGCCATGACCCTGGCAACTCGCCCGAAAGTTTTACTGGCGGATGAACCCTCTGCCGGAGTTGATAACCGTTCTGCCGGACGGATATCGGATCTGATGATCGAACTAACGAAGTCGGATACCCCGGCGGCGCGCGGGGTTGAAGGGTTGATTTTTGTCGAGCACGATCGGAACGTCTTATTTGAAGTGGCTGATGAGGTTGGGTTTTTAAAAGCGGGGAAATTACTGGCGGAAGGTTCACCTGAGAAGATGAAGGAAAGAAAATGCGTGAAAGAGTATCTGGCCGAGCATGGAGCTCCCTCCGGGATACTCAAGGAGTGATCAGCGTGCTGGAATTGACTGATTACGAAGTTTACTACGGTAGTTTCAGGGCTGTAAGGGGGCTGGGACTTTCCCTGGCCGAAGGAGAAGCACTCGGCTTGGCCGGGAGAAATGGCGCTGGCAAAACTTCAGTCCTGAAAGGGGTGCTCGGGCTGGTTAAGGTGAGGGGTCGGGTTCTCTACCGGGGGAGAAATTTACGGAAAATTCCTCCTTACAAAAGGGCGGATCTGGGTATTGGCTACTTTCCTCAAGAGACGCAATTGTTCAGGGGCCTTACAGTGGAAGAAAATTTGAAGCTGGTCGAGGATAAAGCCGGAACATCCGAAATCAGGGATAAAGTTTTTGGGTACTTCCCCGGACTTGAAGGTCATTACGGGCAAAACGCCGGAGACCTCTCCGGCGGCGAGAAGGCCATGGTGGCAATGGCTCGTTTACTGCTCACGGAGCCGGAATTGTTGTTGCTTGATGAACCGACGGAAGGTTTGATGCCCGAGGTATCGGAAAAGATTCTAGAGCTTCTCCAACGTATGATTGGTGAGGGTAAGCTGGTCCTGATTGCCGAGCAAAAAATCGATTTCCTCGAATCCATCTCCTCTGAGATCTATTATCTGGAGCGCGGAAGGGTGAAGGAGATAATTACCCCTTGAGAACGAATTCGATCTCTCGACGAACGCCGAAATTTATTGTAGTTTCATTCGATATCCATACAATAATATTAAAGATGGGGATTACGGGATGGGGATGCGTAGATTATCATAACTGGAGGAGAAAAATATGATCGATAACGAAGTTTTAAAGACAATTAGAGAGCGGAGGATGGTATTTAAATTCAAGGACGAACCCGTCGAAGACGAGAAACTTAATGCCGTCCTGCAGGCCGGTTACTGGTCGGAGAGTTTCGGGGATTGCGAGCCCTGGCAATTTGTAGTGATCGAAGACCAAGAACTTAAGAAAGAACTTTACGAATTGACGAAAAGGGTAACTATTTACACTGCCGGAATCAAGAATGCTCCGATTACGGTGGCGATCGCGATTACCGGCTGTGGCACGAGTCATTATATCGAGGAAGGTGCAGTTGCCGCCCACAACATGGCTCTCGCGGCGCACAGCCTGGATCTTGGGGCTTACTGGCTCGATGTTTACGATCTCGAGAACAAAAAAGGTTCGGTCGAGTCGGAGGCGAAAAAGATGCTCGGGTTACCGGAGGACATTCGCTTAACTTACCTGCTTCCTCTGGGTATACCGGACCAGAAGCGTGAAGAAACGAGAGCAAAACTGGACGACGTAGTTCATTACAATAAGTTCGGCAACGAGTAGATTTATACAACCTATAGGGAAGATAATTTTCAGGACCCAGCGCCGATCGGGCGCTGGGTCCTATCTAATTTTTTTCGTAATACTCTCTTTCTGGTTTATAAGTACCTTTAAGTACCAAAGAGTCTATCGCCCGCGTCCCCCAGACCCGGGTGAATGTAACCGTTTTCGTCAAGATGATCGTCCACGGCTGCCGTGTAGATCGGGACATTGGGGTGTTTATTCGAAAAATTATCGACCCCTTCCGGTGCCGCTACGAGGCAGAGAAACTGGACGTTTTCACCGCCCTCTTCTTTAACCAGCTCGACTCCTGCTTTAGCTGTGCCACCGGTGGCAAGCATCGGGTCCACTACGATAATCTGGAACTCGCTCAGCGGTTGCGGTAATTTCTTATAATATTCCACCGGCTCCAGGGTTTGATGATCCCTGTAGAGTCCTATGTGACCGACTCTTGCTTTTGGAATCAGGTTAAGTACGCCTTCCAGCATGCCAACTCCGGCTCGCAGTATCGGGACCAGGGCCACGTTTGTCGCCAGGGTTTCCGACGTCGTTTTTTCCAGGGGTGTCTCCACGTCAGTCTCTTCCAGAGGGTAGTTCCTGGTTATTTCGTATACCATCAATGTCGTGAGTTCTTCGAGAATAAGCCGAAAATCTTGATTTTCCGTGTTCTTGTCCCTGAGGTAAGTTAGTTTGTTCTGAATTAAAGGATGTCTGACTACGTTTAAGTTCTGTCCTTCCATCTGTTATTTTAAAACCTCCAGGTTGTTCAATACCTCTTCCAGGGTGGGGCTACCCAGCTCCTGGAGCTCGTAAGTTACTCGCGTAGTTGGAACGTCGAAATCTATCAGCCGCCTTAGATCGATCGGGCTACCGATTACGACGGCTTCGGGCGAAGAATTATCGATCGTAGCCTGTAAATCTTGGATCTGTTTTTCTCCGTAACCCATGGCCGGTAGAAGTTCAGGTACATGGGGATAGTCTTCAAACGTCTCTTTCAAAGAGCCTACGGCGTGAGGTTTCGGGTCTATTAGTTCTTTTGCTCCGAATTTTTTTGCAGCCAGCGTACCTGCACCGAGGTCCATTTCCCCGTGAGTTACCGTCGGTCCGTCTTCGATCGCCAGCACCCTTTTACCCGAGATGACTGACGGATCTTCGACCGTTAGCGGAGAACTGGCTTCCATGATTCTTGCTCCTTCACTTAATTCCCGAACGCTTTCCCGTACCTCGTTTACCTGGTCGGGGGTGGCCGTCTCCACTTTATTGATGACAGCCAGATCGGCCATTCTTATACTGATGTTGCCCGGGTAATAAGTCCTCTCGTGGCCGGCACGGAGAGGGTCCATCAGAACTATGCTGTAATCGGACTCGTAGAACGAGAAGTCGTTGTTTCCACCGTCCCAGACTATCACGTCTGCTTCTTTTTCTGCCTGGCGAAGTATCTCCTCGTAATCGACTCCGGCAAATAAGATATTGCCTCTGTCAATATGGGGTTCGTATTCCTCGCGTTCCTCTATCGTGCAATCGTATTTGTCCATGTCCTCGTATTTCTCGTATCTCTGTGCCTTTTGTTCGACGAGATCACCGTACGGCATCGGGTGCCTGATTACTGCCACCTTTTTCCCCATGTCGCGAAGAACATCCGTCACCCGTCGAGTAGTCTGGCTCTTGCCCGATCCGGTCCTTACCGCCGTGACGGAGATCAGCGGTTTGGACGATTTTAGAGTGGTATTTTTCGGGCTTAATAGTTTGAAATTGGCTCCCGCTGCGTTAACGAGGGAGGCCCTTTCCATCACGTACTGATGCGGAACGTCGCTGTAAGAGAACACGACTTCGTCGATGTCGTTTTCTTTGATCAACTCCGGTAAATCCTCTTCGGCTTCTATTGGAATTCCGTTCGGATAAAGATCCCCGGCTAGTTCCGCCGGATATTTCCTTCCCGCTATATCCGGTATCTGAGCTGCGGTAAAAGCTACTACCTCTACCTCGTCGTTTCCCCGGTAATTAGTATTGAAGTTATGAAAATCCCTCCCGGCTGCACCCATTATTATTATCTTTTTCAAACTATCCCCTCCTTAAAGGTAAAAGTTAATCTCGCCACAAAAATAGGATAGAGTTTTTGTTTTCTTCTTGCAATAATTATCTAGCGACCCGAAAATAGATAAAAATAATTCCCTCAGCTGACGGGGTTGAATTTGAAATTGTAAAAGTCAAAATTAGCCGAATTGTGGAATTATGGCGGTTAAGAATTTGGGATGCCAGGGTAAATCAGTTAAAATGATAGGCTACGATGGAGATTAATGCGAAGCCAAGAGGACTTAATTGAAATTTCAGTGCATGGTCCCCGAATTGATATATTTGCGGCTCTTTATAAGATTATATGAGAAATTATATATCTTTAATCGCTGAAATGGTTTCTTCTCATGCCGGATTGGGAGTTAATCGACGACGACACCGAAATGAGAATAATGATCTGAGGCAGATAAGGTAAAAATGGAAATTGACTGTCTGATAACGGATATAGATAATACGATAGCCGATCCCTCCGAAAGAATAAAGCGGTCATTAAGCGAACTGGGCCGAGAGGAGGTTTATGAAAAGACCTGCGGGAGTTTCGGGGGTTTCGAAGATTATTTGAGTCCCGGGGAAACAGAGGAATTCTGGTGCTTGTTCCTCTCCGACAGATATTTGCATCTAGATAAACCGGCCCCCGGAGCCGCCGATTTTTTGAACGAAGCGAAATCGGATGGCGTTGAGTTGTTTTACATTACCGGGCGGCACGATGAATCAGGTGATTCGATGCGCACCGGAACGGTTGATTGGCTGCTGTCTAATGGGTTCCCGAATCCGGAAGGGGCGGGTGTCGAATTGTTTATGAAGCCGACCAGGAAAGAGAACGACAAGGAATACAAGAGATCCCTATTGAAAGAGCGGCTTTCCCCCAGGTGGCCTGAGCGAAATGTAGTTGGTTTCGGTGATCACCCGGACGATGCCGAGGCCTACGAAGCCGGGGGAGTAAGACCGATTCTGCTTGATTGGCTGGGGTTGTTCCCGCGGGAGGAGCTTCTGTCTGCCGGGTCGGACGTCCTGGTACTCAAAAGCTGGGCGGAAATCGAAAAAGAGTTTACGAAGTCAAAATAATCCAAAAATAAAAAATGAATCTGAGAAAAATCCTTTACAAGTTTTTTACTTATCTTGCACTGATCGCGCTGGTATCTGCCGTGCTGTTGCCCTTTTACTGGATGGTTACGACTTCCTTCAAGCCCCCAGGAGAGGTCAACGTTATCCCGCCCAAATGGATACCGAGTGAGTTGCACTGGCAGAATTACGTTAAAGCCTGGAACGCGGCACCGTTCAACCGCTATTTCATAAATTCGTTTTTCGTTTCGGTTATGACTACGATCGGGGAAGTGGTGACGACAATTCTGGCTGCTTACGCATTCGCCAAGATGGATTTCTTTGGGAAGAGGGTCTTGTTTCTGAGCCTGCTGGGCTTAATGATGTTCCCCGGTCAGTTACGTCTGATCCCCAACTTCATGCTGGCCAGCAACCTTGGCTGGACCGATTCCTATCAGATTTTGATTATCCCATGGATAGCCTCGATCTTTGGTATTTTTCTCTTGCGGCAGTATTTCAAAACCATCCCGGATGAACTCTGGGACGCGGCTCAGCTGGACGGTTGCAGCAGGTTCAGGTTTCTCTGGAAGGTAGTCGTTCCGCTGTCCAAGCCGGGCATAATTACCGTTGCTCTGTTTAAGTTCGTCGGTAGCTGGAATGCTTTCCTCTGGGTACTGATTATGACCAATAAGCCGAGCATGAGAACTATACCGGTAGGTCTGGCGGTATTCCGCTCTGAAGCGGGTACTCACTTTGCCGAGCTTATGGCCGCCTCTACCATGGCTGTTTTACCAATTTTGATAATATTCTTTTTCGCACAGAAACAGTTTATCCAGGGAGTGGCCAGGAGTGGCATCAAGTAGAACAGAGGAGGTGGTTCTCCCGAATTTATTGTGACTGGTGCTGGTGATTTTTTCATCCTTTATAACTATCCTGCCTGACGGAGGTGCAGATATGTCAAAAAGAGTTGTTCTCTCTCTGGTCGTGTTTAGCCTGGTTGTTGGTCTCGGTCTATTTGCTTTTGGTCAGACCGAGGTTACCTTCTGGCACGCCATGCACAGGGAGCACAAGGAGGCCCTGGAGCATATAACTGCCCAGTTTGAAGAGGCGCACCCGGACATAGATGTCAAATTGGTGGATCAAGGTGGTTACGGCGAGTTGAGTCAAAAGCTGACGACTTCGGCGGCAGCGGGAAAGTTACCCGTTTCCGCGCAGCAGTATGAGGACTGGACGATTCAGTACGTAAATGCAGATCTAATGAAGGAGCTGGACGGAATTGTAAGTCAGGAACTGGTAGATAACCTGCCGGAAGCTCTCAAGGATTCCTGCACTTTTCACGGTAAAATGTATACCCTGCCGTTTAACAAGAGCGCTATGGTGCTCTTTTATAACACGGATCTGATCGAAGAACCGCCGAAAACCTGGGATGAACTTCTTTCAACGGCGAAGGAGCTGACCGTAGATAAAAATGGCGATGGGGAAATGGATCAATACGGCTTTGGGCTGCGGCCGACGCCCGAGCTGTTTTCCCTCTTTCACCACCAGGCCGGTGGAAGGTTCCTCAGTGACGACAAATCACAGCTTTTGATAGACTCTGATAAAGGTGTCCAGACTTTAAACTTCCTGGCCGACCTTAAAGAGTACAGCCTGTATCAAACGGGTTACCTCAGCGGGCCTTTCGGTTCCGGCAAGGTCGCCATGTATATCGGTTCCTCGGCTGGAGCACCATACGTGGCATCGGCAAGTGAAGGAAATCACGGCTGGGATACAGCTCCCCTGCCTGACGGACCGGCAAACGGGGACTCTATGATCCAGGGGACCAATGTCGGCCTCTTTCAAGCAGGACACAGCGAGGCGCAGGTCGAGGCAGGTCTAAAGTTCATTAAGTTCCTGGTCAAGGACAAGTGGACTATTTACTGGGCAAAGAAAACGGGTTACATACCGGTTACGCTGTCCGCCCTGAACTCGGATGAATGGACTACCTTCCTGGCAGAAAATCCGAAGAGAAAAGCGACGACTCAGATGATGAAGGAAGGGTTCGTCTATCCTCATCATCCGGACTGGTATTCGGTTAGAAATATATTTGGAAATATTCTGGAGAAGACGATGCTGGGCAAGGGTGAGCCGACAAAACTGCTGAAAGACGGTGCGCAAAAATTCGCGAAAGAATACGGAAAATAATTTCTTAACCTGCGGGGGCGGTTTCGCCCCCGCGCTTTTTTCCGGAGGTAAATTTGAATAAGGATTTTCCATTTAAACTTGGGTCTACGTCATTAACTTACCCAAATCTGAATTTGCTGGAGAACGTAAAGAGAACGCCGGGCGAATTTGACCTGATCGAGTTAACACTGGAGTACCCGAGAAATCTTCCCCTGAAAGACAGGACCGTTCGAAAGCTCGAAGAATTGAAGGAGGAGCTCGGGGTGGATTACACGATACACCTTCCTCTAAGCATTCGCCTGGCAACGACAAATCCGCATTTGCGCGAGGCGTCTATTAGAGTGGTTGCTGAAACTTACGAGCAGGCGGAGAAATTGGATCCCCTGGTTTACACTCTCCACGTTACCCCGATGTATTATCCCGGCGGTTCTCCGCTGACCCATCTTTTTGAAATAGAGCAGTACATGGATCAGCTGGAGAAGGCCCGGGAGTCCCTGAAGCAATTAAAAGATTATCTGGATCCGGGAAAAATTGCCGTGGAGAACCTGTTTACGGATCTGCATCGGCTGCAGCGTTTTCTTGATGAAACCGGTTATGGGAGATGTCTCGACGTCGGCCACCTGATAAAGCGTGACGAGGACCCGGTGCTTCATTACTACGAGAACTCGGATTCCGTTATAAACCTTCATCTTCACGGGGTTATAGAGGGGAGTGACCATCGCCAGCTGGAAGAGGAGTCGGAAAATCTGAACTT
Organism: uncultured Thermotogae bacterium; assembly: GCA_964599005.1. Lineage (GTDB taxonomy): Bacteria > Bipolaricaulota > Bipolaricaulia > M55B111 > M55B111 > JAGXLP01. Next base: position 20,664 of record CAZRDU010000014.1, read on the forward strand.
GATCGGGTTATTCGAAGCTTTAAGAGAAAAAGAGTACGACGGACCAATTATCCTGGAGCAATTTAAACCGGAGCACCTGCACCAATCCATCGAAACGATGGCTTCTGCCTGGGATGAGGTCGTAGTTCGCTGAATTGAAGGATTTGAAAAGGACGGAGGAAAATTTGAACACGATTCTGGATAAACTAAGTGGCTTGATCGGTTACGAGAGGCGCAAGCTCAAGAAGCTTAGTTTCTGGAAAGAGACCTTCTGGGCTTACGTCTACCTGCTCCCAACGCTTATTGTACTGGGGACTTTCTCTTTCTGGCCACTGATCAGGTCGTTTAAGATAAGCCTTTTTGACTGGAACGTGTTGAAAAATTCGGGAAGTTTTATCGGTTTTCAGAACTACGCGGAGTTATTCACGGATCCGGAGTTCGGCGCTGCCTTATGGCACACGGTCTACTATGCCCTGATCAGTACCCCGGTTACCATGATAATTGCAATGTTTATCGCTATTCTATTAAATCAAAAAATTCGGTTCAGGGACTGGTTCAGGACTGCGTTTTTTCTTCCCTGGATAACGCCGATGGTTGCCGGAGCATCCGTTTTCGTCTGGCTGTTTAACGCTGACTATGGCCTGGTAAATCACATACTGGGAATCGTCGGCCTCGGGGATTTTCGCTGGCTCAATAGCCCGGCTCTGGCAATTCCTTTACTGATAATATTCGGAGTCTGGAAGTTCCTTGGTTTTCAGGTCGTCCTCTTCCTGGCAGGTCTACAAAATATACCGGAGCATTACTACGAAGCGGCAAAAGTTGACGGAGCGAACAGGCTTCAGCTATTTCGACACGTTACTCTACCGCTTCTTACTCCAACTACCTTCTTCGTTTTGATCATTTCAATGATAGGTGCTTTCAAGGTTTTCACGCAGGTATATGTCCTCTGGTCGGGTACGGCAGGCCCTCTGGATAGCGCTCAGACGATAGTGATGTTCTTTTTCCAGAAAGGCTTCAACAATTTCGAGTTTGGCTACGCTTCCGCGGCTGCCTACATTCTGTTCTTCATCGTATTTATCCTTACGGCGATAAATATGAGACTGTCAAAGCGGTGGGTCCACTACCAGTAAACTCAGTCCGCCGAGGAGAATTTTCTGGCAAGCTTCCTCTCTACTACACCGGGCACGAAACTGCTCACGTCGCCGCCCAGCTCTTTCACCTCTTTGACTATACTTGAGCTGAGGAACGAGTATTCTCCCGCGGTCATCAAAAATACTGATTCGATTTCCGGTGCCAGATCCCTATTCGTAAGGGCCATCTGAAATTCGTATTCGAAATCCGAATTTGCCCTGAGCCCGCGAACTATCGATTCCCTGTCATGTTGTTTTGCGCAATTAACCAACAACCCGGAAAAGGTGATAACGCTGGAGACCTGAATCTTCTCTTCTTCCAGGGACTTTTTCACCAGCTTTTTTCTTTCATTGAACGAGAGTAATGTTTCTTTGCGTGGGTTTTCAACTATCCCCACCATTAAGTCATCAAAGATCTTTTCCGCTCTTTCTATAATATCCAGGTGTCCGTAGGTGATCGGATCGAAGCTCCCGGGATAGAGTGCATTTGGCATTCTTTTACCCCCTTGGATCTCTTCATTCGTCCGCTCTAAGGTAGAATCGATGATACGAATTATTATACCCTTCATGCCCCGCCGTTAAAAGTTCGTAAAAGCTGTTTTTGCCCCAGAGAAGCGTTTATTTGGTCGAAAACTTGCAAGGTAAACGTCCAGTGTTTAAACTATTTAAGCAAGAGAGACTTAGTTATATATTAAATATCCGGGCGGAAAGGTGACGGTTCTTTATTTATCTGACAATAAGGGTTGTTAGCGAATTATCACTGGCTTCTAGGTGGTAGGAAATATAGCTGTAATTTACTCATCGGGAGGTTTTCATATGGCTGAAGTTAGGTTAGAGGACGTGACGAAGAAGTTTGGCGACTTGACGGCCGTTAACGAAGCAAATCTGACCATTGAGGATTCGGAATTCATAGTTTTGGTTGGCCCTTCGGGCTGTGGCAAAACGACTACACTTAGGTGCGTGGCGGGGCTGGAAGAACCGACCGCAGGGGAAGTCTACATAGGAGATAGAGTAGTAAATGGAGTACCTCCAAAGGACAGGGATATAGCCATGGTATTCCAGAATTACGCGCTTTATCCCCACATGGACGTTTACAACAACATAGCGTTTGGTCTCAAACTCCGAAAACTCCCCAAAGATGAGATAGAGGAGCGTGTCAATAGAACTGCGGACCTCCTGGGGATTCATGACAAGCTTGACTCCAAGCCGAAAGAACTTTCCGGGGGACAGAGACAGAGAGTGGCGGTAGGTAGAGCAATAGCCCGAAACCCGAAAGTATTCCTGTTTGACGAGCCTCTGTCAAACCTGGATGCCAAGCTGAGAGTTCAAATGAGGGCCGAGCTTCAGGAACTGCATCATAACCTTTCCACCACCTCGATGTACGTTACGCACGATCAGGTAGAAGCAATGACCCTGGGTAATAGAGTTGCTGTAATAGATGAGGGGATCATTCAGCAGTACGATCACCCGCAGACCATTTACGATCAGCCCAGCAACAAGTTCGTGGCCGGTTTCATCGGTAGTCCCTCAATGAATTTCCTTGATGCCAGATTGACTGAGAGAGATGGAGATATGTACATAGAGGGCGAGGGGTTCGATCTATTATTGCCTGACAAAATAACCAGCCAGCTGGACGGAACAACTGAGCAGAATATCACTTTTGGTGTAAGACCGGAAGACCTTACAGCCGAACAGTCCATGCACGAAGGAGATAAAACCAAGAGCTTTGGCGTGCACGTACTGGTTACAGAACCTCTGGGCGATGAAATAATCGTTCACTCCGAGGTAGGGGATCAGGAGATAGTTGCTCAGCTGGACCCCAGGGTGGATATCGAACCCGATCAGGACGTTACTCTCTACGCCGACATGGACTATATTCATATTTTCGACAAGGATACCGGTGATGCTTTAGTCTGACCTGGTGTCGGCTGGTATTTATTATCCTGCCATATTACTTTGTGTAGCCTGAAGGCCTCCACGAAAGGGAGGCCTTTGTTTTTTAAGTGGCTGACGGCTAACTTAACGTTTATTACCACCAAAGATGAAATATTCCTGGATTATTCAAAAATTACGTGACGTTCTGGTTGATGGGCTGGTTGCGATATTGCCCATATCGATTACCGGGTACCTGCTCTGGCTCGGTTACAACTTGATTGATCGTTACTTTGGTCGGGGAACAGTTCTGGGCAACCAGCTCAGCAGATCATTGCAGAGTCTCTTCGGGATCGAATGGATTCCGGGCCTTAGCGTCATATATACCGTCGTAGTGGTTCTTCTGCTTGGTTTTATTTCCAGGGTTTACCTCGGGAAACTGTTTCAGCGTTACATGAACGTCGCGCTGAAACAGGTACCGGTAGTAAAGAGGATTTACCCTCCAGCTCAGGAGATTTCAGAGGCAATACTGGGTAGAGGCTCCTTTTCTTCTTTTAAGGAGGTCGTGTTATTTGAATACCCCCGACCGGATAGCCATACGATCGGCTTTGTGACAAACCATATCGGGGATAGCGTGTCCGTCTATATTTTTTCGGCACCAAACCCTTTTACGGGAAAGCTCTTCATATTACCGGAAGAAGACGTTACCTACCTTGATATGAGCGTCGAGCAGGGGATCAAGATGGTTGTTTCAATGGGGATTTCCTCGTCGGAACGGGTTGTCGACCCCGAGGATATTAAGAACAAGGTCGAAAAGGACGATTAACTCAGTAAAGGTGAAAGATTGATACCCATAAGAGATACCAGGCCGAGCTATCGTTTTTCCTGGGTTACCGTAACTTTAATTTCTCTAAACGTTCTAGTATTTCTGTTTCAGTTGAGTTTGAGCACTCAACCGTCGCTGACCCTGGATATTACCCCGTGGAAAGAGCATGGCGTGATCCCGCTTGACTCTACCAGGTTAAGCGAACCGGGAATATCGGGAGTCCGTATTTCACCCAAAAGGAATTACTTTTTCAAATACGGCGCTGTTCCCGGGGAAATTGCCAGCTTTACCGATTTTCCGCCCCTGGTACCTTTTCCAATTTTGTTGACATTGATAACCTCGATGTTCATTCACGGAGGCTTCTTCCATCTGATAGGTAATATGTTGTTCCTCTGGATTTTTGGGGACAACGTTGAAGACGCGATGGGACCGTTTCGCTTTGCTCTTTTTTATTTTCTCGCGGGGGTTGCCGGAGCGAGTCTCCAGATAGTGGCGAATAGCGGTAGCGGGACGCCGATGATTGGAGCTTCTGGTGCAATCGCCGGGGTGATGGCCGCCTACCTGTTACTTTACCCTAATTCCAATATAGTGACGCTGATACCCATTTTCTTTTTCTTCACCTTCGTTCAAATTCCAGCCGTTATCATGGTTGGCCTCTGGTTTCTCTTCGAGTTAATCCGGGCCGCCGGGAATCAGGTAGGTAATGTCGCGCGGCTTGCCCATGTAGGTGGGTTCATTGCGGGCTTGCTGCTTACTCCTTATCTGAAAAGTAGTTTCGTTCGAATTAAACTCTGGGACTACTTTCGATAAAAGATTGTTTCTTGACAGGTAAAGATATTTGGCCGGAAGGGTGAGCATAGCTCGAAGAAGCTGTATCAGATCTTTTCCATTTAAGCAGCGGGTCTGGAGTTAATAAATCCGTACTAGGCTCTGACTATGGGGCCTACAAGGCGGGATTTGGTGAAAGTTTGACCGTCATATTGACAGCTAGACTTCTCGAGGCTTAAATTGGGCCTGATTCAGCTTTCCAGAAATATATAGACAGAATCGTCAGCGCAATTTAAGCCTCGAGAAGGATGGTTGATTTCCCATGTCCGTGATGGAAATCTAAGGGACTATCGCGCTATTTTTTTGTAGAAATCGTTGTTTTTAACGTACTGTAGTAATTCCGCGTATCTGGTGTGGCTGGAGAGTGTTTCGGCGTCGCCGACCATTACTAACTTTCGCCTCGCCCTCGTCAGGGATACGTTTAATCTCCTTTCGTCCGTAAGGAAGCCCAGTTCCTCGTTATCATTGCTCCGGACGAAAGAAATGATGATAACTTCTTTTTCCCTGCCCTGAAAACCATCGACGGTTTTGATTTCCAGGTTTTCCTGATCGTGCCGGGAGTTGAGCAGGCCTATCTGGTCGTCATAGGGTGATATTACGCCAATTTCTTTCGGCGGTAAATGGTCGAGTAGCTCTTTCGCTACCTGGCTTACTATCTCCGCCTCTACGGGGTTTTCGCGGGAATTAGAGCCCTGACGCTGTCTTTCCCGGGCGTCAAGATCAGAAGTATCCAGAAAGATTACCGGACGTGCCGGGTCGAGTGCTCGCTGGAGCCAGTCGGGCTGAAGATCTTTTAATGAAGAGCCGTTCGCGATTATGTCTCCCAGAGTGTGATTCGCGACGGACTCGTCCGCCTTCAGGTTACCGTCGTAAAAAGCGTTATTTGAGAATTCCATTATCTCTGTATTCATTCTGTACTGGGTCCCCAGCATTTCGGTAATCGAGCTCCCGGCTCTTTTGAGGAGCTTCTCAAATGCAGTTACCTGGAGATCATCCTTTGCCTCTTTTGACAGGATTGTCGGTGGGAGCTGTTTGTGGTCCCCCGCCAGGATTGCCCTCTCCCCCTTGTTTAAAGGGATTAAGCAAGAGGGCTCCGTTGCCTGGGTCGCCTCGTCGATAACCACAACGTCAAAATTCTTTCCCTCGAGTAAACTTGATCCTGCCGTCGAATTGGTGGTACAGATCACGTCGGCCTTCTCTATTATTTCGCTTATCGCTGCTTCTTCCAGCTCTTTACTCCTTTCGTATAGTCCGTCAATTTCCTTCTGAAGGGAGAGCCAAGTTGACATCTCCTTTATTTTTTCCCGAGAGACGCCCCGGGACCCCGAACCCTTCTGTGCGAGCTGATGTATCTGTGTGTCGCTCATTCCCCGGCGGTATCTACCGGAGGGGAACTGATATGAATCCTGTTCGTCCTGCAATTCCTGAGCCCGGTCCCTTAGCTCGCGTGATTTTTCGTATTTCGGGTGCTCCTGGACCTGGTAATCGAGGCTTATTTTTCTCAAGTAAGGTGTTATCCGAGCAGGATGACCAACTCTTACCACCTCTACGTCTCTATCTACCAGGAATTCTACCATATTATCAACCGCGATATTCGACCCTGCAGTTGCGAGTATTTTTTCTTCCTGTCTTGCCAGTTCTTCCACTGTGCTGGCCAGAGTCGTGGTCTTACCGGTTCCGGGCGGGCCGTGAATGCAGAAAAATGGATCGGCGTTTACGCTACGCTGGACCGCTTTAGTCTGAGAATCATCAAGTTCTCCGGCGAGAGGAACGATATCACTTCCCCTGACTTCGCCAGGCGGAGAAAGTCCGACCAGCTTTTTTACTAAATCTCTGTTGGTATGAAAGGGCAACCCTTCCAGGCTTTCGAGCATTCTCTGATAGGTGATATCGTTCACGTAAAGATCCATGCGCAGTCCTTTATCGAGCAGGAAACCGTCCAGCGGTGGGTCAAAAGCTATCGTCAGGGAATAGTTCGTACGCTCCGCCACCGTCCCTGACGGGTTGTCGTCACGCAGTGGTTGGTTTTTCGAGAGGGTGACCAGATCGCCGACGGATATTTCGTTATCCGGAAGCTCCTCGCCCTTTTTGTTTCGGCTGAACTTGACCATTTGTTTTCCGCCGAGATCCTCGCCAACGTCCTTGCCCCGGAGATGAAGTATGGCCCTGCCAAGTTTTTCCCTCTCTCTGCCGCTGGTTGTCCGGATTTCTTGCTCGTGTCTCTCCATTTCTTCTTCCCGTTCGAGCTGCACCAGTTCTTTCTTCTGCTGGATATAATTATCCAGTTCTTCCCATTCCTTCTTTTCCCATTGAGTACTTTTCACCGACGCAGGGCCGACAGAATCAACGTCACCGGAATCGTACGAGCCGGGATCCTCGAAAACTTCTACTTCGGCAAAAGTACTGTCAAGTTCGATATTGCCAAGAGAATCGGGAGACAGATCCGTTTGGTTGACCAGAGCACCGACGATATCTCTTGGGCCGATATCGTGATTAAAACCACTTAGAAGAAGATAATGCATAATAACTTATCCCTGTAAATGTCCTTGCTGAAGCCTCTAAAGAGTTGTCCGGTAAAGCAGAGGTTGATTTACTTAGAGGAAAAATTTATACTTATTTTCCAGCCAGGGTGGCGGAATTGGCAGACGCGCGGGACTCAAAATCCCGTGGTCC
>CAZRDU010000015.1:0-27512 GCA_964599005.1 uncultured Thermotogae bacterium
TACTAATTCAGTTGTACAAGGCTAACGGATACTTTATACTTTAGCAATATTTGCCTGAAAGAGGGGTGAAGTATGCCCGAGAATTATGATTTTGATACAGGAGAAGGCCGCGGCGGAACTGACTGGGATAGATTTAAAAGCACTTTGAAAAAGTTCGGCGATAAGGCAGGCTGGGTTGTCATTGGCCTCGTCGTCGTTATTTATTTGCTCCAGGGAATCTATCAGGTCGGCCCGTCCGAGGTCGGTTTGGTAAAAAGATTTGGAAAACACGTAAGGACCGTAAATTCTGGTTTAAACTATCACCTTCCTCCCCCGATCGAAACCGTAAAGAAAGTGGACATAAGGTCCGTCCGTAAAATTGAAATTGGTTACGAGACGATATCACCCCCACCTAACCCGAGATACCGCATTGACAGGGAAGAGGCTCTGATGCTGACCGGGGATGATAACATCGTTCACATGGAACTCGCTGTTCAGTTTACCGTGAGGGACGCCGAACAACTGGCATTTAATATAATTGACCCTCATGCTCTCGTAAAGGAAGCCGGAGAGGCAGTGATAAGGCAAGAAGTAGTCAAGCACAATGTCGAAGAGGTCTTAACAACTCAGAGAGCGGAAATCGCAGCTAACGCCCAGGATGCTCTCCAGAAACTTCTGGACTCATATAAGACGGGAATCAATATCGAGACTATAAAGGTCCAGGACGCAAAACCTCCGGAACCTGTAATACCCGCCTTTGACGACGTAACCAGCGCAAAGGAGGACAAGCAAACAAAAATAAATCAGGCCGAAGCTTATCGAAATGACGTGATACCAAATGCAAGAGGTCAAGCGGCAGAAATAGAAAACCAGGCAGAAGCAACAAAAGCCGAAAGGGTTAACGAAGCTCAGGGTGGAGTAAGCAAGTTCCTCCAGGTCCTCGAAGAATACAATAGGGGTAGCCAGGAGGTTACGAGGAGACGGCTTTACATGGAAACCATGGAAAAAATTCTCCCGGAAATGAACAAGGTACTGCTAACACAGCAAACCGACGGATCTTCGGTCCTGAAACTGCTGAATCTTTCCGATCTGGGCGGTGAAAGCAAATGAGAAAACTAGCGTGGTTTGCCGGAATAATTATCGCCATATTAATAGTTTTTAACCTCTTTACTTTTACCGTTGACGAGACAAAGCAGGCGATAGTAGTCCAGTACGGAAACATAAAACAGGTAGCTACTGAAGCGGGACTTCATTTCAAAATTCCTTTCATCCAGAGAGTTCAGCAAATGGAGGGTCGGCTTCTTTCTTACGACATAGAGCCGAGGAAACTAATTACCGCCGACCAGCGCCGTCTGCTGGTAAACAATTACGCCATCTGGAGGATCGATCGGCCCCAGCAATTTAAAGAATCGTTCAACGCTCGCCTGGACACGGCCCAGACGAGAATTGACGACATTCTTTATTCCAACCTCCGGAACGTTCTCGCCAATTACGAGTTCAACCAGATAGCTTCCGGGGAACGGGAAAGTATGCTTGCCACGATAACCAAAGATAGCGAGAAAAAGCTAAATCAATACGGCATAAACCTGATCGATGCAAAGATCAAACGGGCAGATCTACCCGAAGCAAACCAGCAGGCAGTCTACGATCGGATGATATCCGAGCGGAAACGACGAGCTGCAGAACTGCGTGCCGAAGGTGACGAACAGTCAAAGGAAATAAAGTCAAAAGCCGATAAAGAGAGTAGCATCATCGTGGCCGAAGCAAGGAAGAAAGCGGAAGAGATCCGCGGTGAAGGTGAGGCAAGGGCACTTCAGATATACTCCGATGCCTACAGCCAGGACGTGGAATTTTACGAATTCTGGCGCAAGCTGACGTCTTACAGAAAATCCTTCCCCGGAGGTAAAACCACGATTCTGGTCACACCGGATTCCGAATACCTTCAACTCCTTTCCGAAGGAGTAACGGAAAGGATGAAAGCAAAAGAAGAAAAAACCGAGTAATTCTTCGATACCTGAACAAACAGGTTCACCCTCCCGGTTCGCCGGGAGGGTTATTATTTTCCTACCTTCTCATGCCACAGTTTTAGCCCTTCCAGAACGAGGTCTTTCTCGTAATGTTGTATCTCTTCAATTTCTCTGGAAAAAAGTCTTCCTTTGCCACCGGTAGCGATTATCTCGAGATCGCCCTCGTAACTTGTTTTAAACCGCTCTATCATTCCTTCGATCATACTGATAAACCCAAGGACAAATCCTGAGTTAATGTTGTCAGCTGACGTTTTGCCGATCGGGCTTTCCGGTAATTCTAGCTCTATTTCCGGCAGTAGGGCAGCCCTTTCGACCAGAGCTTCGAGCGCAGTCTCCATTTCCGGGGAAATAGCGCCACCGATAAAATTTCCCTCTTCCGAGTAGAGCTCAAAACTCGTCGCCGTCCCAAAGTCAATAATCAATCCGGGCCCCCCGTATAATTCCTTGCTCGCAATTATTGTTGCTACTCTATCCGGCCCGACTTTCTGTGGCTCCTCGACCTCCAGTTCCACCAGACCGTTGTTCATGGGTCGTAAGAACGTGGGAGAGACGTCCAGGTAACGTTCAAGGCCAACCGAGAGGCTCCTGTTGAGGTAGGGAACGACGGAAGAAATTACAGCATCTCTGATCTCTTCCGGGCTTATATCGGAGGCAGAGAGCAAGGAAATAATTTTAACCCCTATTTCGTCCGGTGTAAGGCCCTGATTCGTTGAAATACGCCAGGTATAATGGATCTCGTGATCCCGGAAACAGCCGATAGTGATATTCGTATTGCCGACGTCAAGTGCTAGAAACATAGCAACACCATTCCGATTTGAAAGATTGAGATTGAAAATACTCGGTTAGTCGGAGGAAAACTCTTCCTTAATTGATTTTAAATTTTCCTCTTTCCCGAGAACGTCTATACCGGTCATCGCCAGTGCTTTTGCCGCAGTTAACATTGCTGAATAGCCTTTCTCCGAGTTCGCGGCGTCGGCAAAAGCTTTGGAGTGGCCCGGGGTCTCTTTGTCGGCAATTCTAATGTAAGGATGGACGGCTGGAACCCTCTGGCTTACGTCACCCATATCAGTAGAACCCATGCCACCGTCGTGTTCTTCGACTTCTTCGCCGAGCGCCTCAAAGTTTTCTTTTACAAGGTCGGCAAGCACGGGGTTGGGCTGCATCGGTTGATAGCCGTGACCCTCTTCATCTATTTCGAGCTCCGCTCCAGTTGCCAGCGCCCCTGCCTCGGCACAGTTCTTGACTTTTTCAAGAAGCTTTTCCAGGTCCTCCGGTTTTGCCGCTCTGACGTAAAAATAGGCCGATGCGTGATCTGGAACGATATTTGGTTTCTCCCCTCCATCCGTAATTATGCCATGAATTCTCGAGCTTTCCTTTATATGTTCCCTCAGTGCGTTTATGTTATTGAAGGTAGCGATTACAGCGTCTAAAGCATTTATGCCCTCTTCCGGCTGGGAAGAAGCGTGGGATGACTCACCGTAAAAGTCGAACTTAAGTTCCTGCACGCCAAGGCTCCCTCGCCCAACTAGAGTTTTATCGGACGGATGAACCATCATCGCCACATCGACATCGTCAAATATCCCGGCTTCAATCAGTTCGACCTTCCCACCGCCTCCCTCTTCAGCTGGTGTCCCTATTACCAGTAACTGTCCTCCCAGCTCTTCCATAACCGAACACAAGCCGATGCCGGCACCTATACCGATAGTTGCAATTAAGTTGTGACCGCAGGCGTGACCCAGGCCGGGAAGAGCATCGTATTCACTGAGATAAGCTATCGTCGGCCCCTGACTTTCATGAGGACAGCGAGCTAGAAAAGCGGTCTCCAGCCCCCCGACTCCGCGTTCAACTTCAAAACCCTTCGCCTCGAGTTCTTCGGTCAACCACTGGGCTGCCCTGTGTTCTTCGAACTTCAATTCAGGGTTCTCAAATATTCGTTCGCCCAGCTCCTTTAGCTCTCCCGAAAGGTCATTTAGCTCATTTCCAACTTGATCCTTCAGAGATTCCAGACCCATTGACATGATATCACCTCATTTCAAAATTTGGTCCAGTTAGCGAGAAAATTAAGATATTGTGATATTGTCCTCACCAGAACGGCTATTTGCAAGTACACAATTCTACAAAATACAAAAACCTGGCTCCATTATCCGACGAAATAAGCCCTCTCATTCCATTGTCCCAGGCAATGAACTTTTCCATCGAATAGGCACTATACAGTATGAGATAATTGCCCCGAATATCAGAATACGAAAAAAATGACTTCCGCTTGAGCGAGCGCGAAGCTAGAACGTGGGATACACTTTAGATAATAACACACCGTTTGCCATTAAAGATCGTATCATGAGACGAAATGTATCGTTCAGAGCGGACCAGGGCTTTATTCCTGGAGGTAATAGACCAGCTGCTCCAGCTCCTTGGTTATATCTACCTGAGCCAGCTGTACGTCGTCCGGAATATCGAGCAGAGTAGGGGCAAAGTTCAATATCCCGGTTACTCCGCCCTCGATAAGCTTTTCGGAAATCTCCTGAGCAGCCGGAGCAGGGACAGCAACTATTCCAATTCTGACATCTTCCTCGGAAACTCTATCAACGAGATTTTTGACGTCCTCTATCTCAACCCCGTTTAATTCCTCCCCGATCAAGTCAGGATTTCTGTCAAATGCCATTTCAACTTCGAATACCCTCTGGTCAAATCCCCGGTAAGTAAGCAAAGCAGAGCCGATATTTCCTACCCCGACAAGAGCCATGCTCCAGCTCTTATCCAGATTAAGAATATCGCGAATCTCCGAAGCAAGTTTTTCCGTTTTGTAACCAACACCTCGAGTGCCAAAGTCACCAAAATAGGAAAGATCCTTCCTGACCTGGGCCGAATTCAAATTGAGTCTACTGGAAAAATTCTCGGAGGAGATACTTTCCTCCCCCCGGTCAATCAGCTTGTTAAGGCACCGCAAATAAAGAGGCAAGCGATCAATCGTTTCTTTTGGTATCCTTCTCTCTTTCATATCTAAATCCTCTGCAACACCCTTTTTTTGTTTTTTCCTTTTTGTTCTTTAAATTATAAGGATAATTCTATGAATGACAAATATATTGCCATAATTGCCAACTTGTTAACTCAGTAACTTTATTCTGCGACTCTTTGCAAAGAATTGACCGTTCTAATATCCTTAATTGAAAATTCTAGGAGGTGCTGACATAATGCACGAAAAATTATTTACACCAGGACCAACTGAAGTTAGAACGGAGTTACTACAGGAACTTTCCACGGCACAAATTCACCATAGAACTGAAGAATTTAGCGACGTTTACGACGATATTCAGCCCAGGTTAAAGAAGTTGCTTTTTACCGATAACCCTGTTTTTCTTTTTACCTCTTCTTCGACCGGAGCCATGGAGTCAGCCGTGACAAACGGTGTTAAGGAAAAGTGTTTAACCGTTTCCAACGGTGCATTTTCGGAACGCTGGCACAAGATAACTCGAAAAAACGGCGTACCGGCAGATATTTTAAAGCAGGATTGGGGGAAACCAGTTACTCCGGAGATGGTAGATGAAAAACTCGCCACCGGCGAATACGATGCCGTTACCATGGTGTTTAACGAAACCTCAACCGGAATGATGAATCCGGTTAAAGAGGTAGGAAAAGTCGTAAACAGCTACGAAGACACGATGTTCCTCGTAGACGCCGTATCCGGTATGGCAGGAGCAAAAATCAAGGTCGACGACTGGGGTATCGATATGTGTCTCGCGGGCGTTCAGAAGGCATTCGGTCTGCCGTCCGGCCTGGCAGTAGCCTCTGTAAGCGAGAGGTTACTGGAACGTGCCGAGGACGTGGAGCCAAGAAGCTATTACTTCAACCTACCGCTTTTACACAAATACCACAAGCGGAGCCAGACCCGTACCACGCCGGCCATACCACAGATTTTAGCCCTTAGAAAACAACTGAAGTATATTGTCGACGAAGAGGGAATAGAAAACAGGTTTGCTCGCCACGACCGGCTTTCCGGAATCGTCCAGGACTGGGCAAAACAGTACTTCGATGTTTTCCCCGAAGAAGGTTACTGGTCAAAAACTTTGACCTGTGTCGAAAATACGAGGGGAATTTCCGTCGCGGATCTAAACCAGGAACTGATCGAAAAACACAATATGAGAATTGCAAACGGATACGGGGATATGTCCGAAGAAACTTTCAGGATTTCCAACATGGCGGATTTGAGTGAACCGGACGTCCGGGGATTACTCGCCACGATAAACGATATTCTCGGACTTTAAAAGAAGAAAAAAGGAGGAACCATGGTTAAAATATTGATATCCGATCCTATCGCCGAGGAAGGTGTCAAAAAATTAGAAGATGCGGGGTTCGAGCTTGACCATAAATACGATCTTTCCCCTGAAGAACTCAAGCAAGAAATCGGTCAATACGAAGGTATAGTCGTACGTTCGGCCACCAAACTGAGGGCTTCGATACTCGACGAGGCAGATAACCTGGAAATAGTCGTCCGGGCCGGAGTCGGGCTAGACAATATTGATCTCGATCATGCCGACGAACTGGGTATTGAAGTTCGAAACACCCCGGAAGCTAGCTCCAATTCCGTTGCCGAACTCGCCCTGGGCCACATGTTCTCACTGGCCCGCGATATACCCCGAGGTACCGCTTCGCTGAAGGAACAAAAATGGATCAAAAGCGATCTCAAAGGTACCGAGCTGGCGGGAAAAACGCTGGGAATCATCGGAGCCGGCAGGATTGGGAGCCTTGTCGCTCAGAAGGCAACGGCATTAGGCATGGAGGCACTGGGTTACGACAAGTATATTGAAGAAGCGCCTGTCGAAGAAATCGAGATGGTCGAGATGGATGAATTACTGAAAAAATCGGATTACGTTACTCTGCACATACCTTTCGTGGCTTCGGAAGGAGCTACTATAGCAGAAACGGAATTAAAAAAGATGAAGGATTCCGCCTGTATCGTAAACTGTGCACGAGGTGGCGTAGTGGACGAAGAAGCTCTCACAAAAGCGCTAAAGAACGATTGGATCGGGGCGGCAGCGCTGGACGTATTCACCGAAGAACCTCCGTCCAGGGAAGACTTACTAAAATTCGACAATCTTTCTCTAACTCCCCACCTGGGTGCTTCAACAGTTGAAGCTCAGAGAAGGGTCGGAACCCAAACGGCGGACGAATTAATGGACTACTTTGGCAAGGAGGACTAAACATGGCTGAAGTTTACCCCTTTGAAGGTTTCAGGTACAATCCGGAAAAAGTTGGCGATATCAATCGGGTAGTTAGCCCACCTTATGACAAAATCGATGAAGAAGAAAGAGAGGACCTCGCCAATAACAGCATTTATAACATAGTAAGAATAATTTTAAGCAAAGCGAGAGACGAAGGAGAAGACAAATACGACGTCGCGGCAAAAAACCTTCAGGATTGGATGGACGAAGGTGTGCTGGAAAGGGACGACGAACCGGCTTTTTACGCCTACTACCAGGAGTACGAAGCCGAAGGCGAAAAGAAAGTCCGAAAAGGTTTTATCGGCCTCGGCAAGATAGAGGAAGGGGAAGGCGTCAAAGCCCACGAAGAAACGATGTCAGGACCTAAGGCCGACAGACTTCGATTGCTTCGGGCAACTGAAGCGAACTTTGGGCAAATATTTATGCTCTATTCGGATCCGGAGAACCAGGTTACTCAGGTGATGGACGAGTCGAGAGATGATACCCCGGTCGTCGAAGTAAAGGACAAGCACCGGAATACGCACAAAATCTGGAAACTAACTGACGAGGAAGTCATTGCCAGTATAAAAGAGGCAATGGCAGACAAAAGCCTGTACATCGCGGACGGACATCACAGATACGAGACTGCGTTGAATTATCGCAATGAGTGCCGAGAGAAAGGCTGGGAATCGCCGGATACCGGAGGTTTTGACAATAGAATGATGACCTTCGTCAACGTGGACGATCCCGGTTTGAGCATTCTGGCAACTCACAGGCTGCTGCACGACGTGAAGAATTTTAAGCCCCATGGCGTACTGGACAGCGCGAGGGAGCACTTCAGGATTTCTCGTTACAATGAAAGAGACGACCTTCTCGAAAAACTCGATGAAGATAGAGGAGAAAAACATACCTTCGGCTACAGGGCAAAGGACGACAAGGCTTACTGGTCCATGACACTCCAGGACGAATCAGTCATGGAAGAGCTGCTTCCAGATAAATCATCTGCCTGGCAAAAGCTCGACGTAGCTATCCTGCACAAGTTAGTCCTGGAAAACTATCTCGGCATAGACGAGGAAGCGCTCGAGGAGAAACGTAACCTCGACTACATAAGGGGCCGAGAAAAAGCTCTCGACATGCTCAAAGAAGGTGGGTATCAGGGAGCCTTTATAATGAACCCGACCAGGATAGATCAGGTCAAGGAAATTGCCGACAAAGGAGAAAAGATGCCCCAGAAATCCACCGATTTCTATCCCAAGTTACTGACGGGGCCGGTATTGCACAAACTAAAGATCGATAAAGGTTAGACTATGGAGTGGACAACTGATAAATTAAGAGAAGAATATTTACGGTATTTTGAAGAGAAAGATCATCTGAGACTGGAGGGGTCAGGGTTAATTCCCGACGATCCCTCCATGTTATTTACTTCCGCGGGGATGGTACAATTTAAGGACGTCTTCTGGGGGCACCGTGAACCGGAAGTCGAGAGAGCCACGACCTGCCAGAAGTGTTTTCGAGCAAACGATATCGAACGCGTAGGAGAAACCTGGTATCATCATACTTTCTTCGAGATGCTCGGTAATTTTTCTTTTGGATCTTACTTCAAAAGGGGCGCGATAAAGCTCGCCTGGGAATTTGTTACCGATGTACTCGGTTTTGAGGAGGAAAACCTCTGGGTCTCTGTCTACGAAACGGATTCCGAAGCTTACCAGATATGGAGCGACGAAATTGGAGTCCCGGAAAGAAAGATAGCCAAACTCGGTAAGGACGAAAATTGGTGGGGTCCGGTGGGAGATTCCGGTCCCTGTGGCCCGGACTCCGAAATATTTTACGACGCCGGGGAGGAGTATGGCTGTGGTCCCGACTGTGACGGGGTAGCCTGTGATTGTAATAGGTTCAATGAACTCTGGAATCTCGTATTTACCGGCTATCAGATGAACAGAGAAGGGGAAGTAAGGGAACTGGAAAGGCAGAACATCGATACTGGCATGGGCCTGGAACGAGTAGCATCCGTGCTTCAGGGTGTGGATTCCGACTTTGAAATAGACATCTTTCGCCCGATTATCGCTAGCGTCAAGGAGAAAATCGGCCTCAATTCCTATACGCCAGAACAAACCAGCTACGTCCATAGAATCGCGGATCATCTCCGGGGCGCGGCATTCCTCATATCAGAAGGAGTGATACCGGCCAACGAAGGAAGAGGATACGTTCTGAGGCGAATAATCCGGCGAGCCGTCCAGGCTGGCGACAGGTTAGGAATGAAAGAGACGTTTTTAACTTCTTCGCTGCCGCCGATTATGGGCACGATGGGTGAAACTTACCCGGAACTGGTCGAACGAAGTGACTTAATCGAGAACGTCATAGAGCACGAAGAGGGGAGTTACAGAAATACGCTGAACGAGGGAGAACAACTTTTTTATCGCCTGGCCTCGGATTTACGGGAAAACAATCAGACCGAAATTTCCGGCGAAGACGCCTTCAGGCTATACGATACTCATGGCCTGCCGTTGTCTTTTCTGGAAGAGCTGGCTGAAGAAGAAGGCCTGGCTATTGACATGGAAGGGTTCGAGCAAGAAATGGAACAGCAGAGGAAACGATCCAGAAGCGAACAGGGGGACAGGGGAGAACTTCACGAAGTAGTTGACGTTCCGGAAACGGAATTCCTCGGTTACGAAAAAGATAGATCAGAGACCCGAGTTGTAGCCCTGATCAAGGACGGCGAAGAAATCAATCGTCTTGAAGAAGGGGACGAGGGAATTTTAGTTCTAGCCAGAACACCTTTTTACGCGGAGGCCGGCGGCCAGGTAAGCGACGTTGGAAGAATCCTCGACGGAGAGGGCCGGGCCCGGGTAAAACAGGTGGAAGAGAGAAACGGGATCTACTATCACGAAATAGTCGTATCTGCCGGGAGCTTCGCCGAAGGAGACAGGGTGACGGCGGAAATAGATACGGAAAAAAGGAGGGGGACGGAGAGAAACCATACTGGAACTCACCTGCTCCACCAGGCACTCCAGCAGGTACTGGGTCCTCACGTAGTCCAATCCGGTTCTAAAGTAGCCCCCGCGGAGTTGAGGTTTGACTTCAATCACTTCGAAATACCGAACGAGGAAGAGCAGGAAAAAATCGAAGACGTCGTCAATGAAATCATTCTATCCGACAGGAACGTCTCAGTGGACTGGGTGGAAAGCGTAGAAAAAGCAAAAGAACTCGGCGCTTCCGCTCATTTCGAGGAGGAATATCGGGGCAAGGAAGAACTGAGAACTATTACCGTTGAAGAATTCAGTAAAGAACTCTGCGGCGGAACTCATGTAAACAGGACCGGCCAGATCGGAGGTTTTGCGATTAAATCGATAGAGACGATTGCCTCCGGCATCCGCAGAATAAGAGCCGTAACGGGTAAAAACTTCTTATCGGACTACCGCGATCAACGGGTCCTTTTGAAGCAACTAGCAGAGATGGCAGGTTCCGGTGAATCCGACCTCGTTGAAAGGTTCAATTCGATTCTAACGCAGGAGGAAAACCTGAGAGACGAACTGGAAAGAAAAACGGAAAGGTTACTTGCCACCTTAAAGGAAAAAATCCTCCAGGAAGTTGAAAGCGAGGAAGGTATCGAGATAGTAGCTAACCGACCAAACGTCGATGCATCCGATTTGAAGCGACTGGCCGATCACGTTGAGGCCGAGATCGACGGCGTAGTTATTCTCGGTACAACCGAGGAGGACAGTGCTTCAGTTGTCTGCAAGGTTTCCGAATCACGGACCCAGTTATTGAACGCAGGAAAGATCGTCAGAGAGGCTTCGGCAGTACTGGGTGGCGGTGGAGGTGGTTCTGCCGGTTTCGCCCAGGGCGGTGGTCCGGAAAAGGAAAAACTCGACCGGGCTCTTCGATCGGGGGTAAATATCGCCAGGGACAGCTTAAAGTAACTCGAATAGTTCAGTTTCGAGAGAAATTTTCGCCAAAACTTGCCGAGGAAGCCTCTTAGTTCGCTACGGGGAGAAAGGATTGAGTTGCTCCGTACCCTCGAGCGGACGGCCGGCTATTTTTACTCAACTTCCGACCCTTACCCGGTGCTCACAACCCCCTGTCCGTCTAAATGGAAATGCTTGAATCGGACGCCAGGGAAGGGTCGGAATATTACCCCAGCAGAAGAAAAGCTCGCCTCCGTTAGATAAGGAAGCAGCGAGAAATCAACCATAACTGAAAAAACATACACCCAAACGGGGTGGATTGATCCTAGCCTCGGAGTTATTGCTCCGCGGAGATCGGCATGCAAACGTAAAGAAAGTCCTCTTCCCCCTTTGCGGGTTCCAGTAAGCCGGCAGTATCCGAGTCCAGCAACCAGAGCACTACCTCTTCAGTACTCATCCTTCTCAGCGCATCGATCAAAAACTCCGCTTTAAAGGAAATTTCAACGGTTCCCTTGCTCGGCTCCAGCAGCTCAACTATCTCCTCCAGCTCTCCTTTTTCCGGGGAGGAAGAATAGATAGTCAATCCATCCGAGCCTTCTTCCGCCTGTAACTTAACGGCACCGGACTCTTCCGAAGCGGTAATTTCCGCTCGATTCAGGGTCTCCATCGTCCTGTCCCTGTTCAGCTTCAACGGTAGCTCGTTGTCTTCCGGTATAACTGCCTCGTACTCCGGAAACTGTTCCATTATCAATTTATCCGAAAATACCACGTCATCGGATACGAAGAAGACCTCGGACTTTGAAGCGTAAACCCTTACCGTTTCCGAATCCGTGCTGGAAAGAATCCGATCGAGCTCCCCCAGGGCACTTGATTCGATAAGGAGCGTTGTCTGCTCTTCGACCTCGCTTAACGGAATCGATTTGACGGACATCCTGTACCCGTTTGTCGCTACCATTTTTAATTGGTCCGCCTCGAAAATCGAGTTTACCCCGGTCAAAGAGAGTCTGGTCGTTTCTTTTGCCTTCAGGGCCGCAAAGGTGGTCTGTTTGATCGCTTCCTTGAATTCGTCAACATTTATCTCAGCTATCGGCTCTTCCGGTAACTGGTCAACGCCCGGATAGTCCTCGGTAGATAGTTGAAAAAGATCGAAATTGATCGGACCCGAGGATAGTTCTACTTTCTGATTCTCGTCGGGATCGGACTTAAGCCTTACCTCTCCTCCTTCCGGGATTCTCTGCATGATCTTGGCAAGAACGCCGCCCTTGAGCACTACCGTCGACTCGCCCACGAGATTAGTTATCGGGACGGTGCACCTGGTAGTCATCTCCAGGTCCGTCGAAGTAAGCTTCAGTTCTTCTGATTTGATCTCCAGCTTTACTCCTGAAAGTATCGGCATATCCCTACCGGTTCCGATGCTTCTCTTCACGATATCCATTCCGTAAACCAGATCCTCAGTTTTGCACTTAAAATCAACCTCGGCAGGGCTATCCGTTCCCACATCAAGTTCCTGGTCAGACACTATTTTACCTCCTAAATTATTTCACGAGTTTTTCCGACAATTTATCATTAATGATACCAATTTCCTTATCTTCTGTCATCCTGGATCGTCCATTTCTTCCTCGACCCTCTCTATTATCTTTCGCGAGATTTCTTTCTTCGGACTGGATCCGTCAATAAACACGGAATTGGAAAGCAAATCGATCTCTTCCAGGTAACCTTCTCGGACTCTTCGATAGAAATCCCCTTGCTCCTTTTCTATTCTATCCGGCCTCTTTCCGGCACTCCTCTTCTTTCTTTCATCGAGACCAATATCGAGGTAAAACGTGATATCCGGTTCCAGTCCCCCTACCGCAATTTCGTTTAGCGACTTTACTCGGTCAATCGGTATCCCTCTTCCGTATCCCTGATAGGCAATAGAAGAAACGGCAAAACGGTCCGAGATAATTACTTTTCCCTTTTTCAAACCCGGAATCACTTTTTCTCGAACCATCTGAGCTCGAGAGACCTCGTAGAGAAACAGTTCACTGAGCGGTTCTATCTCAACTCCTCGATCCTCAAGTAAAATCTCTCGCACCTGACGGCCCAGCTCGGTTCCACCGGGTTCTTCAAGCTCGACCACCGAATACCCTTCCTCTCTAAGGTACCGGGCCAGTAACCCCGATTGGGTCGTCGTACCCGATCCATCCAGGCCCTCAAGCACAATTAAGATACCCGGGTAATTACTGTCCAATAAACTTCATACCTCCAGCCAGAACGAAAATTATCAAACAGGAACCACTGACAATGGCCACGTCGGCAAAATTAAAGATCGGAGTGTTACCTATTTGAATAAAATCCACGACTGCACCCGCCATAACCCTGTCCAGCAAATTGCCAAGCGAGCCGCCGAGCAATAGTGCCAGACCTACGTTCGTTGTAGTTCTCCGGAAACCGGAAAAAAACAGAAGATAGACCACAAGTCCGACAGCAATTACAGTTACGATTAAGAAGATATAGCCCTTTCTGGGGAAAAGTCCAAAGGCACCACCCGAGTTTTTCACGTAGTGGACAGAAAAAAAGCCCGAACGAAAAAAAACCGGATGACCCGAGCGAAACCCGAATTTAACAAGAAACTTGCTTCCTCTATCCAGGAGGAAGACGCCCAGAGTGATTAGAAAGTACTGAAGATTTCCCACTTTACCTCCAGATATACAGCCTGCTCGTCCTCGCGTTTTCTTTTATATTCAAACCCGACGAATTAACAAACAATATCGGCCGTTCGCCCAACCCATCCTTGACCAATAGAGTACTGTGAAAAGACCCACCTGCGGTTAACCTCTCCAGCGGTGCGATAAGTCCCAGCCCGTCAGTTATTTCTATATCTTCGTTAAATTCAATTATATAAATCCCGCCTTCGAGGTTCCACCAGCCATAGTCGTCTTCGGGCGACCGTTTTTTCGGTTCTAACGGTTCGAGTTCCCCGCGCTTTTCTTCGCTTCCGCCGAAGTCCAGTTCGGTAGGTGACATGACCTCCAACACTCTGTCTACAGTTAGATCAAGACCGTTATCGGCAAACTGAGTTTCCTCGTGAATTATACCATCTACGTATCCTTTTACTTCTTCTGCGGACAGAAACATATTATCACCTCAAAAAAGTATGTAAAAAGCGCCCCTTACCTTCAATCGGGTCCTGGGGTCGGTCTCATCCTCCTCGCGGTTTTAACCGATTCTCCTACCATCCACAGGAGGTGCTATCGCTATTAAAAGCCACTTTCCGGCTTTCCCGACGGGATTTCACTGGAATAGGAAGAAGCTATAATTTACCATCTAATGATTTGGAGGGAAATAAAACCATGTGTCTTGCAATTCCAGGTGAAGTTCTTTCGGTAGAAGAGGAAGTTGCCAGCGTCGAAGTCGGCAGCGTAGAACAGGAGGTCAGGCTAGATACACTCACCGAAGAGGTAAAGGAGGGAGATTACCTCCTGGTACATACCGGCTTTGCCATACAAAAGCTCTCGCAGGAAGAAGCCGAGGAAACTCTGTCTTTATTTGATGAACTAATAGAAACGGAAAAAGAGCTGGAGGAAGAGAGTGGAGTTTAAATTCAAAGATAAAGACAGGGCCAGAGACCTGGTCCAGCTGATAAACCGAAAGGTTCCGGATAGACCGGTAAAAATAGTCCACGTTTGCGGGACGCACGAAGTAACCATAACTGAGAACGGATTACGAAGTTTACTACCGGACCAGATAGACATAAGAGAAGGTCCCGGCTGTCCGGTATGCGTCACGCCGACAACTGATCTCGACGCGGCCTTACAGCTAGCGCGTGATGGTGCTATAGTTACGGCCTTCGGCGATATGATGAACGTTCCGGGAACGGATAAGTCTTTAAAGGAATTGAAGTCAGAAGGAGCTGACGTTCGTCTGGTTTACAGCGTCAGTGAAGCAATAAAAATCGCTGAATCGACGGATAAAGAAGTCGTTTTTCACAGCGTCGGTTTCGAAACTACCACCCCAATGACTGCCGCAGTACTCGCAAACGATCCCCCGAAAAACTTTAGCATATTACCCAGCAATAAATTGATCCCACCGGCGATGAAAAGTCTTCTGGAGTTACCGGATAACGACATTGACGGTTTCATAGCCCCCGGCCACGTTTCTACGATAATCGGGGTCGAGCCTTACGAGCCACTAGTAAAGGACTACGGAGTTCCGATAGTTATTGGTGGATTCGAACCCCTAGATATCCTTTACGCACTGGCTCTAATAGTGAAACAAATTGCCGCCGGCAGGCCGGAAGTGGAAAACGGTTACGAAAGAGGCGTTGATTACAGCGGGAATCGCAAGTCACAGAATTTGATCAAAAACGTTTTTAAAGTAACAGGCAGCAGATGGAGGGGGATCGGTAATATCCCCGAATCCGGTCTGACGCTGAACTCGAACTACGAAAATCGAAACGCCCGCCTGAGGTTTGACATCGACCCGGAAGCCGGTCGGGAAACCCCGCCAAACTGTCTCTGCCCTCAGGTAATTACGGCCAGGGCAACGCCGGAAGAGTGCGATCTTTTCGGGGAAACCTGTACGCCGGAGAGCCCTTACGGTCCGTGCATGGTCGGCGAAGAAGCAATGTGTAACATCTGGTATCGATACGGGGGTAGGCCAAAACTATGAACGAGGAAAAAGAAGAAACAATTCAGCTTACGGACGGGGCGGGAGGCAGGGCAATGGATCGGCTAATTGGGGACCACGTCCTGGCTAACTTTTCCAACGTTAGTGCCGGAGAGATTGGGCTTGGAGAACTCGACGACGGGGCAACTATCGAAAAAGAGAACGGTGGTACGCTGGTCCTGACTACGGACAGTCACGTGGTAAACCCGCTTTTTTTTCCGGGAGGAGATATTGGGGAGCTGGCCGTTTGCGGTACGGTAAACGACCTGGCAGTCATGGGAGCCAAGCCCCTTGCACTAACTTCCAGCTTGATAATCGAAGAAGGTTTTCCGACTTCAAAACTGGATCGTGTTCTGGCTTCGATGGAGAACTCCTCTACCGAAGCGGGGGTGCCAATCATAACGGGCGATACAAAAGTGCTGGAGAAAGGTAATATGGACGGCCTGGCAATCAATACGGCGGGGCTCGGATTGGCAGACAAACCGATTTCTGACGCCGGAATGGAGCCGGGAGACAAGGTCATCTTAACCGGATCCATCGGCGATCATGGAATGGCTCTGATGCAGTACCGGGAAGGACTGAGCTTTAAAACGGAATTAACTTCTGATATAGCACCGTTAAACGATTTACTCTTAATTGCACAGAACGCAGGGGATATTACCGCGATGAAGGACCCGACTCGAGGTGGGGTTGCCACGGTATTAAACGAAATGGCCAGTAAAAGTGGTCTCGGAATTACCGTTAAAGAAGAAGCAGTTCCGATCAAGGAAGCCGTTCTCGGGATAGCGGAACTCATAGGCATTAGCCCTTATGAAGTTGCCAACGAAGGTAAAGCGATAATCACGGCCTCGAGAGAAACCGCCGAAGCTGTGGTAGAAGAACTAAAACGACACCCCCTGGGGACCGACGCGGCTATCATCGGAGAAGTTAATAAGGACTGGCCAGAAAAAGTGATAATGGAAACGGAGGTCGGTGGCCGGCGTTTTCTGGAAGAACCGCTCGGAGATCCGATACCCAGAATTTGTTAGAGGTCCATTTGGCCTGACCGCACTTGGATAACGCCCCTATAAATCTTATACTAACCTCGTATAAGAGGTCGTTCTGGTCGAGTAAAGTAATATCGTCTCAAAATCGAGACCGGAGTTTGAAAACTTTTTGGATAACTCGATACAATCCGGGTTGAAGTTAAGTGTTGTTTTTAGGATAGATAACGCCCTTTTTATCTCTCTTGCCAACCATCGAAGACTTAGTTTAGAACAAAACCAGGGGCAGATTGAGCATAGTTTTGAAAGGGTGGATTAACGGAAAATTAGAGGAATAAATTCGAAATTTTCTGACTGAACCGGTTGAATTGTTTTCTATGAGGGATATTTAAATACAGGTCTTAGTGTGGAGGGATAAATTAGTGTCAAAGCACAGGATTTACGAAATCGCGGACGAGTTAGATTTAGAAAGTAAGGAAATGCTGGATATACTCGACGAACTCGGTATGGGTGAATTGACCCCCTTAAATACCGTAGACGACGAGGAATACGGATTAATCCTTGAGCTATACGAAGAAAGGAAAGATGAGCTGAGCGAGGAAATCGAAGAAATCGCCGAAGAGGAAGAAGAAACCGTAACAGAAGAAGAGGAAG
Source organism: uncultured Thermotogae bacterium (assembly GCA_964599005.1). Lineage (GTDB taxonomy): Bacteria > Bipolaricaulota > Bipolaricaulia > M55B111 > M55B111 > JAGXLP01. Next base: position 17,394 of record CAZRDU010000015.1, read on the forward strand.
AGGTTGAGGAAGAAGTTGAAGAAGAAGCCCCGCGCAGACCGGCGGTAGTATCGATACTTGGTCATATCGATCACGGCAAAACGACCCTGCTGGATACTATAAGAGAAGCGAGGGTTGCAAATTCCGAAGCAGGGGGTATCACTCAATCCATAGGGGCTTACCAGATAGAATGGGAAGGGGAAGAATTTACCTTCATAGATACTCCTGGTCACAAAGCCTTCACCTCAATGAGATCCCGGGGAGCCCATGCTACGGATATTGCTATTTTAGTCGTCGCCGCAGACGACGGAATAATGGATCAGACAAGAGAAGCAATCTCTCACATAGAGGCCGCCGACATCCCGCTGATCGTGGCAATCAACAAGATTGACAAGAATAACGCCAACACCCAGGAAACCATGAACCAGCTCGCACGTGAAGGATTTACCCCGGACGACTGGGGAGGCGACACTATAATGGTTCCGGTGTCCGCTCTGACCGGAGAAAACGTCGAAGAACTGCTGGATATGTTAAGCCTGGTCGCCGAAATGGAGGCCCCGACGGGTGATCCCGAAGGAGAGTTGAAAGGGTTTATCGTCGAAAGCCATCTTGATTCTCAAATGGGACCAATGGCTACGGCCGTCATCCAGGAGGGAACACTCAGGCCACGCGATATCCTGGTCGTAGGCAACACTCACGGCAGAGTGCGCTCACTCTCGGACGAATCAGGTCAGATAGAAGAAGCCGGACCGAGCAAACCGGTCGAAATAATGGGACTAAAGGACGTTCCACCCGCAGGGGCCAGTATCGAAGCTTACGATGATCTAAGCGAAGCCAAGAAGCTGGCTCAGGCGAGAAAGGAAAAGGAAAAACAACAGAGCCGGAAGGCAAAACCCTCGGTTGAAGACCTTTTCGCCAAAGCTGAAAAAGACAACCTGGACCTCGTCCTCAAGGCCAGTTCCCGCGGTTCACTGGATGCAGTAAAGAAGGAACTCGGGGAAATCGAAGTAGAAGATATCGAGATCGAAGTTCTTCACGAAGGAATTGGAGACATTTCCGAAAGCGATATCATGCTCGCTTCGTCCTCTGAGAACTACTCCGCGGTTCTTGGTTTTGACGTTAAACTTAGAACGAAAGCGGAAGAGCAGGCCGATCAGCTGGATATTCCCGCAGAAACTTACAACATTATCTACGATCTAGTTGACAACGTAAAAAGAGCAATTGGAGAAGTCAAGGGACCGCAATACGAAGAAGTCAAGATCGGAGAGCTCGAAGTCCGACAGGTATTTGATATAACGGGGTCGGGTCAGATCGCCGGGTGCTACGTCTCTTCCGGCAAGATAACCAATAAGTCGATCATAAAGGTCTGGCGCGATTCTGAACTGATACACGAGGGACAGATAGAGAGCCTGAAGCGGTTCAAAGAAGACGTCAAAGAAGTCGGCGAGGACTACGAATGCGGTGTTTCCATCAAAGACTACGAAGGCTTTGAAGAGGGAGATACCCTGGAAGCCTTTACAAAAAACAGAGTGGAGGCTTTTTAACCGTCGAACAAAGCGGGCTTAGATGAGTATAGGGGTATTGAAGCTAAAATTTAGGATTTACGGCGCGAACTCTCTCAAGGATAAACGGTCGATAATCCAGCCTTTTATCCATCGGATTCGCAGGAATTATAATTTATCGGTCAATGAGCTTGACGGGGAAAATGATAGGTCTTCGGCTACTCTGGGGTTTGCTCATATAGCAAAAAGTAGCGATCTAAACCACAAGAAACTGGCCCAGCTCGTTGAAGAGGCGGAAAAGGAAAAGGATCTACAAATAGAACGACAATCAAAAGAGGTGCTATAATGGGAAGTAGAGCCAAGAAGCGGAAGGAAGAAAAGTACAAAAGAGCACTGGCAAAGATAATTGAGAAGAATACCAGGGATAAGAAATTTGATCTCGCAACGGTAACCGACGTAGAACTTACCGACGATTTCAAATACGCCAAGGTCTATCTCGATATAATCGGTGAAGAGGAAGAAAAAGAAAGTTCACTGGAAAAATTCAACGAGGAAGAGGGTTTCTTTAGAACAAACCTGGCACACGAAATAAACCCCCGTTTTACCCCTGAGATTACCTTCAAACTGGATAGGAGCCTGGAAAGGTTAAACCGAATAGAGGAAATACTGGAAAAAGATGAGGAGCTGGAGGATAGGAATGAAGATTAGTCGCTACAGGTTGAAAAGATGAAAGCTTACGGTCCGGTACCGTCCAGACGCCTTGGTCGCAGTCTTGGAATTAACAATATTCCTGCCAAAAAATGCACCTACTCCTGTATATACTGTCAACTGGGTCCGACAATTGATCCAGGGGCTCGACGTAAAAATTATTACGATCCGGAGGCCCTAAAACGAGAACTAGAACAAAAAGTGGGGCAAACCGAGGCTCAGGAAACCTCGATTGACTACCTCAGTTTCGTTCCGGATGGCGAACCGACGCTCGAAAAACTACTGGGTGAAGAGATCGATCTCGTATCCTCCTTTGGGATAGATATTGCCGTGATTAGCAACGCTTCATTGATATGTGATGATAAGGTAAAACGCGATCTGGCCAGAGCAGACTGGGTTTCTCTCAAGGTAGACGCAGTAAACGAAGAGACCTGGCGAAAAGTTAACCGTCCCGTCAAATCATTGAGCTTGAAAAAAATACTCCAGGGAATTGAAGATTTCGCTGAAGACTACGATGGCACTCTTGCAACGGAAACAATGCTAATAGATAAACAAAATGACAGCCCGGAAGAGCTGGAAAAGCAGGCCGAATTTTTGTCGAGAGTGGATCCGGACGAGGCTTACCTCGCTATACCCACAAGACCCCCGGCCGAGGACTGGGCCAGGCCAGCCAAAGAAGAAAGTATTAACCGGGCTTATCAATTATTCAGTAGGAATATCGATAATGTCGAGTATCTCCTGGGTTACGAGGGAGACGAGTTTTCTTCCACAGGAAACGCGAAGGAAGATTTGCTAAGCATTACTTCCGTTCATCCCATGCGTAGAAGTGGGGTGGACGAACTACTAAAGCAAGCTGGAGCGGAGTGGAGGATCGTCGAGGAACTGCTTAAATCCGGTGAGTTGGTCCGGACTGAATTCGACGGAGAAAGCTATTACATGAGGAAACTCTCGAAATAAAGCTGTTTTCCGTGCCCTGGGGAGGGCTTTTTATCTTATCCTTCCCGAATAATTTAACCGTATTATCTCTCCAAGACAAGTTTGTCGGCCCTTCCGGAATATTCCTCTATCAATCTTTGTATCGTCCATTTATACTTCGTAGATTTTCTCTTCCTGGAGACTCAGAAAGATATATTCCTCAGACAACAGGGCATATTTTCCGGTCAAGAATCCCGCCCCAAACGACGGGGCTTTCTCGGCGATTTTGGTAAAGCAGGTGAGTGGTAAAACAGGAGGGCGGCGAGTTTTGGTTGAGAGCCTTACTTATTATAGCGAAAATTAATGAGTAACCGTAAAATCTCCTGTAATAACTCAAAGTTCAAGGAAAAACGCCCTGCTATTCAGAAATTGTTCGGGTGCTTTGAATTTGCCGCGTAGTTAAAATCAACGAACGGGGTCGATTAAGATGTTCCTCCAGAAGTTTGCTCACGTGGTAAATTTGTTTTTTCAGTGGTGGCTAACATCCGACCAGATACTTTTTCGTCATTTCCTTCGGCACGAAGCGATGTTTTTCGCCCTCGGTATCGGGCTTGGAATTAACCTCTGGGGAGTGTTCGTACTATACATTCCAATAAATTTTCTCGTTCCAAAAGCAAAAATCGAAGAACTGAGATCCTACCTGAAAAACAGGTTCCCTCTGATTAAGCGTCACCTGAAGCGCGTAGAAGACTTTCGTAAGGATTTTGAAAACGATCAAAGTAATCTCCTGACGTCCAGGGAAAGCAGAGATAAGGCAATATCCAGACTGATAGAGACTTATGAATACGACTACCTCTTTGTATTCGGTCTTTCCTTTCTGCCGGTTCCCTTTCTCGGGACGATAATGACGGGTGGGGCAATATTTGCGATAGAAGCACTGGAAATCCAATACGGTTTGGCGGTAATACTTTTTGCCAAAATAGTAAAGGTTTTTGCTCTAGCTTCAGTAGCTTACTTCGCTTATTTTTTATGAAATTGAATTTTTCATATCCCTTTTACCGGGTAAATCTTGCCACTCCAGTTCAGTTAAACCTCAATGCACGCTACCAATCCGGTTAAATGGATTATACACGGAACACGGATTTTCTTCATCTCTTGAAACAAACTTCTCCGGTCAAAACGGAAATTGATTATGGGAGGTGGACATTTAAATCCGGTTACCCCTCTATACCTCCTTGAATTTGTTGTTGCGTGTATTTTATATGCGTTATAGTTAATAGGTAGTTTTTCTATGTTCAGCTATAGTTCGTTAAGGGGTTTGAAGGAAAGAGACAACGCTTGAGGCGAGGATTGTCGCCCTGGCCGATGCGTGGGGTGCAATGAGAACGGACCCGTCCTAATATTATAGAGAGGCTTTAATAAAAGAAGAAGCGTTAAAAGAATTACAGGAAAATTAGGAACGCAGTTCGACCCGAAAATAGTCGATCCCCCTATTGGAAATGCTTAAAAGTGGTGAAAAACAATTAGAAAAGGAGCAGAGTAATTAAATGCAATTTGAGGACCTGGGTGAGCAAGGACAGTTTGAATACCTGCCTGAAGCCCTCTTTTTAGAGGACTTTAACGGCAACATATTGGATGTCAACTACGAGGCCTGCCGGTTGCTCGGTTACGAAAAAGAAGAATTGCTCCAGCAGAAAATCGAGGACATAGCTTCAGAGGAAGAACCGGTATTTACTCCAGATAAAATCGAGCAGGCTACGAGAGCGAGCGAGCCTATAGAGACGGTTAACCTCCGCAAGGACGGTACAGAAGTTCCGGTTGAACTACGGGGAAGGATTATAGAGCTCGATGGAGAGAAAGCGATATTAGTAAGCGTCAGGGATATTTCCGACCGGGTTCAGGCAAAACGAGACCTTAAAGAAAGCAAAAAGCGGTACCAAAGCTACTTCGAAGAACTGGGAGATGCCGTCTACATTACCAAAGTTGGTGGGGAAGACCACGGCCGAATTCTTGACGCAAACACCGCAGCCCTGGAGCAGACCGGTTACTCGCGGGGAGAGCTAATCGGGATGAATATCGAGGAAGATATTGCCGTCGGGGCACCGGAAACTATCGAGCACAAGACGGGGGACAAAAGGTTGGAAAGGGGTGAAACGGTAACTTTAACCGAAAAGAAAAGACGGAAGGACGGCACCGAGTACTGGACAGAGGTTCTTATCACTCCAATTCAATACCAAGGAGAGGATGCTTCTCTGTCAATCAACCGAGATATAACTGAGAGAAAACGGGTAAAAGAGCAGTTAAAGCGATACAAGATGGCCGTAGAAGGTTCGGATGATTTAATGGTCGCATGTGGGGAAGATTATAATTACTATTTCGCAAACTCGGCTTACAGGAGTTTTTACGATGTCGGAGAAAAGGAGATAAAGGACTATAAATTGGGGGACCTGATCAGTGACGAGGCATTTGAAAGCAAAGTCAAGCCCCGGATCGACAGGTGCCTGCAGGGCGAAAGAATAGAATACGAGATGGAACGCGCTCACCCCACCAAAGGGCCGAGACAACTAAAGATAAATTACTACCCCTTGAAAGGTGAAGGGGAAATACACGGTGTGGTGGCGGTCATGAGGGACGTAACGGAACGAAAACGGGCCGAGCAGGCAATCAATGTGGAAAGAGAGAAGTTAAGGAGTCTCCACGATGCCGTCGACAAGCTACAACAACAAGAAAATGAAGGTAGTATTCTGCGGACCGCAGTCGAAGTTTCCGAAGAAATTCTCGACTTCGAACTCTGTGCCATCGACCTCGTAGAAGGTGACTACCTCGTAACTAAAGCCATCTCTTCGGGCCTGAGTCCGGACCAGACTGAAAAGTACGAAACAGGGGAGGGAATTGGTGGATTAAGTATCGAACGGGGTGAAGCCATCTGGGGAGATGATTTGAGTGAACATCCGGAAGCCAAACCCGCGAGTGAGGATTTCCGGTCCTTTATAAGCGTCCCTATTGGAAAGGTAGGTGTCCTTCAGGTAGTTTCTAAAGAAGTTGAAGCGTTTGATGAAGAGGACGTAGAACTTGCCGAGATCCTGGCAAATCACCTGCGGGAAGAAATAAGCCGTGTCCGGCTGGAAGAAGACCTGCGCCGGCAAGCCATCCGTGATCCCTTAACAGGCCTTTACAACCGGCGCTACTTCAATGAGACTCTGGAGGAAGAGGTAGAAAAGTGTAAGAGATATGATAGACCGATTGCTTTTCTCATGGCCGACGTAAACAGGTTCAAGGAGATAAATGACCGTTACACTCACCAGACCGGAGATAAAGTACTGGAAGAAGTCGCAGAATTGCTTCAAGTCAACGTCAGAGATGCGGATACGGTGGTCAGATACGGTGGTGACGAATTCCTCGTCATGATGCCAGAAACAAAACATGAAGTAGAAGAAGTGCTTGAAAGAATAAAAACCGCACTGGAAGATTGGAATGAAGAATCGGGCCTTCTCGATTTTCCCCTCACTCTGGCGATGGGGATCTCTCATTGGAACTCTGACCAAGATAGGAACGTGGAAGAGGCCCTAAAAGGGGCGGACCAGAAGATGTACGAGAATAAAGATCGTTGATAACTGTCGAGGCTAAAAGTACATTGCAAAGTCTTAAAAAGGCAAGACTTTCACCTTTGTAATCTTTGGTATTAAAAATACATACCTGTGATCGGGCAAGGCTGGTTTAACTGTTTAGCTTCCTCGTCAGAGCTGGAGGCGAAATAAACCGCCAGACTGCGCTCTTCTTGACCATTACCTCCAGCTCTCTTTTCCGAATTCGAGATACAACCTCGGGTTAATGACCATCCTGTTTTCTCGAGGATATTACTCCGGAGCTACGCCAATTTTAATAAGATTTTCCCTTAATTCCATCTCCGTTCTTAACCAAACAATATGGTACAGTTTTTTGGATAACAATAACGCCCAGCTATCTGTCGTCTAACCTCCGACGGATCTTATCTCTAAGCCGAGTGTCTACGCCCCGGGGAGAAGTTAACCTCTCAGGATCGAGCACTTTTTCAAGCTCCTCACCGGTGAACCAGTTTCGTTCAAGAACCAGTTCCCTTATATCTTTTCCTTCTTCAAGGCTCTCTTTTACCAGCTCCGCCACTCTATCATAGCCTATGTAAGGGCTAAGAGCCGTTGCGACCGCCGTACTCTTATCGAAGGTTTTCTCTATCCCTTCCCTGTTGGCCCGAATACCCTCGATACACTTCTCCCGGAAAGTTCTTACCGCTCTGGAAAAAAGCCTAACGGATGAAATTAAATTCTTTCCGATTAACGGGGCCATTACGTTCAACTCGAGGTGCCCCTCCCTGGTTGCCAGAGATACAGTATGATCGTAGCCCAGAACCTGAAGGAGGCTCATTTTGACCGCCTCGACGATCGACGGATTGACCTTGCCGGGCATTATCGAACTTCCCGGTTCTACCTCCGGCAAATCGAGTTCGTTTATTCCAGCTACCGGGCCGGAACTTAAAAACATCAAATCGTCACTCACTTTGAGCAGATCACTTGCCGTTTCCCTAAGAGAACCGGAGAATTCTTGAAAAGGCTGCATGGATTGAGTAAGCGCAATCGGGTCTTCAGCAGGTGTTAAATCAGCGCCAGTTACGGTTGCCAGTTCTTCTACGAGTCGTTTTCTGAAATCCGGAGCGGTATTAATACCCGTTCCAATAGCATTTCCTCCCAATCCGATCTCCGAAAGTGCCTCGGTCGATTTCAATATATTTTCTGCACCCTGCCGACAAACTGTAGCGTATGCAGCAAACTCCTGCCCGAGCGTAATCGGTACGGCGTCCTGGTAATGAGTCCTGCCGACCTTGAGGAGATCCGATAATTCCTCCCCTTTCTTCTCAAAGGTATTCCCTAAACTCTCCAGTTCGGCACTCAGGTCTTCCGAAAACTCAAGCAATACCAGCCTCAAGGCAGTCGGCACCACGTTGTTAGAGCTCTGCCCCATGTTCACGTGGTCATTCGGGTGAATCAAGTATTCACCCTTCCTGCCTCCGAGTAGTTCAGTTGCCCGGTTAGCTATCACCTCATTGACATTCATATGGAGGGGAGTCCCCGCACCGGCCTGGATAAAGTCTATCGGAAACTGATCGTTATATTCTCCAGAAACAACTTCCTCGGCTGCAGTCTTAATTGCCTCGGCTTTTTTACTATCGAGGTCACCTATTTCTTCGTTGACCCGGGCGGCCGCAAGCTTTATCTTTCCCAGCGCCGCAATTAACTCCCCCGGAGGTTTTTCTCCGGAAAGATCAAAATTCTCAATAGCTCTAACGGTAAAGCTCCCATAATATGCGTCCTCCGGAACCTCCACTTCACCGAGAGAATCTCGCTCGATCCTCGTCATGCTAGCCCCCCTTTGGCAAAAATGACTTTTGATAAAAATTCGGACTAACTTAAAAGAGAAGACTTAATTAAGTATACTAACGGCAGGGGAGAGCGCAATTTACGTTAAACTAAATTTGCGTGAGGGACAGGAAGCCTTTTTAACTGCATTATTTGAGAAGGGAGGCACCATGAACTACTCCGAGGTAGATATTGACGTACTAATTATCGGAGCGGGTGGCAGTGGACTGAGGGCTGCCATTGAGCTGGACAAAACTAACCTCGACGTGATGGTCGTCGGTAAAAGGGAGTTCGGTGATGCCCATACCGTCAAAGCCGCGGGTGGGATCAACGCCTCTCTTGCTAACCTTGACTCCGAGGATAACTGGAAGATCCACGCAGCCGACACTCTCAGGGAAGGCGGATTTATCAACGATCCCGGTGCCGTGGAGTTACTCTGTAAAAACGTTCCTGCTAGAGTAAAAGAGCTACAGGAATGGGGTTGTGATTTCAACCTGACCGACGAAGGGAAGATCGATCAGCGTTACTTCGGCGCCCAGTCCTTCCGCCGGACGTGCTTTGTCGGAGACGAAACGGGGCAGGCAATCGAGGAGACACTGGTCGGAGTTATTAAAGAGACCGACGTAAGCCATCAACAGGGAGTGATTATTACAAAGCTACTGACGGACGACGATAAGGTAGTCGGGGCAATCGGTTACAGAAAGGAGACCGGAGAGGTGCTTTTATTCAAAACAAGCACGGTGCTGCTCGCCGCCGGCGGTTATACTCAACTATATAACCGAAGCTCCTCCCGGTCCCACGAAAACACCGGTGATGGTCCGGCCCTGGCTTTCGACGCCGGTGCTTCTCTCCAGGATATGGAGATGGTCCAGTTTCATCCTACGGGGATGGTAAAGCCGCAGGAGAAACTGGGCAGCCTGGTGACTGAAGCCGTCAGGGGTGAAGGTGGTAGATTATTTAACGCGGACGGAGAAAGGTTTATGGAAGCATATTCGCCGAAAAAAATGGAACTGGACGCCAGAGACCAGGTCGCCCGAGCCATTTACAGAGAACTGGAAAAGGGTCACGGAACGGAAGCTGGCGGTGTTTACCTTGACATATCACACGAGAACTCCGACCTCGTCCGGGAGCGATTGCCCGCTATAGTTGAAAAGTTCCAGAAGGTCGGAGTCGATCCGACCAGCGAAAAGATGGAGGTCGCTCCAACCACCCACTACTCGATGGGCGGAGTTAGGATAAACTTTAATACGGGTGAGACGGGCGTCGACGGGCTTTTTGCAGTGGGTGAAGCAACTGCCGGACTTCACGGAGCCAACAGACTTGGAGGCAATTCCCTGGCGGAAGTCGTCACTTTCGGCCAGTTATTCTCTGACTCCCTCAGACAACACGCCAGGAGAAAAACTCAGCCCTCAATTCCCGACGAGTTGGTTGAAGCAGGACTGAACGAGATCGAGGAGCTCCATGACGGAAAAGGTAACAAAGAACCATCAACCCTGTTTGACGAACTGGGGGATATCCTCTGGGAGGATGCCGGAATAATAAGGACAGAGGAGGAACTTAGAAAGGGTCTTGATAAGTTACGTGAACTGAAAGAAAAGTCCAGGGAACTTGCACCGATACCGGAA
>CAZRDU010000016.1:0-26822 GCA_964599005.1 uncultured Thermotogae bacterium
CGAAAATATTTCAGGTCGAGAAATAACCAATGGGGTTAACTTTTCTCGAGTCAATAGCTAGAATCTTATTAAAGAAAGATTCGGGAGGAAAATATGGGCAATAACAAGCGACTTGATATTCTGTTAGTAGAGGATGAAGATTACGATATAGACTTAACCCAGCGGGCTATTTACAAAAGTGACGTGGAATCCAAACTCTTCGTCGTCCGGGACGGAGAAGAAGCTCTGGATTTCCTCTATCAGAAGGAGGGCTTCGAGGACGTACCGCAACCCGATCTGATTTTGCTTGATTTGAACCTGCCCAAAATAGGGGGGCACGAGGTCCTTGAAACGGTAAAAGAGGACGATGAGCTAAAAAATATCCCGGTTATCGTTCTAACGGTATCGGAACGCGAAGAAGATATAGTAAAGGCCTACGACAGCGGGGCGAGCAGCTACGTTCACAAACCCGTAAACCCGGCTAATTTCCGTAAAGTAATTGAAACAGTCCAGGAATACTGGAAAATTTCTAATTTGCCCCCGGAAAATTAAATATCCTTTAACGATATCGGGCCTTTGAAGAAGACAAATTTCTTCCTCGGGTTAAACATCGTTCACTAACCATAGTGATAAGGTAGATAAAATCTCCCACCGTAGGTCCTTTTTTAGATCCTCAAACCCCTTATCTTTATAATTGAAATCCTTGGAGGAATAGAAGAAACAGTTTAGTCGCCAGGTATAATTAAAGACATTGAGCGTTAAAGGATAAAGTAATGAGATAGATACTTAAGGCTGACTGGGGGAGGCGGGTATATATCCCCCGTTCCACTCACCATCTCGGTAGCTCCTGGATCCAAAGCCCGCCTTCCCTCCAGCCCCATCTCACAACAGTTGATAAATAAAAAGAAAAACCCCGCCACAAAAGGCGGGGTTTTATTATCTGAAAAATTAAGCAGCTTTCTTTTTCAGCTTCTCCCAGTCTTCGTCAACGTCCGCTTGTATTTCTTCGATGGCTTCCTGGTTACCGGTTTTGAAGAGGGCGGCAAAACGTTTCTGCGGCTTAAGCCAGTCTTCAACGGGTAACTTCTCTTTCGGTTCGTAAGTAATATTGTATTCACCATCGTCCACTTCGTAAAGCGGCCACCAGCAAGTGTCCACTCCTTTCCCCGCTACCTCAATAGTATCCTTCGGGGGTATCCTCCAGCCAAGCTGGCAGGTCGAAAGTACGTTCAAAAAGGCCGGTCCATCAGTATGGATTGCCTTATCTGCTTTATCGGAAAGATCCGTCAGGTTGGATATAGACGCCTGACCTACGTAAGGAATCTCGTGAGCTGCTACTATTTCCGTCAGGTTCTTTCTTTTTCTCTCCTTGCCGTAAGTCTCTTTCCCCGCAGGTGCAGTAGTCGTTGATGCTCCTTTTGGGGTAGCGCTGGACCTTTGAATGCCCGTGTTCATGTAGGCACCGTTGTCCAGGGTAACGTAAGTAAAGTTATGTCCCCTTTCCAGTGCACCGGAAAGTGATTGTAGCCCGATATCATACGTCCCTCCGTCACCGGCAAAAGCAACAAAGTTTGTTTCCTTGTCGATTTTTCCTTTTCTCTTTAAAGACCTGTAAGCAGCTTCTGCCCCGCTGATAGTTGCAGCCGCGTTCTCGAATGCGTTATGAATCCAGGGGATATTCCAGGCAGACGTAGGAAACCTAGTCGTGGCAACTTCCAGGCAACCCGTTGCATTCGAAGCCACAACAGAGCCTTCGGTTGAATTCAAAATAGTTCTAACTGCGATCGGCAGCCCGCAACCGGCACAAAGGGAATGTCCGCTTTCAAATTTTCTCTCTTTCTCTTCTCTCTTTGCTAGAGTTTTTAAACTGGCCATAGTGTATTTATACCCTCCCGTTACTGTCTGGCTCCAATGTAGCGCATTTTGCTCTCCAAATCCGGGTCTTCCAGGTCCTCAAAAACATCGGCTAACTGGTCTTCTTTGATATCCCTGCCACCCAGTCCGTAGGTATAGTTATAAAGCCGTGGCTTGGACTTTTCCTCGGATAAAGCGGAGCTAATTTCGAGGTAAAGCGGACCGGAAGAACCAAACGATAGGGACCTATCCAGTACCGCTACCGCCTCTTTGTCGATCAGGGCATCTTTGATACCTTCCGCCGGGAACGGTCGGAAGAGCCAGGGTTTAAGCAATCCAACTTTCTTCCCTTTGTCTCTCAGCTCATCGACCACTACCTTCGCCGTGCCCGCGGTAGAGCCGAGCAGGACTATGGCGTAATCGGCATCGTCCATCCTGTAAGTTTCGAAGAGGCCATCGTAATCGCTGCCAGCGATGTCGTTAAATTCATCCTGGACTTCCAGGAATCTTTCAGGAACGTTTTTCATGGCCTCGACCTGTTGAAGTTTGTGCTCGAAGTAATAATCCGGCATGTCAAAAGGTCCCTGAGTCGTCGGATTATCGACATCGAGGAGCGGGTGACGCGCGTCGTACTCTCCAACGAAATCCGTTACTGCTTCATCTGGGAGCAGTTCGGCCACCTGAGCAGTATGAGTCAGCGTAAACCCGTCAAGCGTGACCATAACGGGCAGAAGAACGTCCTCGCTTTCTGCCAGTTTCTGGGCCATCAAAGTAAACTCATAAGCTTCCTGGGCATCTTCTCCGTAAAGCTGAATTACGCCGCTATCCCTTGCCGCCATCGAATCGGAATGATCGCAGTGAATATTGATAGGACCGCTCAGAGCTCTATTTGCAACGGTCATCACTATCGGCGTCCGCATGGAGGCAGCGATATAGACGATTTCCATCATCAAAGCAAGGCCCTGTGAAGCAGTAGCCGTCATCGTCCTCGCTCCTGCCGCGGCCGAGCCAACGCACGCGCTCATGGCCGAATGTTCCGATTCTACCCTTATTACTTCTGAATCCACTTCACCGTCTGCAACGAACTGGGAAAAATACTGGACTATCTCGGACTGTGGCGTAATCGGGTAAGCAGCAACAACGTCCGGTTCTACCTGCTTCATTGCGTTTGCAACTACCTGATGACCGGTTAATACATCTCTGTTACCGTTACTCATCCTCTGATACCTCCCCCTCTGGCTTCATCGAAATGGCATCTACAGGACAAATCTCGGCGCAGATCCCACAACCTTTGCAGTGTTCGTAATCGATTCCCTGGATCTCTTCTTCCTCTATTTCAAAGGAAGCATCGGGACAATTCACCCAGCATTGAAGGCATTGAATGCACGTTTCTTCATCCCAGATAGGTCTTTCGGATCTCCAATCCCCCGTCTTGTTTAGCTCGGGGGTCGCACCGCCAGTTATCACACCACCAATTGGTATCTCGTCGTACTTCTTTAGTTCAAATTCTGCCATATGTCCTCCTGTTTAAATTAACTTATCGTTTCGTAACCGACCTTTAGCGCCTGGAGGTTCATCTCGACAACTTCTTCCGGTAGCTTCTTCGATAGAGCTTTTTTGACTTCCGCTTCAGCTACCTCGTAATCCGTCCCCAGGACCTTTGCGAGAGCTCCAAGAGTCGGGATATTTGCGTAACCGCTACCGGCTTCCTCGGCAAGCTTGGAAGCATCCAGAGTAATAACTTCACCGGCAAAACCCGTCTCGGACTTGACTTCTTCTGCGCTTTTCGGAGTATTGACCAACAACACACCGTCTTCCGACAATCCATCCGTCGGATTAGCAGCTTCGAGTAAAGTAGGATCCACTACTGCCACTACTTCCGGTTCGTCCACACCGGAATGCACCCTTATCTGCTCATCGGAAACCCTGTTGTAAGCCCTTATCGGAGCACCGCTTCTTTCAGGGCCGTATTCGGGAAAAGATTGAACAAACTTACCTTCTTGAAGGTTAATATCAGCAAGTAATTGCGAGGCGGTCTTTGCTCCCTGGCCGCCTCGACCATGCCATCGAATCTCCTTCATAGAAAACCCCCTTATGAAAATTATTGGAATAAGTCCTCCGCTGATAAACTGTATAGATGTTACGATATACTCCCGCCTTCTGCAATCTACAGGGCCCCCTGCTCATGGTCGTTTTGAAAATTCCAAATACGGGTTTTGCTCGCCTTTCTTATTACCTTATACTGCTATATTTGTGGTCTAAATATACCCACGAGCAGTCAAAAGGGACAACTGTCAGTTTTTGAACCGAATTAATTCCTTTTCCCGCCCTACCCTTGATAATATACTTCAATGTTATGATTAGTCTCGTGCCCGGCGCTATATCCTTGATAGTAACGATATTCTTGGTCGGTCTGGCAAGAAAAATGGGGGATCATGGGGATTTTATCCACTTACTTCCTCTGATAATCCCTGTTTCTGTCGGATTTATCGACGGTTTTTCCACGCCAATTACTGGAATTGCCGTCAGCCTGGCGATAATCAGTGCCAGCAGCAGATTTTCCGGCCAGAGCAAACTGTTAGAATGGCTGGGGTTTCTCCTGGGGGGACTGGTTTTCGCCCTGGTCGGATTCAGAGTTCAGTTCGTTCAGGTAGCCCTTTCCGGTAAATACGTTTACTTCACCTGGCTCAGCATACCGATAACGATGAGCTGGCTCCTGGTTATATCCCGATCTGTCGAATTCATTCAGCATGAAATGGGGCAAAGAAGGTGGCGGCTTTTTATGGTCGTGTTGCTGTCCATAGCGCTTTCATTCCTCATTATCGTCGCTCTCCAGGGCGACCAGAACCTGAGGCCGGCATTCGAACTCGGTCTTGCCTTTGTCGGTGCTGCAACCGGAATGTTTATTTATCCACCATCAAAGAAATTTACCGGTATAGTCTCCCGCCAGCTCGGTTTCATACTGGCAAGCCTTGCCCTGGTCGGACTGGTGAAGTCTCTGACTGCTTTTGTTCTACTCGTTCCCATTACCCCGCTGGTCATCCCGGCCGCCAGGGGATCAATAGCCTTTGCGAGAACCGCGGAAGTTAACGCTTCAAAACCGGGTATCATATCTCGTCTGGCAGAGCGTTACGTGGGCTCGAAAGAGATAGGGATAGGTTTGCTTTACGTAAGCCTGAGTTACCTCGGCCTGGCAAGCGCATGGTTCCTCCGTAAGCCCGGACTAATTCAGGGTGCTACGTTGTTATCCAGCACCTTCGTCTTGCCATCTTTATTTGTCCTAACCAACAAGACGATAGATTATCTGGAGGGCTGGGAACCGGATATTGCAAGAAAGGGTTCGAAAAAGGGAAAGATATTCGGAACTACTTTTAACGCCATGGATTTAAAGCGAACGAAGGAAAAATTACTGGAATTAACCCGGTCAGAAAAAACCAATTACGTCGCCACCCCCGACGTTACGGCAGTAATAAGGGCTGAGAACGATGCATTCTTAGAAAGTGCTTTTAACAGGGCCGACGTCGTCACACCGGACGGATTCGGCCTGGTCTGGGCTGCAGACGTTCACGGGTTACCACTCAGGAGTCGTGTAGCCGGGATAGATATCCTGGAAGAAATATTTCAGGCCGATCAGGAAATAACGACGTATTTGCTTGGATCCAGACCGGGGGTAGCGGAGAAAGCGGGAGAAAATATTGCCCGCGATTACGATAACGTAAAAATTTGCGGTAGCCATCACGGCTACATCTCCAACGGTGATTGTAAAAGCGTCCTCGCCGAGATAAACGAAGCGAAACCGGACTTGCTTCTAGTCGGGATGGGCGTTCCAAAACAGGAGAACTGGATCATTGAAAACCTAGAAAAGGTTGACGCCCAGGTCGTCATGGGAGTTGGTGGAAGCTTCGACGTAATTTCCGGGAACTTGCCCAGAGCGCCACGCTGGATGAGGGAAAAGGGACTGGAATGGCTCTACCGAATCAGACTGGAGCCCAGGCGACTGACAAAGGCCAGGTTGATCCCCTACTTCATGGCAAAAGTATACTGGGAAAAGGCAAAACTATCCCTGAGAAAGGAAATCCTCTAGCTTTAACTGGACGCTTTCTCTTCCTCCCCAGTCATTTAAGTCCAGAGTAAAAACGGGTCTAACTTTATCCTGGTCTTTTATCAACGCAAGCTCCTCCCCCATTCCAAATCCGATGGAATCCATTATTTCTTCGCCATCACCGAGCTTCATCTTGAGATGGTTTTTTGAACTGCCAACCCTTCTTGCACTAACTACTTCCAGGCCATCCATCCAGAATTTGGGTTTTGGATTTCCTTTTCCGAATGGGGCAAGAGTCTGAAGTTCTCGGAAAAGATCCAGGCTTACCTGGGTAGAATCCAGCCGGGAATCGACGGATTTTTCCTCCGTTTTGTCGTATTCCTCGAGCTTTGAGGAAGCCCAGCTCTTTAAACATTCACGTAAGGGTTCCAGCCTAAAACTATCCACGGAAAACCCCCCTGCCATCTCGTGTCCGCCAAATTTTGACAGATGGCGGGAACATTCTTTCAGTCCTTCGTAAATACTTAATCCTCCCGTGCCTCTGGCCGAACCGCGTGATTTCGGCCTGCTTTTACTGACAGTAACTGCAGGCAAGTTGTACTTGCTCGATAGTTGAGATGAAATCAATCCGAGGATACCGGGATTCCAGTCCTCTCCGGCCACAAAGACGATACCCTCCTCCTCCGGGTCAAATCCAATCTCCTGCAACTTATTCACTGCCTGCCTCGTCAACTTATTCTGAATTCTGGATCTATCGCGGTTGTAGTCAATCAAGGTCTTGGCAAGATGATCTGCTTTTTCCCTGTTTTCCGTGGCCAGAAGGAGGAAACTAACCTGGGGATCCCCAACCCTGTTTGCCGAGTTCAGCTTCGGAGCGATTTGATAGCTCACTGTATCGGGCCCTATTTCACTATCTTTTCTCCCGGTTTCACCCAGTATCGCCGAGACTCCGGTAAGCGGATTTTGATTGAGTTCTTCCAATCCGGCCCTAACCAGCCAGCGATTTTCGTCCTCTCCGTCAACTACCAGGGGAACGAGATCGGATATAGTCCCCAGAGCAGCCAGTTGAACGAGAGTTCCGGACTCATTCCGTTTATCGCCAATTTCGTTCAACAGGCCCTGTACGAGCTTATAAGCCACTCCGGCTCCAGCCAGATACGAATTGGGGTAATCGGAATCGTCCCTTTTCGGATCCACTACTGCCAGGGCGGGCGGGAGAGAATCCGATGGCTCGTGATGATCGGTTACAATTACGTCGACGCCGAAATTTCGCAGGTGCGTTATTTCCGCTACCCCCTTCACACCACAATCAGTTGTGATCAGGAGGTCAAACTCCTCGTCAATCAACCTGGAAGAAACTTCCCTGCTAATCCCGTGGCCCGAATCCCTGTTACCAACCTCCACTTTCAGCTCTCCCGGCCCGGGAAGGCTTTCCAGGTTTCTCAGCCCCCGGTATAATAGTGCGGAACTGCTGAGTCCGTCTACATCGAAGTCACCCTGGATAAAAACCTTCTGTTCCTCTTCCAGGGCTTTGACAATTCTCTCGACTGCTTCGGACATATCCGGAAGATCTTCCGGCGAATGAAATACGTCTTCGGGCGAACCACGTAAGGATTCGAGGGAAAGGGAGGCTCGTTCGTGACTTTCGCCGTAACGGTCGGCAACGAGTTCGGCAAACACCCGGGAACAATTTAACTTTTTCCGGACCTGGTCCACCAGATCTTCTTCTATCCGGTTTTCCCGCCAGAACCGATCTTTATTTAAAAGGGATTTCATTCCCTAGCTAAATATTTGTCCCAGGCGTAAACTATCGGAGATGCAACGTATATAGAGGAATAAGTTCCGACGATTACTCCAATCAGCAAAGCCAGTGAAAAGGCCTTCAAAACGGGCCCGCCGAAGAGAACCAGGGCAATAACCGGAATGAACGTAGTGGTCGAAGTACTGAGCGTTCTGGATAGAGATTGGTTTATACTTTTGTTGATCAGGCTGAAGGTCGACTCCTGCCGAGCAGCTCTTTTCCCCGAGTTTTCCCTCATTCTGTCGAAATAGACGATGGTATCGTTAAGCGAGTAACCAACTATAGTTAAAAACGCGGCTATCGTCGGCAGGTTAATTTCGATTCCCAGTACTGCAAATATCGCAAGCGCAATGGTAACGTCATGAATTACCGCAGATACGGCTCCGACGGCGTACCTCAACCTGAATCTCCAGCTAATGTAAATCAAAATCACGAGTAAAGCCAGGCCAATTGCCTGCATGGCCTTGGTCTGAAACTCCTGACTTATCTGCTGTCCGACGGAATTAATGCTTATCTGTTCTTCGGTTACCGCGAAGTTCGCCGACAGCGATTCCCGCAGGTTACTCAGCAGCACCTCGTCTTCCCCGACGTCTGCCTTCGTATTTATATAGATGATCTGGGAATTAGCCGCGCTCTGAAGCTTGCTGTCACTCAACTGGGAAAGCTCGTCCTTCGATGAAAGAAAACTTCGAATCTGCGAGACAGAAACTTCTTTTTCAAAGGGAACCGTTATCTTGGTTCCGCCCTGAAAATCAATTCCCAGGTTCAACCAGGGCCAGCTCGAGTCCTTCAAACCGGGACTAATTAGCGGTGCTGCCAGAATTATCCATCCAACTATAACCACGATGACCGACAGGGTTGACCAGTACTTAGCTTTACTCAATAAATCCAAATCGAAATTCATTTTGCCTCCTAAATGTCTTTAGAAGTTTTCACAGGACGCCCGAAAACATTCACCATTTCACAAAACGAATCGACGTCGACCCCGTAAATCGGGCGCTTAGCCGAGTTCGTCAATTCTTCTCGCGTACTTGGACTTTATTCTTCCCGCTTTGTTTTCGTGCAGTGGGCCTTTACTAGCCGCCCTATCAGTCACTCGCATAAGCTCGGGCAAGAGTTCTTCTGCTTCTGCTTTGTTGCCTGCCTCGATTAACTTATCCATCTTTTTCTTCACTTGTTTGAGGGCATCCTTTCTCTTCTGATTTCTTTCTTTCCGCTTCTTGTTCTGTCTTAATCTCTTTTTAGCTGACTTTAATACAGGAATTGTTTTTCACCTCTTGTTCCCTAAGGGATTGATCTTTCAAGATGGTAATTTAAGCAGGTCGTTAAATCAACCTAAGTCATGTCAATTCGTCCGTTTTTTTCAAGTCAAAGGCATGATAAAACTTCACTCTCGGTATCATATCTCCTGGACAAACCGGCTCCACTAACGGGGGTCAAGAACCCCGGCCCAGCTCCCCCAGCAGGTTCCGGAGAAAATCCCAGAATTTAGTCACCGAGTCTATATCCAGACGTTCATCCGGCGAATGGGGTGATTCTATGCTTGGTCCTATCGAGATCATCTCCAGCCCCTGGACCTTCTCACCGATTATTCCGGTTTCGAGCCCGCCGTGGGTAACTTTAACTTCAGGAGGCTCCTGGAGTAAATCATGAAAAATCCTCTTTCCTTCCAGAAGCAGTTCCGAGTCCCTATCCGGCTGCCAGGCGGGGTAAGCGTCATTATGTTCCACACGACCCCCAAATGATCTTCCAATTATTTCTATCCTCTTCCGGAGGCTTTCCAGTTTTGACCCGCGGCTGCTCCTGGAACTCATCAGAAGTTCGAAGGAATCATCTTCGAGTTCGACCGAAGCGAGGTTTGTCGAAGTTTCCACGGTCGATTCTAGCTTCTGATCAAAACTCATAACCCCACTGGGAAGTGCCCTGATCAAATTTAGAATGGCCCGCGACGATTCGGAGTCAACGGTTCTCCCCATTTCGCTCCCCGAAACTTCAGTTAGATTAACCCGGGGACTGGGCTCCGTTTCTTCGTACTCCTCGGCAAAGACCGAAAACCTCTCGGCGAGATCCTCTTTCAGATTGGAAAAGTTACCTTCCAGGAACAGGATCGCGCGAGCTTCTCGCGGGATCGCATTGTGCTTGTCTCCACCAGAAAACTCCACCAGTCCCGGGGCAGAATTCTCAAACTCAGGAGAAAGAAGACGACCCATCAACTTGATAGCATTTGCCCTGCCTTTATCGATATCTCCACCCGAATGCCCCCCGGCAAGCCCGGAGATCGCAACTTCTACAAAATTTCCCGGGTCCGGAGCGACCAAATCGACCGGAAGCCTTATCCTTGTCTTTCCCCCTCCGGCACAACCGATGGTAAAAACTCCGAATTCCTCGCTGTCCAGATTTATCAAACGGTCGGCTCTGAGGAAATCGGGGTCAAGATTTGCGGCACCGTTCAGGCCCCTTTCCTCATCTACCGTGAAGAGGTAATCCATCGGCCCGAAGCCAAAATCACCGGTCGCAACGGCCAGGGCGATGGCAACACCAATACCGTTATCAGCCCCCAGAGTCGTACCTTCGGCAGTCACCCAGCCGTCCTCGATTTTCAACTGGAGAGGATCCTTTTCGAAATCGTGCTCGACATCCGAATTCTTTTCACAGACCATATCCATATGCGACTGCAGAACCAGGGGTGGAGCGCCGCTACCCCCATCTTCCTGCTTCAGCAAAACGTTCCCTGTTTCATCGACATCTGCCTGCAGGCCGGCTTGCCTGCCCTCCTGCAGAATGTAGTTTCTTATCCCTTGCTCGTTTCCGGAACATCTCGGGATCTCGCTTATTTCTTCAAAATAGTGCCAAACGGATTCTGGTTTTAAATTTTTCATGGTAAAATAAGGTTATCTATTTTCAGAAAATTTCACAAGTTTATACCCCCTGCTAACTCCCATTTAAAATAGTTTAACTGGTAGTTGAGTTAAACGACCGTGGAAGTTATCCTCATTATGAAGATGAAAAGGGGGTAAAAAAATGGCTCAATATCATGAACCCGTAGAAGATCTAGATCAGGACGATAGGGATATCGTTCGCGCCCTGATGAGTTTAAAGGAAGAGGTAGAGGCCGTAAATTGGTATCAGCAGCGGGCTTCCGCAACTGATGACGCGGAACTGGAAGAAGTCCTTGCTCACAATCGTGACGAGGAAATCGAACACGCGGTAATGGCTGTTGAATGGCTGAGAAGAAACATGCCCGCCTGGGAAGAAGAACTCAATACCTATCTATTTACGGAAGAACCGATAGCGCAAATTGAAGACCTTGAAGAGACAGAAGAGGAACCCGATGAAGAAGAGGAATCCGGCGATCTAGGAATAGGAAACCTACAATAACACAGCACAGAGAGGTGTAACCATGGACTTCTTAAAAAGATCTTTGGCCCCGGTAACAGATGCTGGCTGGGAAGAAATCGATGACGCGGCAAGAGAGGTACTGGAAACCCAGCTTACTGGCAGGAAATTTGTTGATACCGTAGAACCTCAGGGCTGGGACCACGCAGCAATTCCTGAGGGCAGACTATCGATAGAAGAAGACTCTCCCGAAGCAGTACGGTACGGGGTGAGGAAGGTCTCACCGCTCGCGGAAACAAGAGTTTCATTTGAATTAAATATCTGGGAACTTGATAACGTAGACCGAGGAGCAAAGGACGTCGACCTGGCACCTCTCGAGGACGCAGCAGCCAGAGCGGCCCAGTTCGAAGAGGACGTAATTTACCACGGTCTTGCCGAGGCGGGCATCGAGGGACTGTTACCGGCCGCCGAAACCGCGGTGGATCTGCCTGATGGCGCAAGCGGAATTCTGGAAGCTGCATCGGAGGCGGTCACGGTTTTCCAGGACGAAGCTGTAGAAGGTCCGTACAACCTGGTAGTCAACAGAGAGCTATGGCAATCCATTGCCAGATCCTCCAAAGGTTATCCCCTAAAAAGACAGCTTGAAGATTTAATAGAAGGATCAATTATCTACAGTTCCAAAGTAGAAGATCCTTTGCTCGTTTCTTCTCGCGGGGGGGACCTGGAGCTGGTTCTCGGACAGGACTTTTCGATCGGCTACGAAAACCACGGATCGAAAAAAGTTAAGCTATTTATCACGGAAAGCTTTGGGTTCAGGGTTCTCGAACCCGCATCCGTAATCAAACTGACACAATAGGTAAAATAGAACGAACTTTACTAACAGTTCAAGATCAGGGCCGGAGGTTCATCTTCTCCGGCCCTGCTGTTTCGCTTCCTTAGACTTAACCGGGAAAGAACAGGAACGATACCACCTGTAAACCAGGCAATATTTCTCTTATTCGAGGGCTGAAACGGGTGATAAGATGAAGCTAGCAAGAATTCAAGATCCGGAATCGGGGAAAATAATAAGAGGAACCGTAAAGACCGATTCGGTTGAAACGGAATACGGGAGGTTCGGGTTTGACGAGGTTGAACTCCTGACCCCCGTTGCCCCTTCCAAGATCATTTGCGTCGGTTTAAACTATAAGGATCATATAAGCGAGACCGGGGCAGAGGCTCCCGAAGCGCCCTCGTTTTTCTTCAAACCACCTTCGGCAACAGTGGCACCGGGCAATCCGATAAAAATAACTGAGGACAGGAGATACGATCCGGAGGGCGAGGTCGCGGTAGTTATCGAAAAAAAATGCAGGAACGTAAAAATCGCCGACGCGCCTGATTACATCTGGGGCTATACCGGACTGAACGACGTAACGAACAGGGACGCCCAGGACTGGGAACAGAACTGGGTCCGGGCAAAGGGGTTCGATACAGCCGCGCCTCTTGGCCCCTTCCTCGTAACACCGGACGAAATTGACTTACCGATTTCCTTCGAGCTCGAAGTGAACGGTAGCACCAGACAGTCCTCGGATACTTCCAATCTGATATTCGGTTTGTCGGAACTGATCTCGGAGTTAAGCTCTTTCATGACGCTGGAAAGAGGAGACGTAATTTCTACGGGCACACCGAGAGGTGTTGCGCCGATTGATCGAGGGGACAAAGTTAAGCTCAAACTAGACGGGATAGGTGACCTGGAAAACCCAGTTCAATACTGATTCTCGCTCGCTTGACCGGATTAACCTCGATCCTATATTCTTAATCAAATTGAAAGAAAGGAGGGAAACAAGTGGCTTCACCAAAAGTCGACAAAGATCTTTGCATAGCTTGTGGTCTGTGCTCACAGACCTGTCCCGACGTGTTCGAATTGAACAATGACGAAGGATATGCCGAGGTAAAAGAGGACGCGGCCAGCTGTGACGAAGCAGGTTGCTGCGAAGAAGCTGCGGACCTCTGCCCGGTAGACGCAATAGAACTATAAGGATTTCGATTATACTGGACGGAGGAGCCCGAGTGGCCCTCCGTCTTTTTTTAATATCAAAAAACAGAGGTGAATACTGTGGAAAACGTTGGTGCGATAGTTACCGGAAGTTCTCGTGGGATTGGAAGGGCTACTGCTATCAGGCTGGCTCAGGATGGATTTAAAATCACCGTGAATTATTCTCAGGACGAAGAGGGAGCGGAAAAAACGGTCCGGTCCGTCAGAGATCACGGCGGCGAAGCATTTGCCGTACGGGCCGACGTATCAGAACAGAATGACGTAGAACGTATGGTAGAAAGAACTCTCGAAGAATACGGCGAACTCGGAGTTCTGGTAAATAACGCGGGCTTTTCTCACCACGCGACCCTGGACGAATTGGAAGACGAAGACTGGCAAAAAGCCCTGGATGTAAATTTGAACGGGGCTTTCTACTGCGCAAAAGCGGCCGCACCGAAGATGAAGGATCTCGGCTGGGGAAGGATCGTCAATATAAGTTCTCTCAGGGCTATGACCGGCTCGGATCACGGCTCGCACTATGCTTCTTCCAAAGCCGGCATACTGGGGCTAACGAAATCCCTCGCGCTGGAATTAGCACCCGAAATAACAGTTAACGCCATCTCCCCCGGATACACGCGAACACCCATGAACAGAGAGGCATTCGAGAAGAAGGAGGACCAGATAGCGGAGAAAATACCTCTCGATAGGGTTGCGGAATCGCCGGAGATCGCCGGAGTAGTTTCTTTTCTCGTTTCTCACGACGGTAGTTACTTAACGGGAGAAACGATCAACGCAAACGGCGGCATATACATGACTTCGTAGTTCCTTCCGATGATGAACGATCAATCCAGAATCCAACACCCCGTCCGGCGCGGCGGGGCTTCTGGGGAAAAATACGAGTATAGATTATCCTTCCAGGCCGCCGTTTATCAAGCGTACTCGTGAGCTGGAACCATATTTCTAAGTGCCTCCTTTTCGGGAACCATTATCTCCTGACCGTTTTTCTCTATCAGATTTTGTCCGGAAAGCTTACCGAGTTTTCTGGACATAGTAACGGGGGAGCAGCCAACGATATCTGCCAGCTCCTTGTTCGATATGGTGAAAGAGTTAGTGGAATTCGGCAGCAACCGGACCAGCCAGAAGGCGGTGTTTTCTAAAACGGAGCAGGGAATCAGGTCCAGGCGACGCCTTAGACCTTTCATGTTCTGAGCAAGCTTTTCTACGATTGCACTTTCCGCTTCCTCCATTAACCTGGGAAAGTTATCCTGCGCGAGAAATATGACTCTGGATTGGGATATCGATTCTGCGGTTGTTTCCCGCCATTTCTTTTCTCTCAGGAACCCATCTCCAATTAAGAGATCCCCCTGCTTGAATATGCTCAGGGTAATACTTTCCCCGTTCTGATACGAGAACTCTTTGATTATTCCCTGGCATACTATATAGAACCCCACCACCTTCTTCCCCATCTTAAACACCTTTTGCCCTTTCTCATAATCCAGAACCTTGCCAGCTTTGTCCCTGGAAAGGGCCTTTCGAACGGCTTCGTTGTTCAGAATACACTCAGGTGAATCAAACTTGCATTCCGGAGAAGTGATGCACGCATCAGTCATCTTAGCCTCCAATTACTGGATCAACTGCAATGGAATCGCCAATGTATAGACCTGAATTATACTTTCAACTAATTTATTTTTGTTAAAGTTATTATATTCTAAGGTACATATCAACCATAAACCCGCCGTCTCCTCTACAGGAGGTCGATTTAACCCAGGTTAAGTTTTTTCTTAATCCAGATTAAACGAAAGCTTAAGTCGATTTAATGACATTGGAAACAAATTCTAGATAATTAGAAATATGTTTATAGGTAAGTCGCCCTGGCCTTCACTTCTTTCTTACGCTCAAGGGGGCGGAATACAATGTGCAAAAATCCAATCAACTGAGGAAAAAATGAAAAAATCAAGATACAGTTACTTTTTCGACTGTTCCGGGAGTTTCGTCGGATACTCCTGGCTCGCGGATGATTACGTTTCGTTTCCCCTGGACGAGAAAAAAATCGTGGAGAAAATTCTAAAGAACCCGGACGCGGTTCTGACGAATAAAGACTCCAGGGTCTTCAGGAAACTAATGGAAACCCGTGTACTTATTCCCGAGAAAGTCGAAGAGTTTAACTATATCTGGCAACAGCACCTGGAGGCGACCCGAAGAAACGATGAGCTCAGACTGATCATCCTGCCCACTTTATCGTGCAACTTAAATTGCCCCTACTGTTACGAAACTCATGCAGGGGGAAGGATAACTACAGGCGTTGTAAGTAACATCAAATCCTACCTCGAGGAGAAAATCGGAGGCCTGAAAAAGCTGAGAATCTCCTGGTTTGGAGGAGAACCGTTACTTTGCCCCGATGTAATCCAGGATATAGGTAAATTTGCCTCCGAGCTAACCTCGGAAACAGGAACAAACTTCAGTTCGGATATTACTACTAATGCCACGCTTCTTGACGAAGACAGAATCAAAAAACTTGACAGGGCGGGTGTAAGGAAAGCTCATATTACCCTGGATGGCCCAAAGACCCGGCACGATCGTACGAGAATCTCGGAGGGCGGGGGCAAAACCTACGAAAAAATCATTTCAAACGCCAAGAAATTTCTCGAATTCAACCCGGAGAATAAATTAGTTCTAAGGGTCCACGTCCACTCAAAAGAGGAAAGTGAAATTCAGGGGATCGGGAAAGCCCTCGACCGATTTGAAGATTGTAAGTTCGAACTGAAGGTATATTTCCGCCAGCTATTTAGTTCCTGTTCGGAGAAATGGAGTCACGATCAGGCAGCCGGGGAAAAATTAGCACAATCCTCCAGGCAGAATAGAAAGATAAGGGCAGAGGCAATAAAGGAATTATACAATGAAGCACTGGATAGAGGGTTTAACTTAAACTTTTCTCGGAAATCCCTGACGGCCTGTTATGCGGCTCGTTCATCGGCATGGGTGATTAAACCGGATGGTTTGCTCCACAAATGCACAGTAGCTCTGGAGAAGGAGAGGTCCCTGGGGCGGCTAGCTGGAGAAGGAATAAAATATTTCTGGGATAGATATACAACCTGGAAGAAAAGGGCTTCCCCAAACTTCTCCCGTGAAGGGATGAGAAATTGCTCTGTATTCCCCCTCTCATGGGGTAAATGTCCTTATTCAAGCTTTCAAAACCCTTCGGAGAAGCTTACCTGTGAAGAAATAAATAACTCTCTCAGAACAAAGGAAAAGTTAATGGCGCTTAAATCTCGATACAAACGGGAGGTTCGCGATCAGACTTAGCGATTCGTCAATTATTTACGAAAAATCCCGCGGACAATACCTGGTTAACTTTCCTGCCGCGTCGATTGATAGGGTAAGTGGTGACCTGGCCGATGGGATCAAAACTCTAAAGGGGATGGGCTCCGTTAAACCCACTGAATTTCCTTTTTCAAATAAGATTTTCGAATACCTGAAAGAGCAAGGGCATATAACTCCTCTGAGCCCGGGGGAAGAGAATAGAGAAAACCGAAAAAAAATAGAAAAAAGAAAAGTAAAGGCAAAGATCAAACCAGTTCGTCGAGCAATCGTCCTCGATCCCGGGATCGGAGAAATCTGGTGTAACCGAGACCAGGGCAAACAGTTAAACAACGAGTCCGGCCATTCGAGCTCGACCAGGGGACTGACCCCGATACTGAAAGAATTACTGGAAAAGCCGGAAAGTAGAGAGGGGAACCAGGTAGATATCTGGCTGGATCTGGAGAGGAGGGAGGGAGACTGGAACAGGATCCACTCGTTGTTGGAACGGCAAGACTTGACAATCAACCGCATCTGGTCAGCGGTGCAGCCGGAGAAGAAGAGCTACTTTCAGAACTGGGCCCGCGACAGGCTATTGCCGGACGATATCGACCTTGCGCTGAAAACGATCGGCTCTAACTGGGGTAATTACTGTGATATCAGTGCCAGTGGAGCAACTAGAACTGCAAACCTGGGCACGGAAAGATTGGCTTCTACTTTCAGAGAAGGAACTGCCTACTTTTCCTGTCCTTTTATCTACAATTATATTTTCTTCACTGAAAACGGATCCGACTACTGTCCTGCCGGCCTACAAAGGAGAGAAAAATATCCCGACAGAGCCCTCCTCACTGATGCACATCACTATGATATATTTTCCAGGGAACTCGATAACGAAAGAACAAGTCATCAATTGGGACCAATCCATAACCCGACCTGCCCGGCAATCACTGAAAAATTCGACACCGTTGAAGATTATCATCAGTCTTTTTTTAAAAGGAGACTGGACGAAACCATAGAAAAAATCTCTCCAGAGGCGGTGAAACAATGAATCAACGGTTGAATTCAACCCGGGAAGCCAAGAACCCTGCTCCATGGGGGGCTGCCTCGGCAAGTTTTGGTGACACTTTTGAAAATAGAGAAATCTTTCTGTTCTTAATGCTGGTCCTGATCCTGGCAGCTGTCGGCCTCTCTCCCGCCGCTCAGGGTATCCCGTTTAACTACGAGCCCGACAAGCTGGAGCCGGGAACCATGTACCGCTATGAACTCTTCACCAGCGAGAACGCTTCCCGGCCGGCGAGGAAGCTGTTTTATTATATCAAGTCTTCCGAGAATAAGGCGACGACGATCAAGGTACTAAATATCGAGTTTTACGATCAGGGAACAGCTACCTATTTAAATACGTACGAAATGAACTGGAAAAGAATGATGCTGGAGTCGGCTTCCTGGCAATATATAGGAAATGAAGCCAATCTGCCCGTCGGTGACGTTCTTCGCATGGATTCGAGATTTGATTTCGAGAGAAAGTCGGTGAACTGGAACTCAAAAGCTCTGGCGGAGGAAGGTTTCGATCGAAAAAGCGTTAGCACCAAATTTCAGATCCCCACCTTTTTCTACTTTAGCAATCACGTCGATGGTTGGACTGCAATGCGGTTTTACCCCTATCCGAAAAATAGCGTAAAAGTCCATATCAGTACCAGCTTTCACGTGAACAGGGCAAAGATCCAGTATCGGGGGAAAAAGAAACTAGAGGTACCTGCGGGGGAGATTCTCTGTCATAAGTTCGAGATGAAGGGAACGGGGATGCTCGCCTGGCTTTTCGGCAAGAAGGCCTGGCTCTGGATGAGTGCCGAGGACGATAGAAATTACATGGTCCGATACAAAAACAATAACGAGTGGGGCCACATGGCAATGATGGATCTCCGCCTGACAGGAGTCAAAAGAATTTCCCCCGAGGAGTGGCGGGAAAAGATAGATAAGTGGTCGGCTAAATGATTTATCCCTGAGATAATTCTCGAAGTTTAATTAACAGAGGGGGGCAGATAGGAAAAAATAACTTTAACTTTCGTAAATAACTTTTTTCGTAAGCTCTTTTCAAGGAGGTGATCGGACAATGTCAGAACCGGATGAAGAAAGTGTAGAAGATTACTTCGAGGTAGTTGATATGGAGGAAAAAATTGACCCCTCGGGAGACGATGTAAATGCCGTCTGTGCCTGGGGCTAATAAGGTTAACTACTAACTTAAAATTAAATCCTATCTGTCACCCCTTAACACCAAAATCGGATAAGCAAAGTGCTGTGATGTCATGCTGAAAGCAGTGAGATACCTAACTGGATACATAATCTATAACGTAATTTTCTGGGTAGTTTTTTCCGCCCTATGGTTGAGAAAGAACGCCGTACTCTGGCTCGATAAATCGATCAGAAAATTCCGAAAGGGCGCTAGCAAAAAGGACCTCTACGTCAGCAATGCCAAAAAATCACTGCTTAAGACGTACTTCGGGAAAAACTACGCGAGAAAAAAATTCAACCAGGAATTATTTACTTCTGCCAGCAGAAAACTGAAAAAGCTTCATGGATGTTGTTTTAACGAAAGGGGCTTTGAGATCAACGAAGCGGAAAACCTCTATCTCAAAAATAGAAGAAGGGGAAACATTTTCGTCGGCTTTCATACGGTAAACGCTCGTCGGAGATTTCTCGGCCTTTTGAAACACTTTGATATCCGTAAATTCGGATTTGTCGCTCGCGAGAGATGGCAGGTAACAAAACCATTAAGGACTTACTACGGCCTGGACCTTTCGGATGATCGGAAACATTTCAGGGTGGGAGGGGTAAAAGCATCAATCTTCCTGATGGACGATCCGGTCGAGTTCCACTCCAGCCTGGTAAAGTTTTTAAAAGAAGGAGGGTGGCTCTTCTTTTCCTATGACGTCCCACCACCAGGCTTATTTCCGGAAGACCTGAGGGGAGAAGGGAAGCTCGATCGACCTTCAAAACGTTTTGTCTACGAATTTAAGGGTGAAAAAACTCTTATAGTCTCCACCTATCTCCTTCATCTCCTGCAGCGAACCGGAGCTAAAGGAATACCCACTTACGCAAGACGGCTCAAAAACGGAAAGGACCAGATAAACGTCGGAGTACCCATTTCCGTCAAAAAGGACGAAAAGATCGGTAATACAGCCCGGGACAAATTCAACCGGCTCTTTGACTTCATGTCGGAAAATATCGTGGATTCGGGCCTGGGCTGGTTTAACTCCAATACCCTCGCGAGATACCTGCCCCACCTCCGCAAACCCGACAGCGAAATTAAGGAAAGAAACTGGACACGGGAGTACTTTCACAATGATTTTCAATTGAGGTCTCCCGTATTTTTAAACGTACATAGTCCGGAAAAATATCTCATAACATCAAGTTCACCTGTACAGGCAGCTATAATCGGGCCGGAGACGAAAGATATAGTTTCCGTATTTTCAAATAATCTTCAACCCAATCGGAAGTTGAAGCAAGAGTTCTCTCGGTCGAAGCTGGAACCAGTTCTGGCACATCTATGGGAAGCGGGGTTTATTGAAAAAGCGGGCGGGGATTGAGATGAAAGCAAAAAAGGTTTACGTCAACCAGTACGAACTGTCCGAACTGGACACGAGCAGCAAGGACGAAAAATTTCGGCTAACTTCTCCCGACGCCGAGGTAAAAATTAACCGCACGACGAAAAAACTAATAGAATTTGCCTCTGATAAGCAGGGAATGGACGCCCGGGAGCTGGTAAAACTATTTTCTGCCAGCGAAGGCACCTCCTCCGAGTCGACGGGAAACACCGTAAGTACCTTGTTCGAAAAGGATATCTTTCTCGAAAACCCCGAAAACCTTCGATCCAGCAAGGCCCTGAATAACGAGGAACTCTCCTACAGGAGCGAAATGGACCAGCTCTGGTTCAGGAAGAAATTATTTGACCCTGATAAATTATCCCACATTTTCAAAAAATTTGAATTCACCTTTTCCGGACCTTTTGTAGCAGTGACCCTAACTTCGTTTATTCTAATGGAGGTTTACTTTTTCTATTCGGCGTTTTTCTCAAACTGGAGCAGGAACCTGACCTACTTCTCCCCCTATGATTACCTGTTGTTCTTCCCCCTCAGCAGCTTACTTACACTGATACACGAAACGGGACACACAGTCGCAACAAAAAGTCACGATCTGTCCATGCCGAAAGGGATGGGGATAGGGGTCTACTATTTTATCGTCATTTATTACGCGGATACGCACGAATCCTGGAGCATTTCGAGAAAAAAGAGAGCAGTTATTGCGGTCGCCGGAATTTACTGGGAAACCTTCGCCCTAACAGTCTTGATCCCCCTCTGTTTGTTGCTGAATTCCGCCGCCCTGAGAGATTTTATCTTGTTAACGCATATTTCTTTTCTGTGGGTGTTTAACCCGTTTTTAAAGATGGACGGTTACTGGTTAATTACTGATTTGCTTGGGGTTACAAACCTTCATGGTAAAGTTCAAACATATTTCAGTAACCTTATAGGAAGTGACAAAAAGAATTCGGGCGTAAGCCGGGATCCATTTCACGGTTATCCAACAAAGGTCAAAAAGTCGATTATCCTTTACGGCCTGCTTTATTTTCCCTTCATGGCTCTATTCCTCGGGTTTTTTCTATACCGAGCTGGCCTTATCGTTACCGGCTTTGAAACCAAAGTACTGGGTAAATTATGGAGGATAGTCAAACCACAACACCTCCCGCCGGCAACCAGAATCCGATTGATAAACAATCTAATTCGTAACTCGAGCATCCTCATTGGTGCCACGATGTTAGTGCTAACCGGAAGCCATAAACTAATTCGTCTGGGGAGGAAAACTTGCAAATTTTCCAGGTAAGCAAATGAAATTTTTTAAACTCGTTTTGCGCGGTTTTCTCAGATTTAAAGGGAAAAGGCGCCACCTGACGGTCATTCTGATTTCCGGATTCTTCTTTTCCGTCTTTTTCCTCAGCCTTTTTGGCTCGTTACTCGAAAACCATCGCTCTTACTGGGGAGAGACGCTCCTCGGTTCCGGATCGATCGTCTCCCGGGATATGGAAGAATACAGGATCTCGTCCCCGCCGGAAATAGAGTCGTACTTCCGGGAGGGCCGGCTCGCTGGCCCTGAAAGAGAATTAGGAAATTCCTTCTCCCCGCGACTCAGAATACCTATTATGGTCACCTCTTCGGATAGAGGGATTAAAGCTTCCACCGTTCTTTTCGGCGTGGAACCGGAACAAGAGTTGAGTATAACTCCGGAAATTTACGTTACGGAGGGAGAATACCCGGAATCAGGCGAAAGAGAAGTTGCCCTAACGTTCAGAGGAGCGGGGTCTCTCAGGGCAAAAGTGGGTGATGCTCTGCACCTGTATACCCGGACAACTGAGGGAGCGATAAAGTCAAGCAAGGCAAGGGTAAGCGGAATACTGGGTTACCGGGATTTAACAACCGTTTATCGGCCGGGTGTGCCGTCACCGTTGATTTACGCCCCGCTGGAGCTGGCCCGTGATTTGCGCGGAGTAAAAGAAGGAACCGTGAGCGAACTGGTCATTCGGGCCCGTTCAACCTGGCAAAAAATGGAGATGGTTGAGGAACTCCCCGAAGGATTCAAGAAGGCCGGTTTCTGGAGCTCCTCGCCGATGCTGGCCACCCTACATCTCGTATTTTCCTTTTTCCGGTGGTTGATCATAGGAATTATCCTGCTGATTGTTTTTGTTTCAGTTTACCACAATATGAAGTTGATGATCCAGGAGAGATTAAAAGAAATTGGGGTATACCTAACTTTCGGAGCAAATAAGGGGTGGGTCACTCTACTCTGGTCGGGTGAACTCACCGTCTATCTAATTTATTGCGCGCTCTGGGGTGCGGGGCTGGACCTTCTGGTGATCGGCGGGTTGAACCGCATCGGGATAAAGTCGATTAGCTCTCAGTTCACTGTTATCCTCGGTGGCCCCGGCCTTACCCTGAAATTGTATCCGCGTTTTTTTCTCTTACCCTTCGGCGTGCTCTGGCTCATCCTTTTGCTATCCGCTGCGGGGCGGATCTACCTGGGGCTCGGAGATAATATTGCCTCCGAATTACTCGAGAACAGAGGAAGGCGATAGCATTTTCTACATCAAATGGGCATTTAAACGATTGATCAGGAGCAGGAAAAGAAGCCTGAGGATAGTTGCTTTCCTCGGTATTTCTGCCGGCATCCTGTTTCTGTTCCTGAGTTTTCGCCAGGGGGCGAAGGACCAGATAGACTCTACGATCAAAAAGGTCTACGGAGATATCCGGGTGACGGCAAGGGGTGAAGAGTCCTTAAAAGAGGTAAAACGCTACATCCAAAACAAATACGGGAGCCCTCTCAAAAAATCGGTCAGCCAGCTTTCCCTGGACAAATGCAAATTAACGGGATCCGGAAACTACCGCGAAACTACAATTACCGGAGTGGACGAGAACTACTTTCAGTGGCTGGGTGACAGTATCTACTGGAAATCGGGCGGACCCCCGGGTTCCGGAGGGAAAACTTCAAAAGAGCGTGTGGATGCCGTCCTAGAGAACAGCTACGCCAGCAAATTGAACTTGGGCTTCGGCGACAAATTAACAATCAGCTACGAAACGGAAAACGGAGAGATCCAGGAGTTACAGACCCGGATCTCCGGAGTATTTATCGGTAACAGATTCCAGCAGAGCGGGAAGTTGTTTTTACCGTTGAACCGGGTTCAAGATTTAATGGAACGGGAAGAGGTAATCGATCTGATAAAAGTAATTCTCAAACGCCCGACTGATAATAAGCTTCAACGTATAACATCGGAGATTTCCGACAGATATAGGATGAAGGCTTCGATAAGCGTGAGGAAATGGGAAAGCAAACTTAACTACGGCACCGTCTTCTCCAGTGTCTGGGCTTTGATGGGCTCGATCCTTGTTCTCACGGCACTGGCCATCCTTATCGTTTTATCACTGGGGGTTTACGACACGTTCTATCTGGACTTCCGTTCCAGAACCGAGGAAATATCTACGCTTTTGACCTATGGAATTGGCCACGGAAAACTATACCTGCTGACTTTTCTGGAGGTCAGCCTGCTACTGATTCTCGGTGGCGGAACGGGCTTTCTCCTGGCTTTGGCCCTAGCCCGAACCCTGGGGAACATACCCCTGGTAAAAAACTTTAGCTATTTGTTCATAGTACTAGGGGGCCCGTTCCTGGAGTTCTCTCTGTTTTCGCGGGAGATCCTTTACGGGCTCGGTCTGGCGGCGATATCCGCCTACACGGCTTCTCTTTTATCGCTTCGCTCTTATTTACGAAAGGACGTCGCGAGGATCATGGACTAGAACAGTTGGAGGGTTTACATGATAGATTTAAGTGACATAAGCAAAACTTACGAACTCGGCGAATCGGTGGTCCGGGCTTTAAAAGGCGTTAACTTGAAAATAGAAGATGGCCAGTTTACCGGCTTACATGGACCTTCCGGAAGCGGGAAGACGACATTGCTCAGAGTTGCTGGATTGCTGGAGACGCCGGATCAGGGGAAATATCTTTTTAATGGCGAGAGACTTACGGGGAAAGACCGGGGAGATAGATCGCGCTATCGAAAACTCTACTTCGGATTTATCTTTCAGACGTTCAATTTGATACCGGAATTGACGGTTTACGAAAACGTCGAGATTCCCCTGATGATATCGAGTACAAGCGGCGGCAAAAGGGATCGAGAAGTTACCAAAATATGCGAGGAGGTCGGTCTGAGTAACCGAATCCAGCATCGCCCGAGCCAGCTTTCGGGAGGGCAAATGCAGAGGGTCTCAATCGCCAGAGCACTGGTGAAGGAACCAGAACTGGTACTGGCGGACGAACCGACGGCGAATCTTGATAGCAAAACGGGTGACGAAGTCGTCGAATTAATGAAGGATATGAACGAGCGACATGGAACTACGTTTCTTTTCGCGACCCACGACCCCGGGGTAACTGAATACCTGGATGAAATCAGGACAATCAAAGACGGTAAGCTCGTCTCTTAGAGGAAAACGTCGAAACCATTCTGGCGTGTTTTGAGTTTGCCCGAGAATTCTGGTAATCTATACCAGCCATCCAAGGAGGTAAATAATGAAAAGATTCCTGGGGGCTCTACTCGTATTTATCGGGGTCGTAATAATTCTCACAAATTTATTCCCGGGTTACGCAAATTACCTGGCAGTTTTAAGCGCGATCACGCGGCTACCGTTCTGGGGAGTTACTCTCGTTCTAACAGGAGCTTATCTGTTCTTAACGAACGAGCGGGCAAGAACTGCAACTGTAATCGTACTGATCGTATTTGTCGGTATATATTTGATGGCTCTGGGCGCTAACACTACCGGCTTCGATATCGGTGGCTGGTCCATTCCCGCGGTATTCTGGGGAAACAACCGAATAGAAGGCGAAACCCACCTCCTCGGCGAATACGACGCGACCAATATAGAGGTAAGTGATCTCGCGGCCAGAATCGATATTACAACCACGGAGGGTGAAGCTACAAAAGTAACGACTAACCTGCCCCTGCAGGCGGGAAAATCGGGTAACGAGCTCCTGATAAAATGCAAAGACGACTGTAGAAATTACAAGAACGGCAAATTAACTCTTGCAGTAGGGAAGGAAGTATCCCTGGAAGACTTAAAAATTCGCGATACCGTGGGGGATATCAATATCAATCTGAGCAATAATGTAAATGAAATTGATGTAAAAAATTTCGTCGGGGAATTAAGGGTCAAAAGGCTCAAGTCAAAAAGCTTAAGCCTTGCGGCTTTCATCGGAGATGTAGAACTAGAGATCAGTTCTCTGGAGGGTTTCACGGTTAAAAACGGGGTAGGAGATATCAATATTAAGCTTCCCGAAAACCTTCGCGTAGAGGTAACTTCGGAATCCATGCTATCAAAACTGAACACCAAAGGAAATGTATATCAGGGCGATCGGTCACTCGAATACGAAATGAGAAATATAATCGGACGGGTTAAAATAAAAAAGGACGAAGACAAAACCGGCTGACGGACCCGTTTCTGTTTTCACAACCTTTCATTTTCAATTCTCACGCCACTGGCGAGAGACACCCCTCTCAGCTGCCCGAATCAAACCAGAAATTTGATTTGCATCGCCTCGAGACCCGTTTCAACTCGAAAAACGGCGAATTTAACCGGTTTGGGGCACTTCTATAGCGCTATCATCGGAGTCGTTTGCGGTATTTTGCCCAATGAGTTATTCTAATTGTGTTACAGCGGGAGATAAGTAGTCAATTACCCCGTGCCAGGGTATGGGGCTTGTAGAAAAAGAAATTTCGGATCAGGTTTTGGAAAGGGTTAATTCAGGGGCCACACCTTTTAGTTAATTTATCGCTGCCAGCAGCCCTGAAGGTCAGAAATATACCTTTACGGGAGGTAAAAATGAGTGAACCAAAAACAGTGGAGGAGCTCGAAGTAGGCTACAGCAAGTCACAAATATACTGGAGAATCAAGAAGCTGGTGGAAAGCGACCTCATGGAGCCACTTGAGAGGGGAGAACGCAACCAGTACCTGTTTGAGCCGGAGGACGAAAATATCCTGCAGAAGCTGGCTGAATTAGAGGACAA
Organism: uncultured Thermotogae bacterium; assembly: GCA_964599005.1. Taxonomy (GTDB): domain Bacteria; phylum Bipolaricaulota; class Bipolaricaulia; order M55B111; family M55B111; genus JAGXLP01. The sequence goes on from CAZRDU010000016.1 coordinate 25,919, forward strand.
ACATGATACGGTCCAGGAAGCTATTGCAGAGCTAGAAGTCGAAGGGGTAGAGGAAGAGTCAACACAGGAGGAGCTTCAAAACAGGATAAAAGAGCTGGAGAGAAAAACCGAAGAAATGGCGGAAAAAATCGAGGTGCTGGAGGGCAAAACAGAAATTCTGGAAAACGAGCTAACCTCTCAAAACGATAGACTCGAGCAGTTCAGTAAACGATGGAAGGATCAGCTAAGGGGAGGGGTCGAAAAGGTCAAGGACCTCTTTGGATCACCATAACCGAAAACGTATCCCTCAGCTTAATTCCACTTCAGCCCTGTTACCCGATAATTTCCGCACAGGACTTAACCCGTTATTAAATCAGTAGCCGTAATCAAACATCTCTAGAAGCGGAGTTATCGGCTTATAGAGACGGGACCTTTCACTTCAATTCAATATATTAACCGAAACGGTACACCCGAAAACTTCGGCCGATCACGAAGGCAAGAGACCTGGTCTTTCGACTCAAATTGCTCACCGGAACGTAAACGTCAACGACGTACCCCAGATTATTTTGCATTTTGTACTGTGCAATATTGGCGTAATCATCTTCCAGGATTTCTACCGCAGAATAGCTCTCGTAGAATTCAATCGAGTCCGCTCCTATAGAGCTTAACCCCTGCAACAAGTGCAACTTCCCAGTTACTTCGGCCCTATTAATTCCACTGAGAAGATCGACAAAGCGTGGTTTCCGCTCGTTGTAATAAAGGGCAAACTCCTTCTCGTCGGATATTTCCTTTCCCGATAACTCTACCTTTGTAATGCTCCCCCAGATTCCATTTTCTCCCTCAAGGCGAAATACTACCATATCCTCTCCAGGCGAGAACCTGCGAAACGTATTTTTTACCTTCCAATTCTTTGGAACGCGGAAAG
>CAZRDU010000017.1:0-23906 GCA_964599005.1 uncultured Thermotogae bacterium
ACCAGGTGTGTAGTGGCCAGGTTATGCCGCCTTCGACTACACCGCTATCAACTAATTCTTGACTTATCTCAACTATATCCTTGAAAGTAGGTTTTTCGGGAATCGTTACTCCGGCTTCTTCTGACGTGTCCTCGTGGTGATAAAGAATGGCATTCGAAGAATTCCAGTGGAAGCACCAGAGTCTGCCGCCGAATCTATAGTATTTGAGGGCAGAATCAATGTAATCGTCCCACATTAAATTGATCTCTGATAGTTGAACAGGTAGACTTTTACCCATTGTGAACGCGGAAATAAGGAAGTTCAAAGATACAGACAGAGGCGAAGTTAGAAGAATAGCTACTTCAACCGCTTCCGGTTATCCTCGTTCCGACCTTCAGTTGGTTGCCGACCTTATAACGGATTACTACGTTTCTTACGAACCGGAACACTTACTTGTAGCCGAAGCAGAGGGGGGTGTCGTGGGGTATCTATCGGGATGTTTTGACTCCGTTCGATGCAGGTGGATCAAAGGCTCCAGAGTGATCCCAAAAGCCGTTATAAGGGCGATCGTGCGGGGGGAAGTGGGCTGGAGCGAGTTGAGGTACCTGGGGTCTTTCATATACGTGGCTGCCCATGGAGGGTTGAGAAGTTCTCCGCCGGAAGGTTATCCTGCACACTTTCACATAAACATAGCAGAAAACTGGAGGAGTGAGGGTATAGGTACGGAGCTTGCCGAAGAGTTTCTCAACACCTTACGGAATAACGGGATAGGTGGAGTTCACGTGAGGGTCCGCAGAAACGCGAGGCGGGCAAGCAAGTTCTTTCGATCGCTTGGTTTTACGAGGGAGAACGGCTATCCGGTTCTGGTAGCCGGAGAAGGAGGATTCAGGACTTCTCGTTCGATAATATATGTCAAGGAACTAAGCTCAGAGGCTAGCTGAGCTTTACAAGTCGATTTGCACTTCTGGCAAATGGTACCCCCTTTCGGGCGAGTGTAATACTCAGTATTAATTTATTTGGCTGGTCGATCTTTTTCAGCGGGATAGACAGACTGTAAGATTTCCTCCCGCTTTCAAAATCGTACCCGCTGTTTTTCTCTATTTCGGATTTGTCGTGATAAAGTTTTTTCTTAAGAAATCTGAAAGCGTGCGATTCCCCTATCTCGTTCCGGTTACTCCCTCTTTTAAATGGTTTAAGAGTCACCTGAATTTCATTGCCTGACCTGTATCTATTGAAGAAATCTATTTCCAGTTTAAGTCTTTCAGAGTTTTTGAATAGACTGACGGATTTCATATCCGGGTAGCGTCTCAGCGTAGCTATCCTGCTTCTTCTCTTGGGATTCAGGTATGAAAGAAAAGACTCATCATCCTCCTCGTTCATAATAAAATCCCTGGATAGGTTAGGAGTGCCATCGTAATCGGCCGAGTGGTTCAGGGAGAGACTGGGGACTATTCCGAACAACTCGTTTGCCCTGGCGAAGCTTATCAGGTATTTACGCATTAACTGGTTCTGAGTTCTATATTTACCAATTGCACGAAGTTTGTGAAGTCTTTCCCTAAAATCAAGCGGAACGTTGACCCACTCGGTATCCAGTTCCTTAAGGCGTGAAGGTTCGGTGAGGGATGCCTCCAAAAACTGACCCCGGGGCCAGGGGAACCTGACGTTATGGACCAGATAACTGAGCATGGTCACGTCATTGAAACTCTCGTAATCCTCATTTTTCAGTTTCTCCAGTCCATAGAGAACGAATCCATTTGTCGCCCAGTGGTCAGGGTGACTGTCGTTGGGGTGGGGAAGGTAAACTACGTCGGGTTTGTATTCCAGCATTAGTTGCCTGACGTCTTCGGCGACCGACGAACCACAATAAGGTGCTTCTTCGGTATAACTATTATTGTAGGGAGAGTGGTCAGTTTTTGTATATTTTGAAAAGTATAGCTCATCCCGGCCCCAGTGGTTTGTCCACATCTTGCTTAAACCTCTGTCGGGATAACCGAAAAATTCTACGTCTTCTTCCTTCAGTTCGAGGTAATCCATGGCGTCTAAAGTCTCATTCTGGCGTCTGTAGCCAAGTTTTACAAAGTCAGCTTTCAGAAAGGGGAGGAAGGGGGGTCGACGGATTTGTCCGTCTCCGTTGGTCATTACGGCAATTTTTATTTGCGTATTGGACTCGACGTATCTCTGTATCAGTCCGCCGGCGGCGAGAATTTCGTCGTCATTGTGCGGGGCGAAAATTAGTACCCTATCTCCACCTGTAGGTTCGTTTTCTTTCTCCATTTCGTGTCCTTTAAAACTCATTTTGTGACATCCTGGAATTAACTTTAACCCCTGATTATTTAGTTCTTTTCTGGTTATCTACTACGAGAGTATAAGCAATTGTATAACGAGATGAAAAGTGTATAAGTGTTTCAGTTGAGATTCAAATTTTGACGATATAACTGAACTCTCGAGTCTGACAGCCGGCCCCTGGTCCGGTTGACGGAACAAGAAGAAAGTCGGCCTTAAAACTCATTTTTCTAATTTATGGTCGGAATTATTTAGGTTCAATCGGATTTGTAAAAACTACTTATTTAAGGCTCATTTCTTAAACGATAGTTTAAAGCAAGGTGGCCACTATTCCATATATAAACTGATAGAATCCACCAGAATATCCAGAAAGATCGAGACGGGTTTTGTATAGGATTAATAGGGTTTAATACAGAACCGTCATAATCCATATAATACTGCCTCATCCGGGCAAAAATTAAGCTAAGGCCTCGATTTATCTCAATCAAGGATATTCATAGAGCTGGGCTCTCTGTTTGAAGATGAATTAAGAAAATATTAAATACTTAAAGACCCGGGGCAGAACGGTGAAAGGGGGGTAATGACGGGTCCATTGGGCTGATAGAGAAGTCCAGGTTATTATACAGGGGTATTATTCACAAAAATACGGTACTGTATAGAACCAGAATAAACCAGACTAAAGCCTTATAATCCTTGATAAATATATTGAGAGTTGCCCTGGGGAAGTCAATTACTGTGGTAAGTCGTTCACTGCTTTCTCAGCGTCTTTGTTCAGGACATCTGCGTAAACTTGAGTCGTCTGAATGGAAGAATGGCCGAGCTGAGATTGGACAAGTCTGAGGTTGTAGTCGCTGGATTTGTAGAGCATCGAAGCGTAAGTGTGGCGGCAGGAATGAATAGAGAATCTATCGGGTAAGTCCGCCCTTTTGGCCCAGCGTTTAAAGATATGATAAATTGCCTGGCGACTTAACCTGTCGGATTTTCCGCTCGGGGAAAGAAAGAGGAGATCGTCATCTTCGGTTCCGTCACCGCGCTTTTCCTTCCAGCGAATGTAACGTTTAATATGTTCCTTAAGTTTTGTCCCGATCGAGACTCCGCGCTTCTTATCTCCCTTGCCGCTGCGGACGATGATCGAAGAATGGCCCTGATCTATCAATAAGTCGCCGATTTTTAGATCGCAGATCTCCGAGACCCGTAATCCTGCGTCGAGAGCGATATGCAAAATGCACCAGTCTCTCACGGGGATATATTTGCCATCTTCCCTACCTTTCCTTGCTGCCCCCCGGAGGGTCTCTTTCAACCGTTTTATTTGCCTCTCAGTCATGAAATCTTCCTGTGTTAGTTCTAAACTCATGATTTTGCCCCTTTTTGGGTGGATTCCTCCCTGATTCACCCCCATTCTTTCTTTCCCCCGTTTCAGTCTGCGGCTGGGGGAAATGAATAACTTCTAACTCGGCGGTTTTAAACCGACCCTATAAAATCAGGGGATTTCAGTTTTATTAACCAGTTAACCATAAAAGTCTATTCAGGCGATCCGGCAGGCACAATTACACGTGTTTGCCCGAAAAAGGACGTTCGTCGGATTTTTAACATAAGATACCTTTTGTTAAAAATATGCTATAAACCCCTATCATAGGTTATGAAAAATTGAAGAATATAGTTCAAAACTGATAATCCTCTATTATCTTCTTTTCGGAATCTTCTTCCCCTACCTCTACCGTAACCTCAATGTACTTTTGAATGCCCGAATGTTCAAGTTTGGGTTTGAATAAGTTGTCAAGCTGAAAGATACCGGCCGAGTTTGACATCTCTATTATTAACTCCACCGGCTTTTCAGTCCCGTTCCTTATAGTCACCTCTTCGATGGCGGTGGCGGAGACCGAGTGGATAGTCAGTTCTTCTTCTTTGAAGGGTATTCTGGCCCTTCCCTGCTCCATATCCAGTGCGTCAGCAACCTTGACGGTTCCGGCTTCCAGGGTAAGGGTCTCCATCTCGGTTTCGTGAGCGTAACATGCATGTAATATTTCCCCTTCCATCACTCCGAGATCAAACCCCTCGTATAGCTCGTCAAGTATCGTGGGAATTATGGATTCGGCGATGCCTATGCTGAATTCTTCGTGGTGTGTCCTGTGCACGACATGGCCGAGGTCGTGCAGAACGGCAGCCAGTATTATTATTATTTCCGCATCATCGTCAGTCATTTCGTAGGAAGTTTTCACGCTTGATTCGACACCGCTTTGATTTATCAACCGGAACATTCTGAGGGCAGAATTTGCAACGATTTTGGAATGTACGGGCCCGTGATCGTTTATCCCGAGTCTATCTACTGCGTTTACGTTTGCTGCAGTCCAGAGGCCGTTTAACCTTCCGTTGTTCTGAATAATTTTTATTACCTTTCTCAGTTTTTCGTTCCCCGAAATAGGAACAGTAAATTTCATATATATCACCGGAGTTTAATCTTTCCTCTTTGTTAAATCCAATCCACCCACCACTTGTCGCTTTCGTTTTCCTTCTTCTGTAGTTTTTCCGTTTCTTCGCCTTTTTCTGACATGTTGAGAATTAACTTGCGCTGGAACTCGAGTTCTTCGAGCAAATATTCGACCAAATCTATCTTGTCTTCCTGTTTTGTAGAGTTTTCTATGGAAGTATATGAATCCGAATCAACCTCGATTTCCTCTTCTGAAATATAATCTGATCTTACTACGTCAGCTGCTTCTCCCAGGAGTAATCCGCTTTCGTACAAATCCTGTAGCTTTGTGAGTATAGTTATTCCATCTTCACTGACGAGAATTTCGTTGTTCTCTCCTCTTTTTACGTAGGGTTGTATCACTTTTTCGACTGCCTTGATCCTATTTCTTGTCTGGTGGATCGTGTTTAGCCCCAGGATATCTTTAAGTTGTCGAATGCTTTTCATATCCGTCACCTCTAGGTAAAAGCTGGACCTTAATCATAAGATAGTTGTACTCTCCAGGCAAAATACATCAAAAATGAGTTTAAAAACTGAGTTTTAGATTTTTATTCGGGGTCGAAAATTTAGATTTTCGATAATTCGCTCGACTTGAGTGGTTGAGTGCCATTTCATTTGTATATATAATTAACTACGCTGTATAGATATTTTTGCTGAAAATTCGATGAGAATTACAGAACGAAATGTGAAGATACCCGGCGAAGGTAAAAGAGAGATAAATTTTTTGTACCCGTTATGAGGTGAAAACATGCCTGACAAAGCAAAAAAAGAAATAGAACTCAAGGTAGCAGGAGCCAACCAGCAGGACTTCGGTAAAGGGGTTGCAAGAATCAGTACGGATAGTATGAAAAATCTGGGAGTTTCCCGGGGAGATATAATCGAAATCGAGGGAAATGAGAAGACGGCAGGGATAGCCGTGGAAGGTTACTCCCAGGATGAAGGGCTAGATATACTTCGCATTGATGGTTTGATGAGAAGCAATGCGGGCACAAGCATCGGGGACCACGTGAAGATTAGAAAGGCCGAAGCGAAGGAAGCAAAGAAAGTTACAATCGGTCCGGCTTCCGATAATCTGAGACTTCGCGGAAGCGGACAAAGTCTGAAAAAGGTACTTGGTGGCCGCCCCCTGACTACGGGTGACGTACTCTCCACGACGATCAGACGATCCAAAAGCCCGTTTGGCTCGGATTTGATGTCGGAAAGTTTCTTCCAGGATTTCCTTGATTCCAGTAGTTTTGGTCTCGGAGAAATAAGGCTTCAGGTTCTAAATACAAGCCCCGGCGGTGTAGTAAAGGTAACGAACAGGACGGATATAGAGTTAAAGCCGGAATACGAGGAGGTTCAGGAGGGAGAGCAACAGTACGTTGGTGTAACTTACGAAGATATTGGAGGGCTTGATGACATACTGCAGCGTATAAGGGAAATGGTCGAGCTCCCGCTCAAAAACCCTGAACTCTTTGACCGGCTGGGAATTGATCCGCCCAAGGGGGTATTACTGCATGGACCTCCGGGTACGGGAAAGACCCTGCTGGCAAAAGCCGTGGCGAACGAAACTGATGCCCACTTCACCTCGATCAACGGTCCGGAAATAATGAGCAAGTATTACGGAGAGTCAGAACAGCAACTGAGAGAAATATTTGAAGAGGCGTCCGATAATTCCCCGGCAATAATCTTTATCGATGAACTGGATTCACTGGGGGTAAAGAGAGAAGAAGCTTCCGGAGAAGTAGAGAGAAGGGTTGTTGCTCAGCTTCTTGCCCTGATGGACGGGCTTAAGCCCCGGGAGAACGTCGTAGTAATAGCGGCCACAAATCGAGTCGATGCCGTTGACGAGGCGTTGCGGCGCCCGGGTCGTTTCGATAGGGAAATAATGGTCGGCGTGCCCGATACCGAGGGAAGAAAGGAAATCTTTATGATTCACACCAGGGGCATGCCACTGGCAGAGGATCTGGATCTGGACGAATTCATAGATCTGACGTACGGGTTTACCGGTTCGGATATCGAAGCTCTGGCTCGGGAGTCAGCGATGAACGCGCTCAGACGACTCCTGCCGGAGATAGATCTCCAGGAGGAGTCCATTCCTTCGGACGTGCTGGAAAATCTGGAGGTAACGCGGGATGATATGTTTGAGGCCTACAAGGGGATAGAGCCCAGTGCCCTCCGCGAGGTCCTGGCCGACGTACCACAGGTGAACTGGGACGACGTCGGCGGTCTGGAGGAAGTAAAACAGACGATGTCCGAGATAATCGAACTTCCGCTCAAAAACCCCGATTCCTTCCGGCGGATCGGTATAGATCCTCCCAGGGGAGTGCTCCTTTATGGCCCGCCTGGAACGGGAAAGACTCTTATGGCAAAGGCCATCGCGAGCGAAAGCAATGCTAACTTTATTACAGCCAAGGGAAGCGACCTTCTTTCAAAGTGGTACGGAGAATCGGAGCAGCGAATTGCCGAAGTCTTTGACAAGGCGAAACAGGTGTCTCCCGCAATTATTTTCCTCGACGAGCTGGACGCCCTGGCCCCCGAAAGAGGTGGAGGAGCAGGGGAGCCTCGAGCGACAGAAAGGATAGTCAACCAGCTACTTTCGGAAATGGATGGCCTGGAAGAACTAAAAGGAGTTGTAGTCGTTGCCGCCACCAATAGACCCGACATGATCGATTCCGCCCTGCTTCGGCCGGGAAGGTTTGACGAACTGATTCACGTCCCGGTCCCTGATAGAGAGGCAAGGTTGAAGATATTTGAAGTCCATACGGACGATATGAGTCTCGAGCCGGGAATCAATATGGAGAAACTCGCGGACCTCACGGACAACTTTACCGGCGCCGACATAGCCGCAGTATGCAAAAAAGCCGGCAGGCTTGCTTTAAGAGAGGACGTCGACTCGCAGTTCGTCCGGATGGATCATTTCTTAGCGGCGATAGACGATACCCCGGCTTCCGTCACTTCCGATGCCAGAAAACGCTACGAGAATATCGAAAGGCGGCTGAAGGAGAAGTCGGGCGATATAGGATTTAAACCGGAGGAGGATTCGGAGTAGGGAAAACCACTTCCCCGGAAAACCTGTCGATAAATTTGTGTTGTGCAGCTATATCCCCTATAACTGACGAAATAGCTATTATTTTGCGGAGGATGATTGTAATTGTTAAGGAATAACCGTTGTGGTGAATTAAACGAGGGAAATATTGGCGATTCGATGACACTTGCCGGCTGGGTAACAAATAGTCGGGATCTCGGTGGCCTGCATTTTGTCGATCTCCGGGATAGGTCCGGGATAATACAGCTACTATTTACACCGGAAAGGGAAGAGCTTCACGCTCGCTCTAGCGATCTGAGTCTTGAAGACGTCGTAAAGGTCAAAGGCGAGATTATCGAGCGAGGTGAGGACAATATAAACCCGAAGCTCGATACCGGAACGATCGAGCTGGAGGTCGAAGAGATGGAAGTCCTCAATTCGGCGGATAACTTGCCCTTCAACCCGTCGGACGGACTTTCCGTTAACGAGAATACCAGGCTGAAGTACCGCTACCTGGACCTCCGGCGGGACCGGATGAGGAGCAACATAGAATTACGTCACAGGGCATTCAAATTGATCCGTGATTACTTTGACGAACAGGGGTTCTGGGAGGTCGAGACGCCGGTATTGACTAAAAGTACTCCCGAAGGTGCCAGGGACTTTCTCGTTCCCTCGAGATTACATCATGGGAAATTCTATGCGTTACCCCAATCTCCCCAGCTTTTCAAGCAGTTGTTTATGATAGGTGGGTTCGAGAAGTACTTTCAGATAGTCAAGTGTTTTCGGGATGAAGACCTCAGGGCGGACAGACAACCCGAGTTTACGCAGCTGGACCTGGAGATGTCATTTGTGGATGAAGAAGACGTAATAGAACTGATCGAGGGGATGGTTCAGAAGGTCTTTGACGAGATACTGGGACTGGGGGTTGAACTTCCTCTAAACAGAATGACTTATGACCAGGCCATGAACCGTTATGGATCAGATAGGCCGGATCTCCGTTTTGGTCTGGAATTGGTCGATCTCTCCGAAGTAGTTGCGGGTTCCAATTTTAATATATTTTCCGGTACCGTCTCGGACGGCGGAGCTGTGAAGGGAATATGCCTCAAAGATTACGATAGTTACAATCGGTCTCAGCTGGATTCTCTGGAAGAATTTGCAAAGGAACAGGGCGCTATGGGCTTGCTATGGGCAAATGTCGAGGAGAACGGCCTGGAGGGTCAGTTTGTATCTCATCTGACGGAAGAAACTCAGGAAGCTATCCTCGATGAATTTGACGCTGGGCCCGGCGATCTCATCTTTATCGTTGCCGACTCTCAGAAGACCGCAAACGAGGTACTGGGACAGATGAGATTGAAGCTGGCCAGACAGAACGACCTGATCCCGGAAGACGAATGGGAATTCGCCTGGGTCACCAGGTTTCCTCTTTTCGGAGAGGACGACGAGGGTGGAGTTACTTCGGAGCACCATCCGTTTACTTCGCCCCGGAAGAGCGACATAGATAATCTAAAAGAAAGTCCGCTGGATGTAGAATCCAGAGCTTATGATCTCGTACTAAACGGGATAGAGCTCGGCGGGGGTAGTATCAGGATTCACCGAAGAGAACTTCAGGAGAAGATATTTGACGTTCTTGGGATATCTCAGGAAGAGGCAAACGAGAAGTTTGGTTTCTTTCTTGACGCGCTTAAATACGGTGCACCGCCCCACGGTGGGATAGCTCTCGGCCTGGATCGCCTGGTAATGCTTCTTGCGGGCGAGGACAGTATCCGGGATGTCATAGCATTCCCGAAAACCGGCATGGCTCAGTCCCCGTTAACGGGAGCCCCTATGGAAGTTTCGCAGGACCAGCTGAAGGAACTGGGACTGGAAGTGGACCGGGAAGAGTGAAGCATCTCTGTTTTTCAAACCGCACAACTAACTGCCCTCTGTCGCTTACCAAGCGGCTGATTTAATTCTGGAAGTTTGAACTTTTATGAAATACAGCCAGGGAGGTAGGCGGCAGAGGGCCTGTGAAATAAAATGAATTCATTGGCCCGATCCCAAACCGCTTTCATACGGTAGGTCATGGAATGAGACCAATCAATTCAACAGAAAAATCAGCAGGAGTTTTCAGCAACCTGATCTTCCATAAATTCGACTATTCTGTAGTCGAGCTTATCATCGTCCCTCAGCTTTTCCTCGAAATTTTCCGTGCGGCAGTACTCAAGGAACGCCTTGGTGGTTTTTTCGTCGTAGTTTCCATTGACCGGGCCGGAATAATAGCCGAGTTCACCCATAAGATACTGGATTTTCTTAACGACGTTTTGATCCAGTTTTACCAGGTCTTCTTCAGCGGGCTGACCGAAGTAGAGCTGATGAAGAGATAACAGGTCTCCCAGCTTGCTGATTGGTTGATCGTGATCGTCTACCCTGAGGTCGATCTTTCTATCGTTGAAACCACCATATCCGCCTTCCTCTTCTACGACGAGAAGTGCGGCCGATTGTTTTCCCCGACTATCACCACCGGCCTGATCGGCTGCAGCCAGTGCGGAGACCAGCCTTTCGGATAGCGGGTTCTCATCCCTCTCGAGAAATTCTTCGGCCATGGCAGTTATCGTTTCCTCGGAAACAAGAATATTGCCCTGGCAGGTGAAATTGTCTTTGCTGATCTGGCCGGCGTAATCTATACATTCATCTCCGGTAAAAGCAGTGGAGTTTCCGGTACTATCGACAATCCCAACCTGTCGTATCGCACTTTCTTCGTCTTTGCTGACAAGACGCTCCACGACCTCTTCGGGCGAATGGCCCTCCTGCAGGAGCTTTAATCCTCTGGGTCCGTAGGTCGTGTTTGCTGCTGATTGTGTCGCTACGGCTCCGACGTTCGCTCTTGCCCACGGTACAACTGCTCCGGCCGCAAGGAACTTTGACTGAACGGCTACTCCCAGCTGGTTCGTTTCCGGATCGTAACCGACGATGGAAAACGTGGAAAGTCTGTTCAACTTCTACCCCCTCTGCTCAAATTAAAGGTCGAATTTTCCATCCGGACTTATCCCCAATTTCTTCAGTTGGCTTAATAGATCCTCCATACTTCTAAACCTAACCCCGTTTATCCCGAACTCGTTGGCTTTATCTATGACTTCTTCCTTGTCGTCGATAAAGACGATTTCTTCGGGGAGGTGGCCGGATTTGCCGATCATTTCCCTGTAACCTTTTGAAGAATCCTTTAGCTCTCCGAGTTCGAAAGAAAGAATGGTGGCGGAAAACAGGTCGAATATCGGCATGTTAACCATCACGTGATCGTAGAGGATTTTCGGAGTATCAGAATAGAGCTGAAGGTTATAATCGTTTTCTAGCTCTCTGACCAGGTCAAACATTTCTTCGTTCGGTTCAACTATATCCGCGTAAGCGTTCGCCAAGTCGTCCCGGGCCATGTTTAACCCGATTCTATCCTCAAGTGTTTTTAGAAGCTCCGGTGCCTCCACCTCTCCCTTAAAGTGCGCTCTGTCGAGGCTGGAGCCGGACATCCTTTTGGCTATAGTCTCTTTATCTACGCTGGAGCGGGCGGACAGGGTTTCTAGAAATTTTTCCCCATCGTAACCATATAGTACCCCTCCAAAATCAAAAGTTACCGTTTTAATCATTATACAATCAACTCCCGACGCCTTATCAGTGGATTGATTCGCCTCACCTTTAACAGTTTAGCCAAAGGGAAAAGGTATATCCAGCTGATCGTTTAATCCATTCGAGAAGAAACGGTTTTCTTGCTTCTGCAGTCAATTTACAGGCGCTCCGGGAAAGGTCGTAACATGCTGTGAGAGTTCAAGGAAAGGCTACTTGACGGAATTTATTACAGTACGTAATATTACGTTATGTAATAAACGGGGGGAATAATTGTGCGCAAACCAGAGGGTTTTATGAGTCTTTTGTTGTTTACCCTGATGGAGAATGAACCTCAGTACGGCTACGAGATAATAAAGCAAATTGAGGAAAAAACCCGGGGTTACTGGGAGCCGGGCCAGGGGACTGTTTACGGAGCCCTGGAAAGGCTCGCCGGGGAAGGGATGATAGAAGAAGTAGATATTGAGGAGGAAACCGGAGAGAGCAACCGCCAGTATTACGGCCTTACGGAAAAGGGACGGGAAAGGCTGGAAGAGTTAAGAGTTAAGTGTGAAGAGGAGATAAAACCCGAAGAACGAATACTCGGACTGATGTATATGTACAGGTTTTTGGCTGGCGAAAAGAAGTTCGAATCCCTGCTGGAAGAAATCGAAGAAGAATTTATGACTGAAGATCTCTAGGAGGTAATTATGAGTCGATTGAAGGTAAAAGAAAGATTTTTAACTACTGTTTTGCTTGCGTTGTCGGTGATTTTGCTGGTTTCGCTGTCACCAGCGAGCGCTTTCGGAGGAATTTTCGGCATGGGAGAGTATCCGGGGGGCAGCTTGAAAGCAGTATTTTTGATAAGCGAGCCAAATAGCGATACTCCAGCCAGGAGATATACGATGAAAATTGAACCCAGCGGGGAAACCTATGACGTTACGGAGAACGTGAAGAGCCCCGGGCGTGAACTGGAGAACGTCTCTACCGCTTTTGGGGCCAGCGGGGGAGCAGGTGCTGCGGGGTCGCGTTACGAGGAGGACGATTCGCCCAATATAGACCTCAGTCCTCTTTCAACGCTCGATGACAGGAACGTGAAGATAGAGGCAAACGAGAACTATATTCTGCCCGACGGAGCCAGGCTGGTTACCCGCGGTAAAAAAAATATCGGCGGAATCGAAGTAGTTATGGGAACTTTTGTCCATTCAAATTATCCCAATCAGAGGGTTAACATGGCTTTTGCAGACCGAAAAACCCGTGACCTGTTGCTATTTCCTTCCCTGTTCGAGCGGGAAGAGAACGGTGAGGTCGTGATGAGGATTAAGCTGGTCGAATTTAGCTACCGGTCTCCATAATGGATAAACCGATGATTGAGTTGACCGATGTCGGAAAAAAGTACATGATGGGTGAAACCGAGGTTCAGGCTTTGCGAGAACTAGACTTGAGGATAAAAGCGAGAGAGTTCGTCGCGATAGTCGGTCCCTCCGGATCCGGAAAGAGTACGTTAATGCATTTGATCGGTGCTCTGGATGTCCCGGATCGGGGAGAAGTGCTGCTTGATGGAAAAGATATCTCCAAATACCAGGAGAACGAGCTCGCCCGGTTACGCGGGAGAAAGGTAGGTTTCGTGTTTCAAACCTTTAACCTGATCCATACCTTGAGTAGCCTGGAAAACGTTGCGCTGCCCCTCACTTTTCAGGGGGTAGAGAGGGACGAACGGGAAGAGCGGGCTGCCGACCTCCTGACAATGGTAGGTCTTGGTGACAGGCTTGGTCATAAACCGGCCGAGCTTTCAGGGGGAGAGCAACAGCGAGTTTCCATAGCTCGGGCTCTGGTCAATGACCCCGAAATGTTGCTGGCTGATGAGCCGACAGGTAACCTGGATTCGAAAACGGGCGAGGATATTATGAATTTAATCGAAGGGCTAAATCGAGATCGGGGAATGACCGTAGTGGTGGTCACTCATAACGAGAGGGACGCGGGGTACGCTGACAGGACAATCAACATAATTGACGGAAAGATTAGAAACGGCCAGCAGGGGGAAGGGGGTGGGGGCTGATGTTATTTGATTATCTCGGCTTATCCTGGCACTCTATAAGGAACAGGAAACTTCGTTCCTGGTTGACGATTCTGGGAGTTGTAATCGGAGTTACTGCTATAGTTACGTTAATTTCAATCGGGCAGGGTATCCAGGATTCAATACTTAGTGAATTTGAGAAACTGGGTTACAATACGGTTACTGTCCTGCCGGGAAACTTAGATACTCAACGCGGCGGGTTTGGAAACGCCAGCTCTAGTTCCGATACCTATCTGAATCAGGATGTAGTTGAAGGAATTGACCAGATAAAAGTATCCGGTGCAACGCGCACTGAAACCGGCTTGATACAGTCGGAAGATCTTGATGGACAGGCTTTTCTGCGGGTAACGGGTATGAGTCGGGCTGTGCTATCAAATTTCGACGACTATTTCAACGGGTTTCCGATAGCGGAAGGGGAACTATTTTCCTTCGAGGGAGATGAAAATGAGGTAGTCATCGGCTCCGGTACTGCAGAAGAGCTCGGTGTTTCAGCCGGAGGAACGATCAAAATCGAAGGAAAGGACTTTACGGTTAGCGGGATTCTGGAATCCGAGGACGAAGGCGACGGAGGCTTTAATTTTTACGGCGATCTTGATAGTGGTTTGTTTCTTCCGCTTTCCAAAATGGGTGAGCTTTACGGAGGGGACGGGAAAGCATCGTTGCTCCTCGTGGAAGTGTTCGAGAGCGCTGATGTCTCAAAGGTGGCCAGCGAAATTGAGAACGCCTTTACCGCTAACGATATAGCGTCCACGACCATCACTACTGAAGAGATAAGTAACAGGGTGAATAACGTGCTGGGGACGATTCAAATTGCCCTGGCGGGTATTGCAGCGATCTCTCTCCTGGTGGGTGGTATTGGAGTTATGAATACCATGTATACAGCAGTTCTGGAAAGGACCAGGGAAATAGGAATTATGAAGGCAGTTGGAGCAAAAAACGGGCAAATTTTGAGTCTTTTCTTAATTGAATCAGGCCTTCTCGGTCTCGTTGGCGGTATTATTGGAACTGTAGCGGGGGTCGGTTTAAGCCTTTTTGCGGGAAGGTTCATTAACCAGGCGCTTTCGGCACCTTTTGCGCCCTCTTTCAGACCCGTCTTGATAATCGGTGCCGTTGCCTTTTCTTTTGTCCTTGGTTCTATTTCGGGTGTTTTGCCGGCTCGACAGGCGTCTAAATTGCAGCCCGTCGAAGCATTGAGGTACGAATAGAGAATTCGGGGGGTATCCGAAAGTGAATAAACGTTTGGTTTTCGGGTCGATTTTTCTGCTTGCCGTACTAATTTCGATTTCACTGTTTGCCACGATTCCCGGGAAAGCAAGCCTGGAAGGTGAAATGGATTCTGAAATATGGCTTTCTCCGGATGATCCGTCTGGCCTTTTTTCACCTAATTCGGTTGTGACCTGGAGGGGTGATTACGTTACCGGTAACGTGGAAGACCTCCCGAGCGGAATAAGCAAGGTTCTCTACTGGCCGGGAACGAGGCTGGCAGATACCGGATTGGCCCTATCGGGCCGCTTGAAGTCCGGTCTCGTTAGGAAAGAGCTGTTCGGTCTCCGTCTCGACGGCTACTTCGCCCGGGAATTTGGACCGGATTACCCGATAGGGACGCTGGGTGGAAGTGCCAGGCTGTCGTTTTCCCAGGAAGATCTCGAGTACTGGGCGAATAAAGGGATAGTAAATTACGCCGGTTTTTCCTATCAGGGGGTTTTTCTACTCGAGGAGAACCCGGGTGCAAGCAGCGGTTATGGTTCGGGCCTGGAGGTCTCAGTATCGGGGACAAAACTACAGGGTGTAACGGTTGAGGCAAAGGCGTTATTTGGGATGAAGCCCGATCCGCGCGAGCTTACCGGGAACGCTGATGGAAGCGGCTATGACACTTTTACACGGGACGGTAAAAAAATAAGAGGTTATTCCGAGAGCGAGATTAGTTTCGAAGACATGAAAGTCGGCCCGGTTCAATTGAGTTCTAAGAGTAGTTTTTCCGCGGATAACGGTTTCGAGAAGACGGAAATCGATTTTTCCGTAAAGGAGGAATCGGGATTCCTGGAATTTGACGGCCTGATTACATACGCGCCGAAAGAAAAAAAGGTGTCATTAAATCCGGAATTAGACCTGGAATGGGCCTGCTTTGATCTCTATTCGGAAATTGTTCCCGGCTCTCTCACCGGAGACAAAAACGAGCTATCCGGAATAGATTTGAAGGGTTACGGGATAAACGAAATACAGCTTGGGAACGTGCAGGTAAGTTTAGTCGGGGCACTGGGCGACAATTTTCTCTATCGCGAGAGAGGAAAAGAAGACTGGCGCCTTAGGGCTTTCGATTACGTATTTCCCGCGGCTGACCGGAAGCTTTATTACAGGGAAACGGATTATTCGGGAGTTCTTTCTCTCGAAGGAGGTATGGGGAACCTTTACCTGGGTGCGGATGCTTACTGGTCTCCCGGAGGCGAACTATTTGATCTCGAGGGCTTTACCGGAGAAGCTGAGTATCAGGTGAGCGAGTTCTTTGAGTTAACTGCCGGATTGGTCCTGGAAGCCGAGAGCGGATTGCGTGATATAATTCTGAACACCATTTACAGGTGGTAGTTGGTCTCTCATCATTAATTTTGAATTCGACCGGATTCAAATTTGCCTTTTCTGCTTTAACTCCAAAGAGGTTATTAACCTGGAACTCTTACCTCTCAAGAAGAGTATACCCATGCAAGTCGGATTCGATTTTACTTTATATATGAGATATTTATGAAAGAAACTGACACTAGAATCGAGAGACTCAAGGATGACATACTGAATGGGCCGATAATTAAGACGCTGCTCGTCCTGGGCTGGCCGGTAATCGTATCGAATGCACTCCAGATGCTCTACAACCTGGTGGATACCTACTGGCTCGGTAAAATCGGCAAAGAAGCAGTGGCTGCTCCTACGGTAGGTTTTCCCGTGGTTTTTTTGCTTATTTCTCTCGGGTTCGGGTTTTCAATAGCCGGTGTCTCTCTGGTTTCGCAGCATACCGGTGCGGGAAGTTCCGAAAATGCGAACAGGGCTGCTGGACAGGTCATTTCCTTTATGCTGACGAGCTCGCTGGTTCTCTCCGCGATAGGTTACGTGATAGCCCCGGCGCTTCTTCGGACTTTAATGGGAGTCCCCGAAGAGGTATTCCCGAAAGCCCTGGTTTACATAAGAATAATCTTTTCCGGTCTTCCCCTGATGTTCGGTTTTTTCGCCTTTCGCTCCCTGATAAGGGGGATCGGAGATATGATCACCCCGATGCTGGTTACGGGCGCATCCGTCATTCTGAACATGTTTTTGGATCCTCTGCTGATTTTTGGTCCCGGGTTTTTGCCCGACATGGGGGTTGCTGGAGCCGCGCTGGCGACGGTTTTGAGTCGTGGCGGGGCCTCTCTGGTGGCATTTTACCTCCTATTTTCCGGCAGGCTGGAGATACATCTTCATCTCCATGATTTAAGGTTGAAGCTAAGATGGGTGAAACAGATACTGAAAATTGGCCTGCCTTCTGCTATTGGTCAAGCGGGTACGGCTGTAGGCTCGGTTTTTTTGATGGGTTTGATCTCCCGGCTTGGTGTAGTGGCGGTGTCCGCTTACGGGATCGGTCAGAGGCTCATTCGCATGCTTAACGTGGCGATCTGGGGACTGGCCTCTCCTCTGACGACGATGATCGGTCAGAATATCGGAGCAGAAAACGAAACCAGGGCTTCTTCGATTGCAAAAAGGGCCTACGCGCTTTCCTTTTCCGTGCTCGTAACGCTTGCTCTTTTCGTCTTCCTTCTCAGACGCCCTTTATTCAGGGTGTTTATAGATGACCCGGCGGTCATTGATACCGGGGCGCGGTTTCTCAGCATATTCCTCTGGTCCATTCCGTTTTTCGGTATTTTTCGGCTGACTAGCTCCGTTTTCCGTGGTTCGGGACATACGAGGCCACCGATGACGATGTCTTTAATCCGGCTTCTCCCTCTTCGGGTGGGGGTCTCTTATATCCTGGCGTTTGGAATTGTTGGGGTTAATCTCGGCGCCGACGGGGTATGGCTCGGCCTCTTTACGAGCAACTTCATCGTCGGCATAATGGCTTTTGTCTGGTTTCTCACCGGGACATGGAAACAGCGGACGATAAAGGAAGAAGAAACGAAGGAAACCGTCGGGGAAGAGCTGAAAGAGTCAACCGAAACGGCGGAACTCGGGTCATCAGCGGAATAAGAATAAGAGCGCAAGTTGTAACTCTGGCTCCATTAGCTACGGTCAAACCCCGACGTACTCGGCCCCATGTTCTTGTGGTATTTCGGAAAAGCGGATTGAAATTAACCCCGACTTCTCAGAAAATAGCTTGAAGTCCGGAGTTTTCTCGGGAAGAGTTCACCCGTGTGTTTCTGGAGAAAAGTGTTTAAAGGAAGGGGGCTATAGTTGAGCAAAGTAAAGACGAAACTTATTCTCTTTCTCAAGGGCCTCGTCATGGGATTTGCGGACGTGATTCCCGGCGTTTCCGGCGGGACGATGGCCCTCATAACCGGGATCTACGAGGAGCTTATCGACTCACTGGAATCTTTTGACCCGACAATATTAATCGACCTTATTTTCGGGCGGATAAGGAAATTCTGGCAGGGGCTTAAGGAAATCAAATACGGTTTCCTCCTTCCGCTGCTGGCTGGAATCGCCGCGGCTCTTTTGGCCGGATCCCAGTTCGTTCGCTATTTGCTCCAGCACTACCCTCCCTATACTTACTCCTTCTTCTTTGGCCTGATTCTGGCCTCGGCGATACTGCTTTACTTTGAAGTTCCGAAAGTAACATTGGCTTCAGGTTTAACCAGCCTGTTTGGGGCAGCTGCGGCCATCTTGATCGTGGGGGTATCGGCCGGAAATTTCGGGCATTCGCTACCGGTTATCTTTGTTGCAGGGGCCATTGCCATTTGTGCGATGATTTTACCGGGAATCTCCGGTGCCTTTATCCTGTTATTGATCGGACAGTACGAATATATTCTGGATGCCATCGGAAATTTACCGGGGAGCTTTCCGACGCTTTCAGTGTTTGCGTTAGGGGCGGGGATAGGGATAATATCCTTCTCTCGAGTTCTCTCTTTTGCGCTGGAGCACTGGCGTTCCCGTACTCTCGGCTTTCTTATCGGATTGATGCTCGGTGCATTGCGAAAACCGTTCGAGGTACTCATGGAGTCGGCGGGGAACCAGGACATTAGCTTTGCCTGGAGCTTTCAGACCGCCTCGCTTGTCGTGCTTTCCGGTCTAGTGGGGATACTGGTCGTGATCGGTCTGGGTTACGTCCGCATGCGAGAGAATTCAAACCAGGATAGCTAGTCAAGAAACCCCCTTCAAAGGACTGTGTTTGCAGAAGAATCAATTTAACTACTGACTTTGTCCTTTTACAGAAGAAGACCCAGGGCATAGCGATCTTTGCCCCCTGTATCTTAGCCTGCCGTAAATAAAAGCCAGTTCCATGTTGCAGGGGCTAGCCGGGATGCTGATCTGGTATTGATGGGTTCAGTGCGCAAGCAGTTCTTCAACAGGTTTCTCTTTGTTTGCACGGCGGATAACCTGACAAAAAAGGTTGGAGCTTCGGTTCACGTTCGAGGAAGCGAATACAGCATAGTTGTGTGGTCGGGGAATTCGTAAAAGCCGTGAAAGAGTTGCTGAAGCGACACATGTAGAATTGATCTATCGCCCCGAAAAGAATAAAATTAACCGAAGGGGAAGAGGAAACCGCGACCTTCTGGTCGAGGAAAGTCCGGACTCCACAGGGCAGGTTGCTGGTCGAGGGCGACCAAAGGCCAGAGCCGGTGACGGCTGGAAAGTGCCACAGAGAAGAGACCACCAGCACTTACTTTAGTATTGAATTGAGAATGGACAATAAAAAAATAACTTGAATTTTAGTTTGTAAATCAAAATATTTCCGGAACTTCCATACTAAAGTAAGTGCTGGTAAGGCTGAAACGGCGAGGTAAGAGCTCACCGCTCGTGCCGCGAGGTACGAGGCAGGGTAAACCCCAACCGGAGTAAAGCCAAATAGGGAGGTACGGAGCGGCCCGTTCCGAGAACCTCCGGGTAGGCTGCTTAGATAGATGGTTTCCTTACACAGGATCCGGCTTAACTTCCCCTTCTTTTTTATCAAAGCTAAATATTAAACCGCCCAGCCGTAATACCCAAAAAGGCCGAGCCCGACAATTATCGTGTGAATTATTAGCAGGCGAGTTGTGATTTTGGTTTCTTCCCACTCTAATTTCGGCAGAAGGTATCCGTAGTCTATTCCGTCAGCCGGCTCGAAATGGTGATGTAGCGGGCTAATCTTAAAAATTCTTTTTCCCGTCAACCTGTAACAAGAGACCTGAATAATTACTGATAGCGTTTCGAGAACGAATAATCCGCCAAACAAAGGGAGCAGTAACTCCGTTCCCGTAACAACAGCGGAGGTCGCGAGAAAACCGCCCAGAGCGAATGCTCCGGTATCCCCCATGAAAATCCTGGCAGGGTAGAAGTTGTACCAGAGGAAACCAAGGGTACCCGCGATCAGGGCCGAGAAGATGGGAATTTCCGCGGTTCCGCTTATAGCCAGAAATCCCAGTACCGATATAAGGACCCCTCCCCCGGCTAATCCGTCGAGCCCGTCAGTAAGATTTACTGCGTTGACGGTACCTACGAGAATAATAATTATGAATAGATAAAAAAGGGGTGGTGGAACTAACAGACTAAGGGAGCTATACGGGAGGATTAATCGATTTGGCAGTTCGATCAACTGGAAGGTTAGATAGACGAATATCAACCCCAGGCCGATTTGAGCTACCAGTTTGCCTCCTGGTGTCAGGCCCTTCGCCTTACCCCTTAATAAACTCATCAAATCGTCGACGAATCCAATGGCGCCGAAACCAAAGGTCCCAAGAAGAAAGAGAAAAAGGTGGTTTCTGATTTCAGGGGAGTAAAACCAGATAAGCGGAACTGTCGCCCCCAGACCGAAGAGAATTGCCAGTCCTCCCATTGTAGGGGTTCCGCTTTTGTGCTCGTGAACCTTTGGACCCCAGTTTCTGATGTACTGTCCGATTTCTCGTGATTTCATCAGGCTTATTATGATTTTTGAACTGGCCAGAGTAAGAAAAAAAGATATCAATCCGGTAAACAGAGCTATCTTGACCATTAGGATCCCCTGTAAGCCGCCGAAAAAAGAATATTAATCTTCGAAAGATTCCTCGAATGAATGCCCTGCTCGCAGTATCTTTTTTTCCGACAAACTGCTTCCCATTATTTGCATTCCGATTGGAAGCCCATCCACCTGGCCTGCCGGCACGGAGATAGCTGGAATGCCCGCCAGGTTTACAGTGACGATAAAGATATCCGAGAGGTACATCTTCAGCGGGTCGTCCATTTTTTCCCCTATTTTAAACGCCGGAGTCGGGGACGTGGGCGCCGCAATTAGGTCTATATCCTCGAAGGCTCGGTCAAAATCTTGCTTAATTAGCCTCCTGACCTTCTGTGCCTTTCCGTAGTATTCATCGTAATACCCGGCAGAGAGAGCGTACGTGCCGAGCAGGATCCTCCGTTTGACCTCGGGCCCGAACCCTTCGTCCCGGCTTTTTGAAAAGAGTTCTTCTATCGATTCCGTGTCGGCTCGGCTGGTATATCTTACGCCGTCGAATCGAGCCAGGTTGGCGCTTGCCTCGGAACTGGCAATGATGTAGTAAGTCGCTATGGCGTATTCCGTATGGGGGAGTGATATTTCTCTCACTTCAGCGCCGAGATCCTGAAATGTTTCTCTCCATTTCTTTGCCTTTTCCTGGATTCTTGAATCCAGTTCTTCGCCGAAATACTCCTTCGGGAAGCCGACCTTTAATCCTTCTATCCCACGATCGATTCCTTCGGTATAGTCTTTACGACCCTCGGCAGCCGAGGTGGAATCCATCTCGTCGTAAGTTGCCAGAAAATTTAGAAGGAGGGCGGCGTCGTATACGTCTTTCGTGATCGGTCCTATCTGGTCGAGGGAGGAAGCGAATGCCGTAAGTCCGTACCGAGAAACCAGTCCGTAAGTCGGTTTTAATCCGACAACACCGCAGAACCCGGCCGGGTGCCGGACGGAACCTCCCGTATCCGATCCGAGAGCGTAAATCGCTTCATCGGCGGCCACTGCAGCTGCGGAACCGCCGGATGAACCACCGGGAACGCGGGAAAGGTCGTGCGGGTTTTTGGTCGTCTGGAAAAACGAATTTTCGGTGGAAGAACCCATTGCAAACTCATCCATGTTTGCCTTGCCGAGGACGGGGGAACCCGCTTCTTTTAGGGATTTAATAACCGTGGCGTCGTAGACTGAATCGTAATCCTGTAAAAAGCTCGAACCGCAGGTCGTCTTGAACCCCAGAGTCTGGATATTGTCTTTTATCGCACCCGGTATTCCCTTTAACGGCAAATTTTCAAGTCTTTTTGACTCTTCCATCAACTTCTCCGGTTCTGCTAGTTCCAGGTAAGCCTGAACGTCGGATTCCCTATCATCTATTTCACTGAACAAATCATCCAGCAACTTGTCCCGTTTACCCGGTTCTTTTTCCAGTAGATCGATAGATTCGTGTAATGTGAGTTCGTTGAGTTTGATTGGCACTACCTCCCATAATGGGGATTATATCCTTTTTTTGTTTTTATAAACCACTGAAAATTATAACTGGTGCTTCCCTGCGTTCAAATGAAATCTTCGAAAGGAAAAGCCGCGGGGGGAGCCCCCGCGACCTTGACGATACTCGGAAAATTGTAATAATGCGAAATCTATTCGTGGTAGACGTCTTCCAGTTTTCCGGCGAGATAATCATCGTAAGCTGCCATGTCAAAGTTCCCGTGTCCGCTGTAGTTGAAAACGATCGTCTTTTCCTCGTTTTCTTCCCTTGCCTTTTTGGCTTCGTCAATCGCCGCTTTTATCGCGTGTGCGGTCTCCGGGGCGGGAATATAGCCTTCAGTGTTGGCGAAAGTTAATGCCGCTTCGAAGATATCAGTCTGTTCAAATGCCCTTGGGGTCATGTAGCCCTTACTGTTGAGTCTTCCAACGATCGGCGCCATCCCGTGATATCTCAGACCGCCGGCGTGAATCCCGTCCGGTACGAAGTTATGGCCCAGAGTGTACATATTCATCAACGGGGTCATTTCTCCGCTGTCGGCGTAGTCGTATTCCTGTGTGCCTTTGGTGAGAGTCGGACAGGCAGTTGCTTCCGCACCTATTAGGTCGATGTCCTTTCCTTCTTCTATGATATCCTTCAGGAAAGGCAAAACTAATCCGCCGAAGTTGCTTCCCCCTCCTGTACATCCGATCAATACGTCAGGTTTGTGGCCGGCTTTTTCAAGCTGTAAGCGTGTCTCCTTTCCCAGAATGGATTGGTGAATCAGAACGTGATTTAGGACGCTTCCCAGGGAATACTTGGCGTCGTCGGATTTGGTTGCCACCTCTATTGCCTCGCTTATTGCCATACCAAGGGTTCCGTCGGTATCGGGATCTTCTTCGAGAAAGCTTCGACCGACCTCCGTTTCCTCGGAAGGGCTCGGAATGATTTCCCCGTTCCAGCTCTGAATCATCGACTTTCTGAATGGTTTCTGGTCGAAACTGACCCTGACCATAAAGACCTTCGCGTCGATCCCGAACTGTGAAGTCGTAAAACTGAGCGCGCTGCCCCACTGGCCCGCGCCTGTCTCGGTTGTCAGTGTATTTAATCCTTCCTGCTTTGCGTAATACGTTTGGGGTAGAGCTGTATTTGGCTTATGGCTGCCCGGAGGAGAGGCACCTTCGTATTTGAAGAATATGCTTGCGGGAGTGTCCAGCTCTTTCTCCAGGTTAGAGGCCCGGATCAACGGAGTGGGTCTCCAGATTTTATAGATATCCCTAACCTCTTCCGGAATCTCGATCTCTCTCTCCTGGCTAACTTCGAGGTCAATCGAACCCTCGGGAAATATTTCCTTCATCTCCTCCGGTTTCATGGGCTCTTCGGTTTTTGGATTGAGCGGGGGCTTGAGCGGCTCTTCGAATAAAGGCAGTGGGTTGAACCAGCTAGTTGGTGTCTCGGTCTGGTCGAGATGAATCATTTTGTTCTGGGTCATAAAAACCTCCTGTAATATTGGGATATTGATTGAAAACGAAAAATTAATGGAGTTACGAAAGGGCGCGAGAAAGCTACGAATCCTCCCGCGCGGTCATTGACTGATGGTACTGGGCGATTTAATATCGCCAGGCAGGTTCAAGCTGCTCCGGGAAGAAAGAGGGTAACTTTACATAAATTGAGAGGATAGATAGAGATATTCCGGATAAGATACCGGAATCGCAGGTAGTACTTTTTAGGTACGGAAACTTTTTAGCCGAGCCAAACCCGATCACCAAAGTTCACGAGAACCACCTCTTAAATTTAGCCTTAGTATAGCGAAACTCGTTTTTCAAATCAAGTGGCCGAGATGTGCTACGAAAAAACAAGAGCTCTTGCATACCCGTCCGGCCTAACTTATTATTAATTTCACTGATGGGGCCGTAGCTCAGTCGGGAGAGCGCGTGG
>CAZRDU010000018.1:0-23538 GCA_964599005.1 uncultured Thermotogae bacterium
CTGGTTACTATCGTGTCGCCCGCTGAAGCCGAATCGATTGCGACCTGGATGGAATTATAATTTCCTCCGTCTTTTGCTACTGTGATCGTTTTTCCCGCTAACGGCCAGGTTATGAGAGTTAAAGCAACCATCGTTACAAACAGGTAGGTTAAATAAGTAAAAGATTTATTTTTTTGCATCTTTACCCCCTTGCAGGTATGAAAGTACGAAAATTTTTTAAGATTCTAAATTATACTTCTTGCAGGGGATTTAAGCCAGGTTTTTATTAAAGCAACACGGCGAAAAATTCTTGCGGCTTTAAACATATTGAGGATTAAATCCCCGGATGCATGATTATTGGACCCGGAAACGAGTAGGGCGTTTCTTCTACCAGAGATATGTCCAGAATACCCGAATTATGACGTCTAGGTGGGGGGAGGACCAGGGGTAAAAAACGCCTACGGTACTGTTAAAATAACCACTTGTTGATCAGCAACTTCATAAAGTTACACAGGGGTGTTTGTTGAATAAAAACAATAGTTCAATTAAAATAAATGTTAAGTGGAATGTACCACTATATCAGTTTTAGAGATAGATTTAAATTAAAGTTTAAGGGAGGAAAAATGAAAAAGCGCTTTTTTGGCGTTCTTGCTCTAACTTTTTTGTTGTTAGGATCACTGGCTCTGTCTCCTGTCGCGGAGACGAGTCCCGAACGGGGAGGGGAACTGCTTGTCGGGCTAAGACAGGAAATTGGCAACCTTGACCCTCATCTTGCTACCAGCTTCAGCAGTTTCAGGGTTATAGAGGTCATGTATGAAGGGCTTTTGCGCCATGATGAAGGCGGGGCTCTGGAACCCGCGCTGGCTTCTGGCTGGGAGATATCGGAAGACGGTAAAACCTATACCTTTTATATACGAAAAGGAGTAAAGTTCCACAACGGAACTGAGCTTACAGCAGAGGACGTTAAAGCAAGTTATAACAGGATTCTGGATCCTGACCTGGGATCGCCTCAGGCCAGCAGGTTGCAAAAAATTGAAGGCATGGAAGTTACCGGTAAACACGAGATCCAGATCACCCTTGCCAGCAAGTTTGCTCCTTTCCTGAATAAGGTTTCCGGTCCGGGGAGAGCAATTATACCAAAATCAATAGCTGAAGGAAGCGAATCTCTAAAGAAAAAGGTAATTGGCACTGGGCCCTTTACTTTATCAAATTGGGTTCCGGGGGAAGAAATATCCCTGAAAAGAAATGAAGAATACTGGATGGAGGGGCTACCATATCTTGACGGGGTTTCCTTTAAAATAATTCCTGAACCGGCAACGAGAAGAGCAGCTCTGCAGAGTGGCGACATCCACGTCATACCTTCGGCGGAATCAACTTCGGTAAAGGTGTTAGAAGGAGCGAGCAAGGTCAAAGTCATCTCTACTCAGGAATTAGCCTATAGCCTCATCGGGTTCAACCTGGATCGTGAACCGCTGACTGACCCAAAGGTTAGACGTGCAATTTCTTATGCAACGGATAGAGAGGAAATTATCAATGCCGTTTATAATGGCATGGCTACTCTGGGGACTCCGCTACCGCCCGCGTTGAACGAATGGCACGTAGATGCTTCGAAGTTAGATACTTATGGTCAAAACTACCAAAAAGCTAAAGATCTTTTAAAAGAAGCCGGTTACGAGGGCGGAGTAAAGTTCTCGGTTACAGTATCACCGACGCTCCAGACGGCCTTACAGATAGCTCAGGTTCTACAGCAACAGCTAAAACCGGCCGGGATAAATATGGAACTAAATACTGTCGAATGGGGTAGCTTCCTGGATGCCTGGCGAAATAGCAATTTCGACTCTTTCGCCTCCCTGAATGGGGGTTCGTTCGATCCGGATGGTTACTTTTACAGGACTTTTCATTCCGGAGGTTCGACTAACGTATTCAATTACTCCGACCCCAGGATGGACGAACTGTTAGAGAAAGGACGCGTTACAACGGACCTGGAAGAACGAAAGGAAATATACGTTAAGGTCCAGAAGAGGCTAATTGAACAGATGCCCATTTTATTCGTGGCTTACGCCGATTTACATACTATCGTGAGAGAAAACGTCATGGACTTTGCCCAGCTTCCGGATAGAAGCACGGTGCTTTTGAGGAGAACATGGCTTAATTAGTCAACTCAATGGTGGTCGGGGAAACCCGGCCACCATCTTATTTCTCCCTATTTAAACTAAAATGATCTCCTATATAATTCGACGTGCCCTGTTTTTAATTCCGATACTCCTGGTTGCCTCCGTAATCGTTTTTATTATCGGACACAGTATGCCGGGTGATCCAGCTTCAATAATGCTGGGAACGGAGGCAGCGGACCCAGAAAAGCTGGAAAGTGCAAGGCGGCAACTTGGTTTGAACAAGCCACTGTATTTGCAATACTTCGACTGGATAACAGGTGTTTTAAGAGGAGATCTCGGAGTATCGCTAAGGACTGAAAAACCAATATCGGATCTTATTCTCAACCGGTTTCCTTATACGATTGAACTGGCAATTTATGCCCTTGTGATATCTCTTTTAATTGCGATACCGATAGGAACGCTTTCTGCTGCGGTCGATTCCGATTTACTGGAGTGGCTCGTCCAGTTGATAATGCTGGCCGGGATGTCGATCCCCGCTTTCTGGAGTGGGATTGTCGCTATTCTTTTTTTTAGCGTATATCTTGACGTATTTCCCCTGGTAAACTTTCCCCATATCTGGGAAGCCCCGCTGAAAAACTTATTTAGCCTCTTTCTACCGGCACTGGTGTTGGCCATTCCGAACGCCGCTGTTTTTACACGTATGGCCAGGTCCTCTAGTCTGGAGACGTTACAGGAAGACTATATCAGGACTGCCAGATCCAAAGGACTTTCGGAAACCAGAGTTCTGTTTAAACACCTTTTCAAGAATGCCCTGATTCCACTTGTTACATTAATTGGAATCCGGATGGGTTATTTGCTTGGCGGGTCCGTAATAATTGAACAGGTTTTTTCCATCCCAGGTCTCGGCAGATTGGGCGTTCAGGCAATTTTTCAGCGAGATTATCCTGTATTTCAATCGATGGTTCTGATCATAACGACTTCTTTTGTGATAGTTAACCTGATTGTAGACGTTCTATATGCTTATATTGATCCAAGGATTAGGTATTCATGAACGAGGTCAGTATCAGCGCTAGCAGATTTCTAGAGGCCGGAAAAAGGACACTCGTGGACAACAAGAAGGGGTTAGTGGGCATTACGCTCCTGTTGCTTGTGGTAATAGGTGCGGTATTTGCACCTATTCTAACTCCCTATAAACCGACAGAAATGAATGTTTTGGATAAATTGAAGGGG
This sequence comes from uncultured Thermotogae bacterium, assembly GCA_964599005.1. Lineage (GTDB taxonomy): Bacteria > Bipolaricaulota > Bipolaricaulia > M55B111 > M55B111 > JAGXLP01. The sequence goes on from CAZRDU010000018.1 coordinate 3,324, forward strand.
CCTTCAGTTAAACATCTGCTGGGTACGGATCGTTTTGGCCGCGACCTGCTTACCAGAATACTTTACGGTATAAGAACTACGCTCAGGATTTCAGCGAGTTCCGTTTTCTTATCCGCTATGGTCGGCAGTTTAATCGGTATACTGGCGGCGTATCTTGGAGGGATTACAGATACTCTCATTATGCGAGGCATGGATATACTGTTCGCTATCCCAATTCTGCTCCTCGCCATAGCCATTGCAGCTATAGTCAAATCGGGAACCCTGGGAGCGATACTGGCCATAGGGATAGTATATGTGCCAATTTTCGCTCGCATATCCCGGGGACCAACGTTAACCGTAAAGGAACAGAGTTATATTGAAGCAGCGAACGCTACGGGAAGGGGTAGCCTGTCGATAATTTATCGTCACGTGATTCCAAACGTTGCTGCACCGATTTTCGTCCAGATTACGATTAATTTAGCCACAGCGATAATCGTGGAATCCTCTCTTAGTTTTCTCGGCCTTGGCCCTACCCCACCAATACCCTCCCTGGGTGTAATGATAAGTAAAGGGCGTAACTATTTGAGATTGAGTCCCTGGCCGATTCTGGTCCCGGGGCTGGGGATAAGTACGATTATACTGGGGTTTAATCTCCTGGGGGATGCATTAAGAGAGACGATAGATCCCAAATTCAGGGGAACGAGGTCTAGTTGACATTTAGATTCACCATCCGCTAGCAAAAAAGCTGAGTCAGGTATTCATGGGTCTTTGGGTTACTTTGATAGATGAGTCTAAAAATAACCGGAGTTTGATCACTTATGAAGACTGAAGCGAGAAATGAAGACGCAAAAAACCTGCATAAAAAAGAAACGGGAGAAATCCTTCGCTTAATTAATGAAGAAGATAAGACGGTGGCCGACGCCGTCGGTGAAGCACTCCCTGAAATCGAAGAAGCGGTAAATCTATTCGTTAAAAGCTTTAGAAATGGAGGGAGAGTGTTTTACGTTGGTGCCGGTACGAGCGGGCGTTTGGGTATATTAGACGCTTCCGAGATACCGCCGACATTTGGGGTGTCGGAGAATCGAGTCGTGGGCTTAATTGCCGGGGGGAAAGAGGCCATAACTTCGGCTCAGGAGAAAACGGAGGACGAAAGATCTTCGGGAGAACGACTGGCAGAAGAGAAAGGTATAGGCAAGAATGATTTCGTCGTGGGTATATCTGCAAGCGGGAGGACTCCTTTCGTACTCGGTTGCCTTGAATATTCAAGTGATAGGGGAGCTTCTACGGCTTCAATAACCAATAACAGAAACGCCCAGGTCGAAAGAACTTCCGACGTTACTATCGTTGCCGAGACAGGCCCGGAAATTATTGCGGGGTCTACCCGCATGAAGGCAGGTACAGCGCAGAAGATGATTTTGAATATGATATCAACTGCCTCAATGATCAGACTTGGCAAGGTGTTCGATAATTTAATGGTGGACGTTGTACCGTCGAATGAAAAACTTAAAAACAGAGCGACAGGCATAGTAAAGACCGTAACGGGAATGGAGGAAGGGAGAATTGAAGAAAAGCTGAAGGAATCGGAATACGAGGTAAAGCCGGCAATACTTTCCCTCGTTGGCAATATTTCGGTTTCCGTGGCCCGGGAATACTTAAAGAAACACGAAGGTTACCTGGACGCTGCACTGGATGACGTAGAGGGGGCGGAATGAAGGTAATCGGTCTAATGTCCGGAACTTCGATGGATGGAATTACAGCTGCTATGGTCGAAATTGATGAAAAAGTTAACGGGTTAAAGGTAGAACTTCTGAGACACAAAACCACTCCCTATCCGGAGAAAATTAAAAACGAGTTGATAGAACTCGTTGACAAAGGTGATGTAGACACCCTGTGCAGGCTAAATTTCCAGGTTGGCGAACAATTTGCTTCGGCAGCTGAGAGCGTAATCGATTACAGGAATGAGGCCAGGTTGATAGGCTCTCACGGGCAAACAGTATGTCATTTATCGTCGGAAAAAGAAGGTGGTTCAACTTATACGCTCCAAATCGGGGAACCGGACGTTATTGCCGAAAGAACAGGAATAAAAACTATCGCGGATTTTCGCACCAGAGACCTTGCAGCCGGAGGGGAAGGGGCTCCGCTCATACCTTACGTGGATTACAAACTTTTTCAGTCCCATTCAAAAAACAGGGTAGCGCTGAACATCGGCGGAATAGCAAACGTGACATATCTGCCTGCTGAAGGAACAAAAAGCGACGTAATTGCATTTGACACTGGGCCCGGGAACATGATTCTGGATCAGTTAGTTCGAAATATTACGGACGGGGAAAAAGATTTCGACGAAAACGGTGAGATGGCTCGAAAGGGCAGGGTGAGCGATCAACTCCTCTCGTGGTTGATGGGTCACCCGTTCCTGGACAAAACACCCCCCAAAAGCACGGGTCGAAAGGATTTTGGAAAGTTTTTTGCGAACGAAACAGAAGAGCAGGGGAGAAAAATGGGCCTGGAACCCAGAGATATTCTCGCTTCCGCGACGGTTTTTACTGTGGAATCGATAAAACAAGGCTGCGAAAATCATCTCGGTAAAATAGACGAATTAATCGCTGCGGGTGGCGGAACGAAAAACGATTTTCTTATGGAAGAACTGAGGAAGCGGTTGGATTTCCCGGTAAGAACGACGAAAGATTTTGGAATTCCGCCTGAGGCTAAAGAGGCTATCGGATTCGCCATTTTAGCCTATGAGGCCAACAGGGGTAAGTCCGCAAATATTCCCGGCGCAACTGGTGCAAAAAAATTCGTTCCCCTTGGGAAGATCTCACCGGGAACCGGAGGCATAGATGAGAACCCGAGGTAGTAAAGTCTTTGTGTTATTTCGTTCCGAATGGTCCTTTTTGTTTAGCCACAATACATTGTAATTTTCTGCTAAGAGGAGAAAGCGAGGGTCTGTATCAGTAGTTGAAATAATTACAAGCTTTTATTGGTCGTGTTAACCTGTGAGGATGAGGAGGAAGTTCTTAAAGGGAGGTCTTACTCGAGAGTGAATATAAACATAGAAAGGGATTACGAAGCGGTCTCAAGGAAGGCAGCTAGAATAATTGCTAGAGAAATTCTGGATCGCAAAGAGCCCGTTCTTGGTTTGCCCACGGGTGAAACCCCTAAAGGTACTTATAGTATTCTCGTTAGTTATTACGAAAGCAAGATACTGGATTTTGCTCGGGTGAGTACTTTTAACCTTGACGAGTATTATCCCATCTCCGGGGACGACCCCCGGAGCTTTACAAGATATATGGAAGAACGGTTTTTTAATGAAATTGACATACCCGAAAAAAACGTGCACATTCCGGATGGCGCTATACCACGAGAGAAGGTCGAGGACTATTGCAAGGAATACGAAAAGAAAATTGCGGCTGAAGGTGGACTCGACCTGTTAATACTGGGGATCGGTGAGAACGGACATATTGGTTTTAATGAGCCCGGAGCAGAATTTGGTACCCGAACCCGATTAGTAAATCTGAGTCAAGAGACGAGGAAAGCTAATTTCACGGAGCCCGACCAATCACCCGACCGGGCAATCACAATGGGGATCAAAACCATAATGAAATCAAGAAAAATCCTTCTGATAGCTACAGGAAAGCGGAAAGCTAAAGCCGTCAAAAAAGCCTTAACCGGGCCGGTAAGCGAAGAGAATCCCGCTTCGATATTGCAGCTACATCCCAATATCACATTTCTGCTGGATGAGCTTGCCGGAAACCTGTTATAAATTTGATGACAGGGATTCTCCGAAAGTCAAAAGTGATGCATGGTAGTGCCTGAAAAACTGTTTCGTAATTAAATCGGTACCGATTGAAGCTATCTCCTGGATACAGCGAAAGCAGATATTACCTGAATCCTGCTGGATTCTAGCGAGCCCGACGAGGGTTTTAGGTCTTTATCAAATGATGACGGACGGTTATGATTAGGCGGGTGGTACCGTGAAATGTGAGGATTTTTTTCAGCGCGTTTCCGAATTAGAAGACAGAGTTGCTATTGCTTCTTTTGGGAACCCTGACCCTGACGCAATTGCTTCCGCTTTTGCTCTTGGAAAACTTTTCGACAAACATGATGTAGAATATGATTTCGTCTTTGAAAGCGAAATAAACCGGCCCGAAAACCAGCTTCTCGTCAACTATCTGGAGATCAAAATAGAAAAGCTCGAGGAAGTTGGATTCGACCCTTATGGGTCCGTATCTCTGGTCGATTGCAATCCTACGAGAATTGCCGGGACCGGAAACGGTAACCTGCAACGTGAACTGAATCAAAAATTGCTTTCGGTTCAGGATCACCACAGTATCGACGAGCAACAACAAGATTTGCTTGATTCTCCTGACGTATATTTTGATATAAGGCCGGAGCTGGGATCGTGTTCTACCATCCTGGCCGAATGTCTGGTTAAAGCCGGCCTGGAGGTAGAGGAGAAGGTAGCGACCGGTCTCTACTATGGTTTGCACTCTGATACCAACGGATTGCTCAGGGGATTTACTCTTTACGATTTTAAGCAGGCAATTAATTACGTGGATACCGTTGACAGGGAAGCCCTGACAGAGATAATTGGTGCAGTTATGACCTCAGAAACATTTGAGGTAATTCACAAAGTAACCGACGATACTCTGTACGAAGTTCGAGGTACTTATAAATTTGCCAACGCGGGAACTCTGACAAGTAAGAACCGCTCTGCGGTCCCCCAGGCTGCCGACCTTCTCCTGCGAGAAGAGGGAATCGAAGGGGTTGTCATAGCAGGCATAGACCTTGATGACGAAATAATCTTTGGTTCCGTTCGTTACTCTGGCTCAAGGTATACGGCAGAGGAGATTGCATCCAAAATAGCAAAAGACGTTGGGAGTGGAGGGGGTCACGTGGAAATGGGTGGGTTTCAGGTACAGCCCGGCGTGCTTGTGGATACTATAAACCGTGAATCCACCCAAAAAGCGTTAATGGAAAGCATAAAAGAAAGGTTCTTTAGCGTTGTCGGGAAAAGTGCCGAGGATTAAAAGGAAAAACCGTGTGCTCTCTCCTGTTTTCCAAGTAATTTTTTTGCTCTCCGTGTATTGGTTAAACGGTATCCTTTTTGCAAAAGGGGGGCGTTTGCCCGAAAATAAATCCATCCCGACTAATTATCTCTGGAGGTAGTCCAACCGAATGTTCTGGCAACAATGGTGGTTCTGGTTAATTATCTTTTTATTTACTCTACCTGTGCTCGGAGAGGAAATCAAAGAAATAATTGCTGCCGGTCGAGCAAATCCGGAAAAGGTAGAGGAGTTAAATGAAAAAATCGTGGAACTGAAACACGAACTTGCTCAGGCAAGAGCTGATAAAAAGGCTTACGAGTTGCAGAAGGAATTGGAGCAAGAGGAACGAGAAAAATTACGGACAAAAACCAATGGGCAGCAAGTTGCTCTGGTGGGTTTTTGCGATCTGGTTGGTTTTACTTCTTTCCTGAATAAGCATGGAGACGAGAGGACCAAAGAAGTTCTACAGAAATTCAATAGCATGGTTCGTTCGGTTTTAGATACTTTTGACGGTACAGAAATAAAGCAACTCGGCGACGGATTTATGTTCAGTTTTACTAGCTCTCAAGCAGCAATCAAAGGCGCTATGGCTTTTCGTGAAGGTCTGAAAAAAATCAATTCGGAAGAAGATCTTGATTTATCAATAAGAATCGGCATTCATGCGGGAGAGGTAATACGGGATGACGACGATATTATCGGTTCTGCCGTCAATATGGCCGAGAGAATAATGCAAGAAGCCTCGACCGATCAGATAGTTGTGTCGGAAACTTTCCGCAGACTTACCAGCGCCGGGGATCGGTTTGAGTTAGTGGAGATAGGTGAAAGAGCCCTCAAAGGGTTTAGCGGGGATAGGAAAATTTACGAGGTAAGAAAAGCCTAAATTCTTTTAATTAGATATTCCCGATCCAGCGTACGGACCATGTAGCGAAGAATTCTTCGTTCAAGTGTGTTATTTTCCTAAAAATATACACTCCCGACACCAGCTATTCAACTCGGAATAGCGAAAAACAAAGAGCTGTAGACATGAAAAACACGATCTTTGCTGAGCCCGGACTCAGGTCCGTATTTAATGTTTGTTTTCTTTATTGGCCGCATCAGGTACAGGGGAAAATGTTACGTCGGTCTAGACGGAGAATTCTACAGGGAAAGCGATTTCGTTACCTGGAGGCAGGCTCACCAGTTGCTTCTGGAACTTAGAAAAAAATAAAAAACGGTAACTTCGACCCCGACTGGTCCTGAAGTCTTTTTATCCGGGGAGGAAAAATCAACCCGAGAAGGACGTGAGAGTTGAAGTTTCTCCCGGGGAATAGTTAAAATTGACAGCAAAATAACTTAGACTTATTTATTTCGGGGTGATGATCAGTTGGTTGATATAAAAGGGAACAGTACTTTGCTAACCGAAGAAGGATACGAGCGTCTGTCCAGGAAAGTCGATCAAATTCAGGAAAAGGTCCAACAAAACAGGGAAGACATGAGTAAAACCGCTGAGAACGGTGATTTAAGCGAAAACGCTGGCTTTATGGCGGCTAAGGAATCTTATAAAACGCACCTTAATAGCCTGAATGACCTTCAGGATGTTTTAAATGAAGCACGGGTAGTTGAACCTGAAGAAATTGACGATGAAAAAGTCGGTTTTGGCACCACAGTCACCGTTAAAGACGTCGATGAAGATAAAGAATACACGTATCGGCTGGTTGGAAAACATGAAGCGAGAATGGAAAAGGGTGAAATATCGATAGAGTCCCCTGTGGCCCGGGGTTTGATGGGCCAAGAACCCGGAGATGTAGTAGAGGTAGAAACGCCTGCAGGTAATTCGACTTACGAGGTTGTTTCGATAGAAGCATAGCAAATTAAGAACCTCGTTTACTATAACGTTTTCCCCAGGCCCAGGATGATAAACTAAAGAGCAAGTTAGCGATTAAAGGGTACTTCTGTAGTTCTCAAAAAAAATTAATAAACAGGACACCCAGTTCGGATTGAATCTTATCGGAGGATAGTAAACTCTTGTCCGGAATAGTATTTTTTTCGTCTACTGATCTTCCAAAAGTCAAAAGTTTCTATCAGGAAAAGATCGGCGCAGAAATATGGCGCGATCAGGGTAAGTGTATTATTTTTGAGAAAAACGGGTTCCGTTTCGGCTTCTGCAGCGATGATCAAAAGGCAGATACCTGTGGAGTGCTGACTTTCGTTTACGACTCCCGAGAAGAGGTGGATGAGGTATACCAGAAATTAAAAGATATTGGAAAAACGGAACCCGTATCCAGAAGACCGGAGTTCGATATTTACCAGTTTTACGCTGAGGATCCGGAAGGGCGGACGCTGGAATTTCAAACATTTCTGACTCCTCCGGAATAAATGACAACCTCCGAATTCTATATTTCTAGATCTACGCTATCCGCACAGACCATGTGGCAGACGTAGTAGGGAACCCCGACAAAGAGACAGCCACCTACAACGTTACCGAATGTTACCCAGCCAAGATTATGGAGAAAACCCATCCAGGTTATGTCGGTGAAGCCTGAACCCAGGAGCGATTGTATTTCCGCACTCCCCTGCAGGAAGATACCCATCGGTACAAAATACATATTTGCGATAGAGTGTTCGAATCCACTTGCGACGAAGGCCGCTACGGGAAAAATAATTGCCATGACTTTTCCGGAAATAGAATTCGCACCGGCGGCCATCCAGACTGCCAGACAGACGAGGAAGTTACATAATATTGCCCTTGTAAAGGCTTCAACAGGACCAAGCGCAACTTTACCTGCCGCTATCCCAACCATGTTTACCCCTACCTGGCCTCCGACGAATTGCCATATCCCCGAGCCAAATATAAGGCCGACGACTACAATTGCGCCGACAAAATTGGCAATATACACCCAGAACCAGTTTCTGAGTACTTGTTTTATTGACACGGTTCCCGTAAAAGCAGCCACTGATATCAGGTTATTCCCGGTAAAGAGTTCCGCCCCGGCAACCACCACAAGTATCAAACCGAGAGAGAAGACTCCCCCACCGATCAGTTTTGTCAGCCCAAATCCAAGCCCTGTGTTTGTAGTAGTAATCGTGTAGAACACCCCACCGAGGGCCACGAAAGCACCCGCCAGGATTCCCAGCACGAACGTTTCCGGTATAGTCGTATTTGCCTTTTGCTCACCTACTTTAACAGTTGCTTCACAGATATCGCAGGAATCCATCGCCATAATTCCACCTCTATTGTGTTTGTGATAACGTTCACTATTAATACTATTAACCCTTCAGGGTTTTTCAAGGGGGATAAAAAACAATATTTGCCCTTGCTCCGAGTTTTTTCATCAGCTAATATACGGAAACAAGCTCATATTTGTTCATCCCTCCTCCCAGTTACCTGTTTCGACTTCATCTGAAAGGACGACAGTTACTCAGCAAATCGCGGAGTTATTCAAGGCGATACAGGCTTCCATCACCTTTCCCATACCTGGTTGAATGGTTAATGCTACAATATAGAACTTGCCCTTAAATTCGTGAAGAGCAACACAGGGGGAGAGCGAAGTGAAAAACATCAACTGCGCAACCAGACTTTATTATCCGAAACCCTGTATTCGAGCTCATCCGGTAGAAAAATTACGCTCCGATCCGTGGACTGCCGAACTTACGGAAATTTTTACGTCCTCTTTTTCCATACTCTTAAACTGGATCTCCGAATTCTCAGGTAGTTCCAGAACGTATTTAAATGGCTCATCAGGAGCGTAAGTTGGGCAATCCGATGTGTGACATGGCTCCATTATAACGCTGTCCTGCAGGTAGCCGAAAGAGTTAAAAAAACCTATCTGGAGTGACATCTCCGTGTCCTTCATCCAGAAACCCGTTCTAATTTCTTCGGGAAAGACAAACAGCATACCGTCTAACTGCTTCAGGTTATTGACATGCTGTAGTCCGTGCGTCCATCTCGCAGAATTATCGGCAAGTGCTACGGTTAAACTTTTGCCGGCAAAGCCGAGTTCAGTCACGGGGAATTTCTTCAATGGCTCCGGTACGGAGATAGCTGTGCTCAGAATTTCAGCTAGCGGTTTCCTCTTTTTGAAAAAACCTTTCTTCCAGCCGGGGTAAAGCCGATCAAGCAGTAGCCCTTTAGCAGCACCAAACGCCGCAAGCCTATCACGAACGGGCGTTGGGCCCGAAAGTTTGGCGGTTAGCTGGGTGATAAGATCTGATTTTATTTCGGAGGTCGGTTGAAATTCTATATTGTTCTTTTTGCTTTGCCCTTGCTTACTCGCTTCCATTATAAGTCTTGTGTCCACGTAGCGCGCGGTCCCTTCAAGCCACTGAACGTAACGTTCAAACGAAAGTATTTCTGTAGAAAAGTTTCCGGTATTGGTCGTATCTTCTTGCATTGCCCCTTTTAAGCTTTTTCTCACGAGACTTAGTTTTGTCTGTTTAATTGCTGCGGACAGCAGTTTTCCAGTAGCTGTCGCCCTCTCTTTCCACTGGCTCGAATCAAGCATGCGAGACTGAAGGTCTCTCGAAGAGCCAGAAAAACCAAAATCCGGAACCTCTTCTCGGCCTCCAAGGGAGTTAATTTGATATACGTGAAAACTCTCATGTATAATGGCTCGTATATATTCTGTTTGAGTTACCTTGAAATTAGGCAGCTCCATTTTATCTCGCACCCAGGCGATTAATTCCTCACGTGCAGGGATTATAACGGAAAAGACACCGGCTACAGGGTAAGCCGTAGCGGCAGGCCGGGATAAAAGATGCCCTTTTTTCCTGTAAAGAGAATTCTGGCCTTCAACTTTGCTGAACCCCTCTGGTGGATCCGGATGGTTGAAAAGATAGTCATATTCCCCGGAACTTAGTAAAATTGGCGTCACCCGATCGCCGAAACCCGGCCAAACTGTATTCCCGTAATCGTTTACTATTTGCTGGGCTGCTCTTACCAATAGTATATCTGCTGGCAAACTATCTTCCTCCATGGAGTCGGCGGAAACGGTCACGGGGAGAAATAGAAATTGAGCTATTAAAAAGAATAGTATCGGGCTAAAAATGAATCTTTTCAGTACTGGTCGAAAAAATACCGAAGCGTTCTGCAGTGAAGGTTCGAATGATTTGGCCGTTTGCATTTTCATACCTCCGTAACCAGGATCTAACTACTTATACAAAATATACTTTTTTTACTCAACTAGCTTCAGGCTTAAAAATTCGAGAAGGCCCGGTTAAGAGTACCCTAAATAAGCTCGGCTCGAAACTTAAAACTTATCAGATCGGAGCGGCGGCAGGGATTTCGGGTTAAGGGGAGGGTTTTTAAGATTAACGTTTGGTTACCCCCGAACAAATATAACAGCCAAAAGTTCCGCTAGTAAGCGAGGAATTTGGCGTTTTTGCCTGGCTGGATAATTGAAAGTTTTATCCCTAAACTTCCCTTGCATAACTGATTAATTGGGTTTAACGGGTAAGGGCGATAATATTAATTCAAATGATAAAAATGAATCAGGGCACTGCTGTTTAGATATTGGAGGAGGAGGATATTATCGACGATATAAAAATTCTCTGTACCGGTGACCTTCACCTCGGTCGACATCCCTCGGGCATCCCCGAAGAATTGGATGATCAAATCTATTCTCCGGCGCAAATCTGGATTGAAACAGCAAAAAAAGCAGTAGAGGAAGGAGTTGATGCGGTCGTTCTTACCGGTGACGTTCTCGACCGACGCAACAAGTATTACGAGGCTTTTGGCGATTTCGAGAAGGGAATCAAGACGCTTCACAGTAACGGAATTCCGAGTTACGGTGTCTCCGGAAATCACGATTTCGACGTTCTACCAGGACTGGTAGACAACCTTGCTCGCTATGATTTCCATCTGCTCGGACGGGGAGGAGAGTGGGGCTCCGCTTATCTCAAGTCCGCTGGAGAAACCGTTTTAAAACTACTTGGATGGTCCTATCCAGAGCGACACGTCAACCGAAATCCGGTTAACGAACTTGAGACCGGCGCGGAGGGCCCCGCGGCTCTGGGTGTCCTTCATACCGAAGTGGACAGTAAAAATAGCAATTATGCGCCAGTTACTTCAAGGGACCTGAAAAGAGCCGACGTGGATGGCTGGCTTCTCGGCCATATCCACGAGCCCGAGTTGCTTGACAATGGTGAAACCTTTTCTCTATACCCCGGTAGCTTGCAGCCTCTAAAGCCATCGGAGAAGGGTATTCACGGGCCCTGGATTATCGCGGTAGACGAAGAAGGGGGAGTCAAAACAAACCAAATCCCACTTTCAAATCTTCTATACGAGAAGGTTACTGTTGAAGCGTCTGCGGTGAAGGATCCCCATAGTATTCCGGCTAAATTCTACGAGAAGACCGACGAGCTGCTCGAAAAAAAACATTCTTCCGCTGTCGAGACACTCGTTGTAACACTTGAATTAACCGGAAGATCACCTATCTACTCGAAGCTGCAGGGGGAACTTGACCGGCTGAAACGAGATCTGGTTCGAAAATCAGGTGATGTCGATATCTGGATAAATAAGATCGTAAATAACACCCGGCCCCAGCTTGACCTGGAGAAGATATCAGAAGGAAGAAATCCGGCTGGAGTACTGGCCGAGCTTTTAATTAACCTGGAAAGAGACGATAGGTCGGAATTACCGGAAGACCTACTGAATGAGGTACTGTCAGCCTTAACTGATACCTATTTCTCCAACGCCTACTCCACGCTTAGAACTGAAGGCGAGGAATATAAGCCCGGCACTGAAACCGCGAAGAAGCTTTTAAGAAAACAGGGCTGGTTAATCCTCGACCGTTTGGTCTCGGAGAAGGGAGAGGTGTCTTAGCCGACGATGAGCCAAAAATTGAAGTTTAATCGAATAAGAATCAATCGTTTCCCCGGGTTCCCCCCTTCAAAGGGGTTCTCGCTTGAAGGGTTTTGTTCGGGAATTAACGTCATCTACGGGCCAAATGCCTCCGGCAAAACAACGATAGCAAAAGTTTTTCATTCTCTGTTATGGCCCGAAATTGCTCCATCAAACTGCCACGTTCATGGAAATTTTTCCACTGGTGGCAATAGGTGGTACGTTGAAAATGACGAAGGAACGGGAACGTTTGAGAGAAACGGTAAAGAAATCGAGAGACCCTCCATGGTACCGCCAGAGGAGTTAAGGGACCGTTACAGGCTATCTCTGCATCATTTAATTCAAGAGGACACTGATAATGAGGGGTTTGCAAAGATCATACTCCGAGAAGCCGCGGGTGGGTACGATTTGAGCACGGTTGAAGACGAGCTTGATTTCCGAACCCGGCCTTCAAATGCCGGGCAAAAAACTGACCGAAACGTTAAAAACAAATTGGAAAGGTTGAGCAAACTGAGGGATGAGGTAAAAGAGCTGGACCAGCTTGAGAACTCTCTTCCCGGATTAAAAGAGAGGCTTGAAGAATCAAAAAGCGCGGGAAAAAGGGCCCGGTTTATCGAGGATTTACTGGATTACAAAAACTCCAAAAAGCGACTTCTCGAGTTGAAAAAAAAGCTGGAGTCATTCCCTGTTATCATGGAAAAAGTAGTCGGAGATGAAGAAAAACGCCTGGAAGAAATCGACGATAGAATGGGGAAAATTAAGGAGAAAAGAGAAGAAGCGAAAAAGTTAATTAACGAGGCAAGGGAGACTTTAAAGGAGGTAGGTTCCTCCGAGGGGAGAATCGATCCACAGCTCATCTCGGAGACAGAAGAAAAGATCGATCAGCTGGAGAAACTGGAAGACGATTACGAAAGGATATCTCGAGATATCGCGGAAGCGGAAGGGAGGAAAGAGAAAACTCTTACAAAGCTTTCGCACGAATTCCCGGAACAAGAAGCGGAAAGCCCTGATTCTACCGGTATAGATGATTTAATCGAATTTGCGAGAAAGTCGGAAGAGGTAAGAATTCGTCTGGAGAGTTTAACCAGAATAAAATCCTGGCTGGGAGAAGAAGAATATGAACAAGAGCTGGAGGACGTTCGTCGTGGCCAGAGATATCTTGAGGAATGGTTAAGAGCTCGAACTCCGAAAGGTAAGACCTTTACATTGAGACGAGTTTATCTTTCATTTGCAGGCCTGCACTTAGCCGGTGGTCTCCTGTCGGGTTTTTTGCTCGATCCATTTTTTTTCCTGCTGACCCTCCCTTCTTTTATCTTTGGCTGGTCCACCTGGATTCAATACGGGAAGGCAACCTCCGCAGAGGAGAAAAAGTCGAGTTATATCCAGCTGGGGCTAAAAAAACCGGAAGCGTGGTCCGAAAAATCCGTGAGGCAGAGACTTCGTGAACTGGGGCGTGTGGAATCGTCAATTCAATTTGCCCGGAAGAAGAAGGAGTTTCTGAATACCATAAGCGAAGACTTAAACGGGCTAAAACAGAAAAAAGAGAACCTCGAACTAAAAAAGCAAAAATTAGTCGATCAGTACGGTATTGCCCCCGATACGGACGAAGCCAAGCTCTACTGGTTGATTGAGCGAATCAACTCGTGGACAAAGGCCGAAGAAGAATTGGGCGGATTAACGGAAAGAAAAAGGGAAATCGAATCCTCTATCTCGGACTTACAGGAGGAATTAAATAACACACTTAACCCTCATGGCTACGACCCTGCGGGGGATGCCTCTGAATTCCGCGGATATATAAGGGATCTGAACAAGAGAAGGGAACGAAGCGCCAGAGCCAGGGAAAAATTAGAAACTCAGTTAAAACGAAAAGAGGAAGCAGAGGAAACGCTTTCCGAGTTGAGGGAAGAAAAGAGCGGGATATTCGATAAGCTGGGTCTTAAAGAAGGTAGCAGGGCAAAACTCTTCCGGTACGTTGAGCAATTAGACGAATATCGAAACATCAAGTCCCGGGTAAAAAACCAGAAGGCGGTCTGCCAGGCCAAAGGATCGGAGTTGAAGGACCGTGAAGAATTCGATGAAGATTTGTTAGATAGTGAAGTTTCCGAATTAGAAAAAGATTTATCTAAATTAAAAAGACAGGCCGAACGTCAGGAGGAAATAATTGAGGAAATCAGCACGATCAAAGAGCGTATAAGGCAGAAGAAAAAGGGAAACAAGCTGGAAATGGCCAGAGCGGACCTGAATAGAGCGTTTGATCAGCTGAAAGAACAGTTAGTTACCGACTACGAGGAAAGAGTCGGTAATATTCTACTCGATTATCTCAGAGAGGAAGGGTTGCGTAAGAGTCGGCCGGAAGTATTTTCCAGGGCCAATGAGTTTTTTACAGGGGTAACGCGGGGAAGTTATAGGTTGGAGATAAACGAAGAAGCTCCTCCTTCTTTTATGGCCATTGACTCGGAGTCCGGGAGAAAAAAAGAACTACGCGAACTATCCAGCGGTACCAGATTGCAGTTACTGACCTCAATAAGGCTGGCATTTATAGAAGAGCAGGAAAAAGACACAAAACTTCCCGTAATAATGGACGAGGTTCTCGCTAATTCGGACGACGTCAGAGCCTCCAAGCTCATGGACGCAGCGCTTGAAATGTCCAGGAACGGCCGCCAGGTTTTCTACCTGACCGCTCAGGGAGACGAAGTTGCAAAGTGGAAGAAGAAGCTATCCGGAGCTGAGATAGAAGATAAGTTTATGGATTTGACGAGGGAAAGAGAACTTGACGAGACCTTTCAGGTGCCTGCCTGGCGAGAACTTGAAAATCAGCTCGAATCAATCCCATCTCCAGAAGGTATGAGTCATCGGGAATACGGAGAAAAGCTTGAAGTGCCACGATTTAATCCTCGCCTGGACCCCGGTTCAGCTCACGCATGGTATCTGGTCGAAGACCCAGAAGTCCTGTACGAGACCCTAAAGGAAGGGATCGAAACCTGGGGACAGTTGAAGAGTTTGATTATTGCCAGGGAGGCAATTACTCCCCGTCTGTCGGAAGTAGATTTAAAAAAGATTCGGTGTCTTGGTATTGCCCTTGAAGCTTACGTCGAAGGGTGGAGAGCAGGGCGGAACAGGAAAGTGAATAGAACAGTTATAAAGTCTTCGGAAGCAGTAACGGATAACTTCTTTGCAGAAGTCATGGAACTTGTCGCGAAACTCGACGGAGACCCGGAAAAACTTATTAAAAGCCTGGAAGAAGGAGAAATTTCCGGCTTCAGAACTGACAAAAAACAGGAACTTGAGAATTATTTTCTGGAAGAGGGCTATATTGACAGAAAAGATAAGCTTGACGGAGAAGAACTGAAAGCTAGAATGCTCCGGGCTGTGAAAAATACAGAACAAAGTGGCTGTATCAGGGCAGTATCCAGGCTTTATTCCCGTTTGCGTTACGAGGAAAAAGATTGATTGGCAATTTTAAAGGGGAGAACTCTCAAGATACTGCTGCTATAAAAAGGGCCCTCTGTTAGTGCTCCCCGAATTTCCCTGCGAGGTCGAAATGTTCCCGTGTAGTCTAATTTATCCGGGTTGATCACTCGCATTTATCAAGACCTTTTCGCCCACGTCCGCCCCGACTGCTCTCTCGACCAGAGGACATTTTATTACAAGAAGGAAAAAGAGATTTTCTTTACTATAACCGCTCAAACCCTCGTAATTTGCCTGTCCTTTCGAAACAACCAGATCGTGATCATCTATCCATTTTTCTACTTCGTCAGACCATAACCCGGGGGAACTCCCACCATCGCCGTTGTCCACAGTTCTTAGATAAACATTGTTTACTTCATCGAAACCCAGGTCCACGGCGTCCGCTTCGGTAACGTCATTAAGAAACGGTCCTTGCTTCACGACCAGGTTCAATTTTTCGACCTTCGAAGCCCGCAAAAGGTGCTCTATGAAAAGCCGATCGTAAATTATTTCGCCGGAATTGTCAGTGAAGTAAAGCATTTCCTTTGCCGTTTCCAGTTGCTCGAGAAAGTTCTCCCAGTGATTTATATCGAACTCCTCGCTCATCCCTCTTTTTAGTTCGCCCTCAACGTCAAATTCCCTTCTCGGCCCGAAGTCAATCGCGTTCCCGGCTGCAGCCAGCCTGGCTGCTCTATTTAATTTCTCCTCGCTCTCGGCTACTTTATCCCGGAATTCCTCGAGATAACCCAGAGCTATCTCATTGCTTTTTTCTTTCTGTTTCCTGTAAGGGTCTTCAGTGTTTGAAAACTCTCTAACTATTTTGTGGACTTTCTGCCCTATTTGTGCCGAGGGTTTGGATCTATCCACTTTAGACAGTTCTTCACAGACTGTTCGTACTGTTTTCCATTTTTTCTCCTCGCTCATCTTCGCGTATTCAGAAGCTTCAAGAGCTTGATTTACGTAGCAGGGGAGACAGTCAAGTTTTATCTTCAAAGGTTTTTACCTCCAATCGATTATTCTAAAATCATTCTGAACGTCTTAAATGTTTCTTCTTCTTGAGATCTATCGAGAACGGCAAATACGACTTCCTCAAATCCTCCCGAATTGTGATATTTTTTCAAGTTTTTCTTAAATAACTCGGCGATTTTCTCCGAACTATTACCGAAGACCCCGCACCCCCAGGCACCGAGAACCAAATACTCATGATCCTTGAACAGGGCCACCTTCAAAACTTTTTCTATCCTTTTATCCATCGTAGCCTGGACCTTCGAAAGGAGTTCCGGCTCGCTTCTTTCTACGGCTCTTCTGTTAACTGCAGGGGCAGTTAGAATAGAGACGTGGTATGGAGAATCCAGCAATCGGTCATACCTGTCTCGAAATACAGGTACCCTGGGGGAGTAGATCATGTTATCAGTGTAAATGCTGTTTCCGGCCTCTTTATTTCTCCGGTAGTACTCTTCTGTCGAACTCAGACAGGCGTAAAGCCCGGACTTACGCGCCAAACTTTCTTCCTGAGCACCGCTCCCGTTGAGGAAACCGCCGCCAGGGTTCTTCGCCGAAGCGAAGTTGAGCACAAACGGAGTGGTTTTCTCGGGTTCTGCTAAATTATTCGCTGACTGAAGAGTGGTTTTATTAGTGACTCTCGTCGAAAATTTTCCGGAAGACCGGGCTTCTGGCTCGAGTTCTTCCAGTTCCTCTGGACCGAACAGTTCCGTATTATCTACCGAATAACTCAAATCCTTCTCTAAATCTATTCTTTTGCCGGATTCAGTACTATAGTGACCTCGGTCAAGAATTTGGAGCGTTTCTCCAGCGACCTCGGCTCTATCTTCTCTATTACTCATATGATCACAACACGTATAATTATTATACTAATTGAAACACCGTTTAGAAAGCATAAATCGGCTATTTCGACACAAACTCTAACTGCCAAAACTTGTAGTAGAAGTTACTGAGCGTCGAGCCTAAATTGAGGGTTAGATAACCACTTTTTCACGAGAGAGATAAAGCGAGAAGGTGGAGTGCAAAAGTTTGAAATCACCAGCGTAATGACGAGTCAAATATAGACAGAAATAGCCATGATTCCGTGGACAGTGGCCGAGAGTATCGTCAAATAACCCAACCTGCTATGATACTTGAGGGGAAAACGAGTTACTCTTTTCCTATTTAAAATCATGACAAGCGAAGTGAGTAATAGAAGTACATAGGTAAATATACCCACGTACGCTATAACAGGCAAACCAAGAAAATACCTGTAAGAAATTCCTCTAATTATTTCCATTATCAAAATAGAATAGTATAATTAAGAGAATTAATCAATACATCCCCCCGGGAGGGATAAAAAATGATGAATTGTGGCGATTCTTACAAGTTAGCCCGTAAATTAGCCCTTATTTCCCTCAGTTTGGCCCTAACGTTTATTTTAGTTTCAAGTGGGGTGACGGCCCACCCACCTTCGGATTTAAAACTGGATTACAGCGGAGCAGATGGAGTTCTTAACCTTCAGGTCAGCCATAGAGTAGGAAACCCTTCAAGTCATTATATTGAAAAGATAACTGTATATAAAAACGGTAACGTCATCCTCGAAAAAGCTTACCAGAAACAGGACAGCAACTCCGGCGGCAATTACAGCTATCAGGTAAAAGCTCAAAACGGCGATTCAATTAGAGTGGAAGCCAAATGTAATCAATTTGGAAACGTCTCCGGAACCCTGGATGTTCAGGGTGTACCGGTTCAGGAAAAGGTCTTGCTCCATGGAAGTTTAAAGACTGAACTAGCGGTTCCGACGGTAGCGAATTCTACTCCAGATACGGCTTCCGGGCTGGTAATCGCGATACTTGACAGAGCCAACAACGTGTTACAGTACTCTCTCACTTACAAAGGGTTAAGTGACGCACCAACCATGGCTCACTTTCACCGGGGAGCAAAAGGCGAGACGGGACCTCCCGTAAGAACGATATTTGGCAAGCCCGTGATAGAAGCAGCTCCCAATAGTCCTCCGGCTGGTGGTTCCGCGTTTATAACTGGAAACTGGACCGATAAGGGCAAACAGCCGCTCACGGAAGACCTGGAGGCAGCAATCCTTTCGGGTAATATCTACGTAAATATCCATACCGAGTTAAACAAGGGAGGAGAAATCCGGGCTCAGCTGGTAGAAATGAATTAAACGGAAATTATTAACCCCCTGAGACTCGGTAATACCGAATTTCAGGGGGTTTTTCTCTGACTAATTTCGATAAAAAGAAAAGCAACGAGGGGGCGGCAGGACCGCATTCCTCGTTGCTGAGATAATTATTACTTGTTCTGGATAAACTTTGAAACGTAAGGGCTAACTCCCGGTTCGCCTCTTCTGTAGTGACCGGAAGGTTCGCCGGTTAAAAGTTCCTCGAACCAGGCTTCGTGTTCGGTCTCCTCGTGCAGGATTGCCGTTGACAGTTCGTAGGTTCTGGCATCCTTTCCCTGAGTATAATTGCAGATATCCGTGTAAACACCTACAGCACACCGCTCCGCGTCCAGAAGTACTTCCAGTAGGTTTTCCGTCGTCGGTTCATCCGGAAGTTTAGCATCCATACAGGAAGCTCTGTCGGCAAAATCTCTGATATCGGTCGGGAGTTTACCGCCCAGCTCGTAAATTCTTGGCACCAGTGCTTCAAAGTGGTTTCTATCCTCAAGCCGCGCGTCTTCAACTATCTCTTTTATTGATTCACCCTCGAGCCCGACAGTGTGAGTTCGGAGGTTAGTGTAGTAGTAATAGGTCGTAAATTCTGCCGCTGCAGCGTCAATAAGTTTCTTGACCAACTCATCAACGTCGATACCGGCTTCTTCAATTAATTCAACATTTCTTTTCGCCATTTTTACCTCCCTTTGACTTAAACTAAGAAAATTATATAGGAACAATTACTAATTGCAAGTAATTATTAAACAAAAACTCTAGATAAGTATCTCGTTCTGAGAGAATCCGCGGGATTTTCCGCTTTAGCCCTGACTGGTGGTTTTTCAAAGTTAGCTATATAATGATTATCAAACCAGGGAGGTATATATGCGTTTTCGCAAATTAACAGTGATCGCCGTCCCATCAATAATTTTTATTTTAATTTTCACCCTATCCATAACAGGAAGGGCTGACTACTGGAGTGACGTGGCCTCGGTATTTCATGCTTCCAGTGATGGAATGAATGATTTAAAAAACGACGCGAACGCCTTGTCAGAAGGAGAAATTTCCGGATCCACCATCCTTGCAAATGCAAAAGTGTTTCAGGATCGTTCATTTAATCAGCTAAAAATGATAGTTAGGCTGGAAAGTCAAGCACCCGATATAACATTTCACGTGAGAATGGTCTCAATTATCAGCGACTGGCACCTTACGACTCTACTTTGGCAGCAGGGGGTGGAAGAGTGGGACGAAGAAAAATTAGATGCTGCTGCGCAGGTGCTATATCTCATTACTAAACGATCCAGAGCCCTGTCGGCTCGGATCAAAGATCGGTTAAACTAAGAGATGTGGCTACCGGGTTTAAATATCGTCGGTGGATGAGAATTTCGCGGACATATCCCGATCGATAGCTTCGTTTTCCGTTAACTTTCTTGAAAAGTATCGTTTAACCACTTTCTGGTACTGTAAATCGCTATTTTTTGCTGTTCAAACCGGGTTAAATCAGTTTCAGCTGCAAATTTATCAGCTCCAGTGGGTTGCTGAAAATACAGGTGATTGCCCCCTTTGATTGCTATGGTTTCCGAGGGTGAATCGGACATCATCTCCTGCATTTTTTTCGTATAGCCGCCACCAAGAGGAGCAGCATCATCCAGTTCGCCAACGACGTACAGGGACGGTATGTCCACCCGAGAATAAAGCTTCCTACCGTTCACACCCAGCCAGTAAGGTGCTATAGATGGTGCCCAGTACACCAGAGCATCTATTTCCGGCCGT
>CAZRDU010000019.1:0-23297 GCA_964599005.1 uncultured Thermotogae bacterium
GGGACACCCGCCTTTTCAGGGCGGTGCTCTACCGCCTGAGCTACCTCGGCACGACCACAGAACTATTCTGGCGGGGACGACCGGATTTGAACCGGCGATCTCTTGAGTGACAATCAAGCGTCTTGGGCCAGGCTGGACCACGTCCCCTTGACCTCATGGTGGGCGAGATAGGACTCGAACCTATGACCTCCTGGATGTAAGCCAGGTGCTCTCCCACTGAGCTACTCGCCCATTTTAACCAAAGGTTCGGCTAAACTCAAGTCCTGCCGGAAATTCTGGGATAAAGATTGAATCTCCGGTGAACCAATTTTACGTCCCCAAGGGGATTCGAACCCCTGTCGCTGGGATGAAAACCCAGTATCCTAGGCCGCTAGACGATGGGGACAATTAATCAACCAGTAACTTTATCGCACTTTTGTAATCATCTTAAACCGGTCAGCTCGGGTTTAAATACCTCAGACGGAATAAATAAGATCAGATCTGCAAGTGCAATATTATACTTAACAACTAAACCCTAATTCAACGGCAAAGGACGGCAATCCGTCTCTCTTCCGAACCACAAGGGCAGTTAATAATTTCGTGGCTTCGCCCGAGAGCTTGTTCTATCAGGTCAATTTACCAGTATCAGTCCGAGCAAACACTTCTAATCAGCCCGGAAACAAGCCAGGGTTTATTTCGTCTCGTTGATTTATTTTACACCTGATTCTAGTATTCTATTAAGATAGCATTCAACCGGAGGTAAAGAGTTATGGTCGAAAATATTAAGCCAGAAGAGTTCAGGGACAAGCTCGATGCGGATGAGGACTTCTATTTGATCGATACGAGGCCCCGGGAGAGTTTCAGGGAGTGGCACATAAGCAGTGCAATTAATTTCACCCACGGAGAAGACGAGAAATTAACAGCCGAAAAGGTCGAGAAATTCAAGGACGTGGCAAAAGTAAAACCTCATGAGCAGGTAATAACGGTCTGCGCAAAAGGAATAACTTCCGCTGATTTCGCGAATCAGCTGGAAAAACACGGGTTTAGCGACGTAAAAGCTTTAGCTGGGGGAATGGAAGCGTGGAGCGGCGTTTACGATAGGGTTCCGATTGCAACTGAAGCAAACGATCTCACGATTGTCCAGCTGCAGAGAAGGGCAAAGGGCTGTCTCGGCTACCTTGTCGGCTCTAACCGGGCGGGAGTTGCCGCCGCGGTAGACGTCTCTCGTTATACGAAAGAATTCCTCGACGCGGCAACAGAGAAAGGGTTTAAAATAACGCACGTCTTCGATACCCACATACATGCGGATCACATATCCGGCGGGAGAGAGCTAGCCGACAAGCTCGGCGTCGATTATCACCTTGGAGGGAAGGCCGAAGAGCGAGATCCCGAATTCGATTATCTTCCCGTCCAAAAAAACGAGGTAATAGATGTCGGCAGCGTCTCAATAAAGGCAATACATACCCCGGGGCATACGACGGAGATGACAAGCTGGCTCGTCGGAACGGAGGCACTAATCAGCGGAGATTCTCTGTTTGCGAATTCGATCGGCCGGACCGAGTTAGAATTTCAGGAAGAAGCCAGAAAAGGAGCCGACCTCCAGTATCAATCCCTGGTCGGTAAAGTCCTCTCGCTTCCCGACGAGGTAAAAGTACTGCCGGGTCACTTCAGTATATCGAACGAAGGGGAAGCACAGGACGTCACGCCCGGAACTCCGATCTTTGCTAGCCTCGGTCACCTGAGAAAACACAACGAAGCACTACAGATGACCCAGGAAGAATTTGTACAATACATTTTTGAAAACGTTCCGGAAAAGCCCCCGAATTACGAAGAGGTCATCGCAACTAACCTTGGAAGACAGAAAAGGATGAGTCAGCAGAAAGAAGTGGAGCTGGAGATGGGCCCCAATCGTTGCGCGACAAGCGAGGATAGCATGGTTGGCTAACAGGGGCAGGTTCTGCTCCTGGGCGGAAATAATACCGACCCGATTTTCATCCGGTAGTTCGCCCCTCCAGTTTTGAACTGGCTTGAAAAAGTGGACTAATTTAGTAGACTTTTAGTGGACTGCCAATTTTAAGCATCAAACTGGAGGTGTTCAGGATGTACAGTACTATTACCAGAAAAGAACTTGAAGATAAACTCGAAAACGAAGAGGATTTCGAACTTATAGAAGTCCTTGATCGGGAAGATTACGAAAAAGGCCACATAAAAGGCGCAATTAATATCCCTCTCTCGGAACTGGGACGAGAGGTAAAAGATAGATTCGACGAGGACCGGGATTTAGTCGTTTACTGTGCTGACATCAACTGTGGCGCGAGCCCCAGTGCCGCGGAAAAGCTCGACCAGCTCGGCTTTGAAAACGTCTACGATTACGAAGGGGGAAAGGAGGACTGGCGCGAAGCAGGGAACCCAATGAGCCAGGGGAATTAGCGCTATATATTTAGTTTTTGCAGGATAATCCAACAAGAGGTGAGACCATGAAAAAGAGACAGGCGGAGGCAGTATGGCAGGGTAAACTAAAAGAGGGAAAAGGCTCGGTAAAACTTGGCAGCGGGGAACTTGAAACTCAGTATTCCTTCCAGTCCAGATTTGAAGAAGGCGAAGGGACCAATCCGGAAGAACTCATCGGTGCCGCACACGCGGGCTGTTTTTCCATGGCACTGGCTAACATCCTGGAAGAAGAGGGCTATAACCCCCGTGAAATTTCTACCGGTGCAGAGGTAAGTCTGGACGAAATAGAAGGGGACTTTACGATAACCGACATTGCTCTATCCACGAGCGCGAGCGTACCGGATATCGAAAAAGAAGTTTTTCAGGAATACGCGGAAGCGGCAAAGGTAAACTGTCCGGTGTCAAAGGCTTTAGCGGGTACTGAAATAACACTGGAAGCGGATTTGTCTTCATAAGAATGGCGCAAAAGGTTCGATAGGTAGAGCCAACCCTGAATCAACTATTGAACCCTAACTTGAGTTATTAAGCTCTTCTTTCCGGCACTTTCCCGGCACTAACGATTCGATCTACCTTAAATCTTAACCGGTTGATCGCGCGCCGGGGAAGTGTCGGAAACGGGCCAGGTTTCGTTGAGGACGCTCCGTAACTTACCACGGGGATGAATCGGACGGGCTTTGTCCGCCGGGAAGACCGGGAGGCAATTTGAAAAGCTTTCCCCCCTAAATCTTTTTCGGGGAGAAATATCTTCGTAATCGTTACCTCTCCTCTTGCCCCTGCACTGTATCTTCCGGAGAAAATACTTCGATGATTTTCGGTGCCATTTCAGCTTTTCCATTTCTTATTGGTCTTTAACTGAACATGAGTTAAAATACGATAAGGGTAATAACCCGGGAGGTAAGAATGAAATCGGTAGAGCCCAGAATTGCGATCGAGCGCAAACATCCAAACTGGATATTCCAGGTGGTAACTTCGGATAAAGAGGGAGTACCAAACGCCATGCCGGCCAGCTGGGTTACTTTTGCCTCGGCGGAACCGGTAATGATGGCAGTCAGTATTGCATTCGAACGGTACACTCATAAAGTGCTAAAAAATTCCGACGATTTCGTCCTGGCATTCCCCAGTAAAGTCCAGAAAGAGGCGACCTTTTACTGCGGCAAGAATTCGGGAGCAAACGAGGATAAATTTAAAAACACCAATCTGACGACAGTCAAAGCCAAGGAGGTAAACACACCGTTAATCGAGGACTCCGTAGCCTGTTTCGAGTGCAAAAAGAGAGGTTCGATCGATTCAGGGGACCACACGATTTTCGTGGGAGAAGTAGTGGCGACTCACGTCTCTGAGAAATATACGGAAAAGATTTACACGACGAAAGGCTGGCACGAAAAAGGTGCGGAAGGGTTCAAGACTATAAAAGAGATAACCGGAGAGAAGGAATAGCGGGGCAAGCTACTTCATAAACCAAAGTACAGCTCCTCTCCCCGGTAATTTGAACAATTTAACCCTGTCTGTATCATTGTAAATTGAATTGAAAAGAAATCTTGAGAAAGGTAAAGAAAATATTATTGCCCTGACAATAAGCAAATCAGGGAAAGTCGGGTGTTGTTTTATTTTAATTTTGGAAAAACTCTTATATTCCGGTGATCGGAAAACAAAATGCAGTTTCAACCAATTAGCCTGGCAATAGTTCAAAAAAACGATGAAAACCGCAATATTAGATTTGAAGGCGTGCCGCTCGGTCGGGCCGTCGATAAAAAAACCGATTCCGATAGTTACCAGGCAAACGTCGAAATTTACGGATCAAAGGAAGGGGCTTTTGTTATCTACGTTTCCTACCGGGAGCAGAGTGGTGAAATTAATCGGGCCGAGGCCGTGAAGACGGATAGCCTCGACCTGGGAGACGTTCGCGCCGCCCTGAAACGTGCGGACGTCTACCCTGGCCCTATCTACAGTGAAGCCGTGTACCATTCCTTTAAATCGCTAGAACTATTGGAATAGCTTGGCTGATTCGCAGCTTGTAACGGTTTTTGACAACTTGACAGCTCCAGTCAATCGCTGTATATTGAGACTGTTAGGTTCACTCAAAAACAGGGAGGTGGAGCGAATGACCGTCGGAGCTGCAATGATACTCGGTTTTTTCTGGTCTCTCTGGGCAGCTGCGTTTTTATCCTTTCTGGGATGTGGTTGTGGACCCTGCTGTTAAGTAACCTCCAGGGCGGTAAAACCAGTTAAAAGCTCTCCCAAAAATTGATTTGCTCGCACGCGGGAGGGGTAGGGTTATTTTAAACCCAGACCTTTCCCGTGGCAAGTATTTTAACCAGGTTATGGCTAAAACACGCGTGCTCAATTTCACCGTTTTCTACGGTGAGTTGTAACTCCGTTAACTCGGGGCCACCGATTGATTTTCTACTTCCCCCGGACTCAAAAAGCAATTTGTACTTATTTTCTCCCCCTCCGATCTCTCCCTTTTCCAGCATAGCGATTCCAGCTGCAGTGGTACCCGTCCCGCAGGCAGGTTCTATATGGCCCGTAGGTATGTGGTGCGGAAAGATTACCCTAGCATGATTTCCTCGCTCCGTGTTCAAGCTGTACACCGAGAAAGTAGTGGACTTATTCTCGAGTTTTAACTTTTCTATAAAACTTTTCTGTATACTATAGAGCGTCTTTCTGGTATATTCGCACATCTCGTCCAGCTTCACCCTCGGATACTTCTCCTCGATTTCTTTTTGCCTTGCTACTAAGGCATTACCCACCCGGAAAGCCTCTACACCTTCAAGCTCTACCTTCCCCACCCCCAGAGCGTAGCTCTCTTCTACAAAAGAATTCATTGAGGTCAAAGTCCTTCCTCGAGCCCCTTCTTTGTTTTCGATTTCCAGAGGAATTAACCCGCTATCGGTCACGAGCGAAACCTTTGTGACCGGCTTTTCAATATTTACGTCGAAAGGGTCGACAAAATCCGTCACCAGCAAGGCCCTGCCAAAGACCTGGGTCAATCCACCACAGGCACTTATAAAGTCCTTCATGCTTACACTTACAATTCTGAACCTGAACCGGTTTTCGACTTTCGATTTATAAAGCAGGCCGGCCTGGTGGCCGCGAATACCGGGAGACTCAAGTACTGACAGGGCGGACCCCAATTCTTTGCCTTCGGGGACCTGAGACCCGATCAATAAAATTATCTCGTTACCTCCCATGTGACCTTTGAGAAAATCAACTTCGTTCGGCCTCATCCGCCCTCCTATTCTTTTCCTGAAGGTCAATTCGAGAAATTAGCTTTACGATTTATCGTTGGACCGACCGAGATAGTTGGTTATAGTTTCGAGGTAAACCTCGGTGGTTTTCATCACGCTATCTATTTCGACGTGTTCAGCCGGGGCGTGCATTCCTTCCCCCCGAGGCCCAAAAACCAGAGTCGGAATATCGGCTCGATTGACAAAAATGTTTGCATCCATGATATTTCGCAGGTAACCAAACACCGGGTCAGTTCCCATTGTTTCTCTGTAGGAACTCCTGAAAGCCTCGAAAATTGGTTCTGACTCAGACAGAACGAAGGGTTCGTAAGACGGCGATTCAGAGGAAACATCGAAGTCAGCTTCCAGCGAAAGCCCCTCAATTAAATTTCGCATTTCTTCCAGGGCACCGTCCACCGTTTCTCCAGGCACCATCAGGCGGTTTATTATCGCCCTGCACCTGTCTGGAACGGTCACGGAGTATTCTTCGAAGCCCCCCTCGATTTTTAAAGTGGAGATATTACCTGCACCAAACTCGGGATGACTCCCTACAGGCAAATCATCCAGGCAGGAGAGCAAACTCGCTATTTCCTCGATTGCATTTACCCCTTTTTCGGGGGCGGCGCCATGAGCCGATTCGCCCCGAGCAGAGATGCCGTAAAGTATTTTCCCAGTTATTCCTAGAGGAACCGGGCTTCCCTCAATCCCGAAGAAAGGTTCTCCCGTGATGATCGCGTCCGATTCAGATATTTCCGTAGAGAGTAGGGCTTTGGCCCCTAGAGAGTAGGCTTCCTCATCAACGACCGCACTAAAAGAAATCGCCCCTTTTAAGTCAACTGTCGAACCCACGATAAGTCTAAATGCTTCCAGCATGGCGGCTAACCCGGCCTTCATGTCCAGTGATCCCAGTCCATAAACTTTCTCGTCTTGCTCTACCGGCTCATAGGGATTTGACGTCCACCCATCACCTGCCGGAACTGTATCCAGGTGGCCGTTTAGACTGAGCAATGGACCCTCCCTATCAAAAAAATGGAAACCGTAAACGTTTTCTCTTGCGCCCTCGACTGGCTGCAACTCCGGCTCGACGCCCATATCCTCCAGACGATCACCGATAAAATTCCCGAGTGACGACTCGTCCCCGGTCTCGGATGGGATAGAGATCATTTTCTTCAAATCGGCCAGAACCCTGGACCTACTTATCCGATCGATCAAATCTTTCTTCACGGATTACCTCCTTCACCGAACTCAGGTTCGTAGGGCCAAATATTCAATCCCGACTGAGAACATTTCCTTCCCGCAACAAATTTCAGGACTTATCGGGAAATTTTGATGAAAGTTTGAACTAGAAAATACGTTTCAATCAGGTCAAATATTACTTAACCGAATCCGGGCTCGGGATAGTGTCCGGCCTCCCGGCATCTCGAAATATATTTCGAAGATCCTGGAGATAAGGATCCCCCGAGGTAATATCAGTTACTGCAACACCATTTTCCGCCCTGGAAGAGTGTATCATCCTACCGGATCCAATATAGATTCCCACATGGCCCTGAAAAAACAGGAGATCGCCGAGCTGTAGGGTAAAAAGATCATCTCCAAGGTCACTTATACCCAATTTTTTGCATTCTTGTTCCTGTTGATCCGAGTCACGGGGCAAAGATACATCGTAATATCCGTAAAGCCTCTGAACAAAACCGGAACAATCGAAACCAAAAGCCGAAGTACCGCCCCAGAGGTACGGAACACCGACAAAATCGCGCGCCAGTTCAGCCAGATCCCTCCGGGGGTCCTCGGTTATTCTCTTGACATTCTGCCGTTCTACTTTCAAGCGTGAACCACTTGAGTTCGGGAATACCAGGTAACCACCTTTGAGCTCTCCGGCAATCCGTGTTCCAAAGCTAAATCTATCGACTACCTTTCCGGAATCGTTAAAAATTTTCGCGATATTCGAAATTATCACGAATTTGTCGCCTTTCAACTCGAAATCGTTCAGGTAAGCTTCTCTCGTCCATCCCGAATAACTATCCGGGCCCTGAATCAGAAACCACCCTTCATTTTGATCAAGTACTTCTACTTTCGTATTAAATAACAACTGACTGGATCGTCTTGATTCCGGCTCCGGCTCTTCTCTCATATCTGCAACGTTAGTATCAATTCTCATTATCCTGAATAAAGGCTGGTAACCTTTCTCCCTCCACTAGATCTTCTAGAGTTTCCCTTTCTCTTACGATTTCAAATTCTCCCTCACGTACCATCACTTCCGAAGGACGGGGTCTGGAATTGTAATTGGATGCCATACTCCTTCCGTAGGCCCCGGAATCTCGTACCAGGAAAGAGTCACCTTCTTTTAAGGGAGGCATTTTCCTGTCCCGGGCGATGAAATCTCCCGTCTCACAGACGGGACCGACAATATCAACGATTTCTTCCTCACCACCTGCTTCGTGATCTAACACTGGCTCCAGTTGATGATAGCTACCGTATAGAGAAGGCCTGATGAAGTCATTCATGCCGATGTCAGTAATAAGGAAATTTTTCTCTTTTGACTGTTTCCTCCGAACAACCCTTCCAACCAATACGCCGGAAGGACCTATGATCGACCTTCCGGGCTCAATTAATAGCTGATAGTCATCTGCGGCTGGTCCAAATCCATTGAGTAGCGCTTCGATAAACTCTCCAGGGGACGGAACCATTTCGTAATCGTTCTTTCTCTCGAGAATTCCGAACCCCCCGCCGAAATCGACGTACTGCAACCGAGCACCAACCTCTTTAATCTCCTCGAGAAGATCGCCGAGGAACTTGCCCAGCTTTCTATAGGGATCAATTGTCCTAATCTGCGACCCGATATGAGCATGAACCCCGACAGACTCCAGGAGCTCTGACTCTGCTATCCTCCTGTAAGCACGAACCGCCCTGTCTCTCGCAATCCCGAACTTACTCGAGCGTTCCCCGGTCGACAGGTAAGGATGGGTGCTGGATGCGATATCCGGCAGTACTCGAATGGCTACTGGAGCCGTAGTCGAGAGAGCAGCTGCTGCCTCTTCGATGGTATCGAGTTCCGCGAGGGATTCGACATTCAATCCAAGGATTTCATTCCGCAGGGCGTAACGAATACCTTCCTCCGTCTTTCCAACTCCAGCGAAAACTATCTTTTTCGGAGGAATACCGGCTTTTAGAGCACGATACAGTTCTCCCTTTGACACTACGTCGGCCCCGGCTTCCTGCCCGGATAACAGAGAGACTATTGCCTTAGAGCTATTGGCTTTAAGCGCGTAACAGACCAATCCATCGTAATCCAAAAGGCTTTTCCTAAATTTCTTGAATCTCCTGACGATTTCACTGTAACTATACAGGTAAAAAGGTGTCGCCACCTGATCAACCACTTCTCCAAGGGGAACTTCCTCGCACTGCATTTCACCAGAACGGCGATAAAAGCTCTCTTCCAAGTTAAACCACCCTTAGATTCGTGTCCGACTGAAGTAACCCAGTCATACAAGCCTCAGACGCTATAATCATTTATCCCTGGCCCGATCAATTCCCGATCAATTTCCCCTATACCGAGCCCGCCACCCGATTCAAGAAATCTCGTGCCACCCTCTATATAACTACCACCGGTAGCTATAACTGAATTACTAATTGAAGTTCCCATATCCAGATCGCGAAATCTAACTATTTCCTGGCCGGCTGCAAAGTGAGACGCGGCGGTGGCCAGAAGGTCCGTAGCACTCATCCCGCCAACCATACAGGAGACATTTGCTCCTTCCGCAATCGCAGCTACTTTGAGCGCCGGCCAGAACCCTCCCGTCTTTGAGAGTTTAATATTGATGTAATCCGCGGCTCCGAACTTGATTACGTTTCGGGCGCTATCGGGACCGTGGACGCTCTCGTCCGCCATGATCGGTATAGCCGTATTTTCCCGCAGATTCTTCATCCCTTCCAGGTCTTCAGCCTTCAGGGGCTGCTCTACGAACTCGACGTTCATTCCCTCTAACTGTCTTAAAACGCTGGCAGCCTGAATTCTATCCCAGCCCTGGTTGGCATCGATTCTTAGACCGATTTCCTTTCCCACCCTGCCGACAATTCCCCTCATCCTCTCGACGTCCTTCTTAGGGTTTTCCCCCAGCTTGACCTTGAGAGATGTAAATCCTTTTTCTACCAGATCACCCGCTCGTTCTATCATATCAGATTTGTCCTCTAGGCTCACCGTGAAATCGGTCGGGATATTCGTCGAATGGGCACCGCCGAACAACTTCCAGAGCGGAACTCCCCATGAGCTGCCGAGTAAGTCGTGGATTGAAATATCAATCGCTGCTTTTGCAGCAGTATTACCGGCTATTTTTCGATCCATCATTCCGTGCAACTTTTCCCTATCCCTGGGGTCCTTATCGAGCAAATCAGGCAAGATAACGTCAAGTGCTGATAAAACCCCATCCGGTGTCTCACCGGTCACCTGGGGGCTAATGGGCGCCTCGCCCCAGCCAACCGCGCCATTACTCGCTCTGGTCCTTATTAAGACCGTTTCTAACCTATCAACCCGGCGAAGCGAAGTTACAAAAGACCTATCCATTTCAATACTGGGCCTGAATATCGTAAACTGCTCTAGTTTCAAACCAAACCTCCTCTTACGATGAATCGTAAAATCCGTTAAAATCCCTCAATTCTACCCTGATCCAGAATTAAAGATACGATTTCCCCTGCCGGTTCGAGAGAAGAACTCAAAAACCGCGGTTCCAGACCATCAGCGTACTCATCTACTTCATCCTTTTCCCGACGCGCATCAAGATATTCTTCCCCGGCGAGAGAGCAATTTCGGTTTACCAGCCAGGAGCTTACCCCGAATGTTCGTGCTCCCTGTATATCTTCCTCCTTGTCCCCCACATGCAGAAAGTAGTTTTTCTCTCTGTCGCTGACGTACTGGAATGCCTCTTCCATGGGTTTAACGTAACCTGTCCTATCCGGTCCATATAAAGCGGAAAAAGCCTCTAAAAGATTACATTTCTCCAGAATTTCACGCTGATACTCCAAGAAACCGTTTGTCAGGATCACCATGTTGAGTTCTGAGATCGAATCCAGCTCGTCGAGGGTTGAACTTGTTTCAGGGTATAGCCGGGGCTCTTCCCTTCTTAAACCGGCCAGGAGTTCTTCCCGAAAAGGATTCCGGAGTTCGGTTCCCCGGGGGAGAAGGTCCAGTATTATTTGATCCCAGTCAAAAGCAGCAAGATGGTTGCCCTGATCGAGCTCCTTCTCGTGCAGTTCTTTAGCTTTTTCCAGAAGGGCTTTCTCGGAATTAACCCCCGCCCGGTTAAAACCGGAACTGTACTTCCGCCATATCCCCGGAAAAACGTGGTCTACGAAAAAGTTTTTCACCAGCAGACCGTCTATATCAAAGGATACTGTTACCTGCCGGGAGTCAGGGTCGGTTTTATACATCGGCAAAAGGGTCCGCTGCGTCGCGCAGGGCATCACCCATAAAGTTAAATGCAAGTACCGCGATGATGATAAATACCCCGGGTATCATGAGCCAGGGATGAGATTCCAAATTTGTTATCGACTGGGCATCCTTCAAAAGCAAACCCCAGCTCGCCATCGGCTCCCTGATCCCCAGACCGAGAAAGCTCAAAGAGCTCTCTCCAAGGATGTAACCCGGAACGGCAATTGTAGCCGCCACGATTAAATAACTGGTCGTACCGGGAAGTATATGGCGAAATATTATTCTCGCATCGCTACAGCCGAGGGCCTTGGCAGCCATCGAGAACTCCTTCTCCTTCAGGGAAAGGAACTGTCCCCTGATAACCCTGGCCACCTTTGCCCAGTTTACAAAAGCCAGAATCATAACCATCACCAGATAGGTCAGAACCGAGTTCCAGCTGTCGGGAAAAGCCGCTCGGAGAGCTAACCACAGTGGCAATTGCGGAAATGACATTACCACTTCAGTGAATCTCTGGATAAGCATGTCGAAGCTGCCCCCGAAATAACCAGATATTCCACCAAAGACGATGCCCAGAGTAAAGCTTATCAGAATCCCGAGTGGTCCGATCGTCATCGATACTCGGGCACCCCACATGACTCTCGAGAAGAGATCTCTGCCAAACTGATCCGCCCCGAACAAGAATACAGGAGCCTCTTCGGAACCCGTACCGAAGAGATGCAGTCGAGTCGGAAATACCCCCAAAAACTTATAGCGGTCACCTGAAACGAAAAATTTAATCGGATATTTTTTCTTCTTGTTCTCGGTATAGCCCAGCTCCCAGGTCACCTCATCCCTCTCCTTCTCCAGAGCATAGACGTAAGGCCAGGTTAGATTACCATCATCGGTCAAAAAATGGATCCTGGCCGGGGGGGCATAGGAATAATCTTTGTGTTGGGTCGTCATGTGATACGGACTAATGAAATTTGCAAACAGTGCCAGGAGAAAGAGGACTAACGTAATGACCAGACCGATTACACCAAGACGATGACGAAAGAAGCGACGGCGTATCTTCTTCCACTGGGGCTCGGAACGTTCTGCTCCCGACTTTTTCTCTTTTTTCTCAGTCATAACGAATCCGCGGATCCACTGCCGCCAAAAGTATATCTGCGATTAAATTACCAACGAGCAGCAAGAAAGAGAAAAACAGCAACCCACTCGCAGCCACGTAAAGATCCTGGCTCAGCAAAGCGGTGTAAAAGGCACGTTCCACTGTGGGCAGATTAAGTACGATGGAAGTGATCAAAGCGCCCCCGATAAGATAGGGTAACTCGAAACCAAGCATAGTTATCAGAGGGTTAATTGCATTCCGTACCGCGTGTTTCAAAATTACCTTCCACTCTCTCAAACCCTTTGAGCGAGAAGTCTGGACGTACTGTTCGCCGAGAATATCAAGCAGATTACCGCGCATCTGACGAATTACAGTTGCCATTCTCGCCGTGCCCATCACTATTATTGCGGGCCAGAGATGCCAGAGGAAGTTAACGAATTTCCCCCAGCTCCAGGGTTTGCCAATATAGGCGCTGGAAAACAGCCCACCGACTCCCAGCCCGGGGCCAATATTTAAGACAATGGACAAAAAGTAGAGCAAGAGCAGTGCCAAAAAGAAATTGGGAATAGATAAACCGAGGAACCCAAAGAAGGTGAAAAAGTGATCAGCAAGCGAGTACTGATGCACAGCCGAATAAATCCCGATAAAGATCCCAACCGTCCAGCTAAAGAGCAGGGTGGAGAACATTATTATCATGGTCCACTTTACCCTGCCTTTGAACAGCAGGTCAAATACCGGTTGCTGGGTCTCAAATGAATAACCGAAGTCCAGATCCGTAACTATACCCTTGACCCACTGCCAGTACTGCACGTAAGCTGGCTCATCGAGCCCGTATCGCTCCGACATCTGCTCTATCGTCGCTTCACTTATCCGCGGGCTGCCACGATACTTCGTCAGGAAGTTCCCGGGCCTTAGCTGCAGTATGCTAAACGAGATAATGGTCACCAGGATAAGCAGCGGCACAAAATAAAGTAACCTTCTGGTTATATAAGTTATCATCTTAAGAAATTAGCGGAGTAGCTGAGAGGGTTAACTCCAGCTACTCCGCTCTATTGGATACTTAGTTTTTAAGGTAGATCAGATGAGCTATCGGCAGAAAGAGGCTTCCCCTTCGTTCTAACAGGTAAGGGCTTGGCGTTTCACCGACGTTCCCGACGTGATCCCATACAGAGTAAAGAACCTCTGGCTGTACGGTAAACAAAAGCGGTACCTGCTCTGAAAGTATTCGCTGATACTGAGCGTAAAGTTCCTGACGCTTGCTCAAATTAACGGTGGAAGAAGCTTTTGCAATAATCTCGTCGATCCTTTTCTCCGTTTCGTTCGGGTTTTCCGCCGCTGAATGATGCCAGTAATGAAAACCTCCATCGGAACCGAATACGTTAGTGGCGGTTCCATGCGGGTCACGGGAACCCACAAGGCTCATCGCGGCGACTTCAAATTTTCCATCGACCATTCGATTGATTACTGAGCCGAATTCGAGCCCCTGTACGGTCATATCGACTCCGATCTTCTTTAAATCATTGGCAAAGATGTTTGCCATATCGATCCTGACGCCTCCTGCGTCAGTAATAACGGTAAAGGCCAGGTCTTCGCCCGCTGGAGTCTCCCTCAGACCGTCTCCATCTTCGTCAGTTACGTCAATTTCATTTAAAAGTTCTCTTGCCTTTTCCAGGTTGAACGGATATTTTTTGAGATCCGAAGTGTGGTACAAAGTATTGGCAGCACTAATCGGGCCCCATTGGGGTTGTGCCAGCCCATTGAAGACGTTCTGAACGACCGTTTCTTCATCAAAGGCATAAGCCATGGCCTGACGGAACTCGGTGGTCCGGAAGAGTTTCCTCAATCCCTCGTCCTCAACATCCTGGTTGAAACCGAAGTTATGACTGGTACCGAATCCCGGTCCGGCGCGGTAGACCGTGAAATTCTTATTTGCTTCTCGTTTTTTCACGGTAGGAAAGTTGCCGGAAGAAATTGAAGCAGCGTCCACGCCCCTATTCAGGAATTTAGTCACCGTTGCCTGTTCGTTTTCTACAAAGAGCACTTTAACCTGGTCCAGGTAAGGAAGTTGTTCACCTTTTTCGTTCGCAAAGAACGAATAGGGGTTCTTTTTAAGGATGATGTGTCTTCCCGAAGCAAATTTATCGATGACAAAAGGTCCACAACCGACGATCTTTTCCGGGTCAGTATTAAGTGACCAAACTTCGTTAAAGTTTCCTTTTTCTACTTCGGGGTTCAGCTTATGCACCTTGTCTTTAAGTACGTGTTTTGGCAAAATCGGCGTCGTCAGTCCTTCCAGCGCCGGAGCAAATACTTTGGGGAAGCTAAACTTAACGGTGTATTCATCCACCTTTTCGACTTTCGGTAATTTCTTCTCTCCATCCACCTTTACCGTAAGCTGAGATCGGGTGTCACTTTCGATTTCATCGTTAAAATGGAGATCCTGAAAGGTAAACAGTACGTCTTCAGCGGTAAAAGGCTCTCCATCGGACCACTTAACACCTTTCCGGAGATGGAAGGTGTAAACCCTTCCTCCTTCGGTTTTTTCCCAGCTTTTCGCCAGTTCTGGTTCCTGCTCCAGAGTTATCGGGTTTACGTCAAAAAGTCGGCTAAAGATCATGTCGGTGATAGCGTAGGTCGAAGTGCTGGTTGCTACCACCGGGTTAAATCCTTCCGGACCGGCCGTCGTGCTTATTACGAAAGTACCACCGAACTGCGGATTATCGCCAAAATTAAGGCGGTTGCTCACCACTTTCGGCTCTTCCGGTAGGCCCGCAAAAGCCATAAGGGAAAAGACCATGACAAATAAAAGTCCAACTAGAGCAATTTTGCTTTTACGCATTTTGACCCCCTAGATCAAAAATGATGGTTACAAGAGTAAAAACCCAACTCGAATTAACAGATGAGCCAGCTATCACCTCCGATGTAATGGCCGGAAGGTTCCGGTACATACATATTTACCACTCGGTTATACTTCATTATAAAACCAGTAACTACTTTATCAAATCAATCCGTCGATTAAAGACTCATAAAAACAAAAATCCGACAGGAAAAGGGTAAAGTCACCATTCTCCTTTCTCTTTGGAACCGTCGGGATAAATAATTTTCCCCCTGGATATTTCACAGGCTTTAAGCAGAGCGCCAACTTCCGGAGCAAATCTTTTCTTCCAGTAGGACCAATTGGTTTTAGCTCGGGATAACTGGCTCTCAAAGCCTTCGAGCAATAACCTTCTTCGTTTTGAACTGAACACCCCACCGGTGAGGACTATACCTATTGTTTTCTCTTGAAAATCCAGCCGGTCGATTACCGATTTCGCGGTTCGGCCCAATTTTGATCCTCCAGCCTTAACAATAGCCTGAGATACTTCGTCACCTTTTGCGGCTTCTTCGAAGGCCAGGGGAGCCACTCCGGCTACGGTCCTTACCAGGTCTCTTTTTTCTTTCTCGTAGACTAACGTAACGACCTCTTCCACCCTGTCAAGATCAAAAAAATCAATCAGCCTTGCCTTCAGGGAAGTGTAACGTCCTCTGCCATCTTTAGCTTCTAAAACTTTTTTGATCACGTTTAGCCCAAACCAGAAACCGCTTCCCTCATCACCGAGAAGATAGCCATAGCCGTCCCCTCTTTCGACGTTTCCCAGTTTATCCCTGCCCATGACGATCGCCCCAGTTCCGGAATTTACAATTAGACCTTCTTCTCCCCCGACCGCCCCGTACAAAGCAATTTCGGCATCGGTCACCACGCGTAAGAAATTATCCGGAACCGCCTCTGGAAGTTTTTCTACCAGCAGCGATCGAAAGTTCCGCCTGTCGGGCTCCCGCCCCACGCCGGCAAGTCCGACAACGATCCCTTCGATATCGTTCGGATCGGAACCGGTTTTTTCGAGAAGATCCCTAAAAACTTCATTTACGGCTTCAACTGCGTCAACCTCTCCCGCGACACGAGGGTTGCCTGAACCTCTGGATGATTTCGCCACTATTTCTCCCGGGGGATCCGCTATTATACCGAGCGTTTTCGTCCCCCCGCCGTCGATCCCGATCAAAAACCCCATGTCAAAGTACCTCGAAGTTAGATTCAATAAACCACGAGCCTGCCCAGGTCTCAGAGGTCCATCCACCTGTGCCGGCGGATTCAGTATTGCATGGGGGATTTGAATAACAAAATCTCATCCGATTATAAGCCTCCACAACAGTGCCAATCATCGAGTATTCCCGTCGAATAGGACCTCACCGTCGATTATCGTACGGTCAACGCGGAACTCTTCGTCGAAAGTTACTAGGTCGGCTATGCTTCCCGGCTCCATAGAGCCTATTTCCTCTTCTCTGCCCAGCAATTTTGCTGGATTCAGCGTTACCGTTTTGATCGCTTCTGCTAAGGGTATACCGGTAAACTCGATATAATTCTTGAGGGCAGATTCCATGGTCAGTGTACTTCCAGCTATCGTGCCGCTGTCTATCTTCGCCAGCCCATCCTCCACTGTTATTTCCTGGTTCCCGAGAACGTATTTTCCGTCTTCCAAACCCGCAGCGGCAATGGCATCCGTAACCAGATATATTTCATCCGAGCCCTTCATCTTTTCTGCGAACCTTACGGCGCCCGGGTGCAGGTGCATTCCGTCAGCAATTATCCCAACCAGAGAGTCCGAGGCCAAAGCGGCCCCCACCGTTCCCGGCTCTCTGTGATGGAACCCCTTCATTCCGTTAAACAAATGAGTGAAGGAAGATACACCACGATCCAGAAAAGAGTTTATCGTATCGTAATCGGCATCGGAATGACCTATCGAGGGAACAAAATTGTTAGCCTCGATCCAGCTCAGTAAATCCCCGGCTCGGTCCAGCTCCGGCGCAAACGTAAACAGCTTCACGCTTCTTTCGGCACCACTTATTATCCGACGAAAATCTTCGCGAGTCGGTTTTTTTAGGTGCGCTGGGTTGTGAGTGCCACGTTTCTCGTAGGACAAAAAAGGACCTTCGACGTGAACGCCAAACAAATTAGGCGCGCTTGTTCGTGCCAGGGAGCTTATCGCCCCGTTCATTGAATCTATCGGATGGGTAATAATGGTTCCGAGGAAGGAGGTCGTTCCGTGCTCGAGCCAGAAATCGCTGGCTTCACCTATATCGCCGGGCTCGCAGGTCAGAAAATCCACTCCATAACCTCCATTGACCTGCAGGTCGATGAAACCCGGGGAAAGATAAGATCCATCCAGGTCTATCCTCGACTCAGCATTACCGGACAATCTGGAACCGATCTCGTCGATTTTACCATCTCTAATTGCAACATCAGTAATTTCGACTTCCTCCCGCCCGGGGAATATTACTCTACCGTTGGCCAGGATGAGCTCGTTCATAATAACTCTCCGGCAATTAAGTTGTGAAGTCTCGCTCTGAAGTCCTGAATCCGGCCTTCCCCTCTTACGCGATCGGGATGTACTCTGTTGGTTAGCACAACTACTCCTAACTCCCGAACTGGATCCAGCCAGATCGAACCACCGGTAAAACCGGTATGGCCAAAGGACTCGGAGGATAAGAGGTCGCCCGCCGAAGTTGTTCCCTCGCCCTGTAGCTTCCAGCCAAGGGTACGACGGGAGTCCAGTCCTTTTGTAAAGTTCTTTTTTAGCAGCTCCATCGTTCTCGGACTAATCAGTCCGTAATTTTCGTACTTCCCCCCGTTTAGAAGTGCATAAACGAAATTACTGAGATCTCCGGCGGTTGAGAAAAGTCCGGCGTGCCCGCTTACTCCTCCCAGGGCATAGCTGTTCTCGTCGTGAACTTCGCCCCGGATAACCCCTCCCCGGGATTCGGAGTATTCCGTCGGTGCTATTCTCCCCTTTTCTCCTTCCGGTGGGTTGAAATAACTATCACTCATGTCCAGCGGGCGGAAGATTTTCTCCTCGGCCAACTTGTCAAGAGTCTTACCCGTAGTTCTTTCAATAGCAAGACCGAGAATTATAAAATTTAGGTCACTGTAAACTACCCTATCCGCCGGTGGCGGTATTACAGGGTCCAGGATCGGCCATTTATCCGAAAACAACCGCTCAAGCGCTTCAGACCGGTCATCAGACCCTGAAAAAAGGTCCATCCAGGGGACAATACCTGAGGTATGCGTCAATAAATGCTTTATCTTTACGTGGATATCGGACGGAAACTCTTCCAGGTAGCGACTCACCGGATCAGCCAATTTCCACTCCCCGGATTCGACCAATCTCAGTGCCATCGTCGTCGTAAAGACCACCTTCGTAAGAGACGCAAGGTCAAATATCGTATCTTTGCTCATCTCTTCGTTGGATGGAACTTCAGCTCTAAGGCCGTATTTTTCGTGGACAATTCTTTCCCCTTCTTCCATAACCAGAACTACGGCGCCGGGAAAAGTCCCTTCATTTATTTCCTGCTCGATGAACTCATCCAGTCGATCAAAATCACTCATAATACCCACCTATGATCTCGGAAATCGTTCTGTAGAACCAAATTTCGCACCGCTCTTTTCTCCGATGCATTCAAGAAATCAAGTCTTCTTTGTCAAAACATAAATCGCGAATATAGTCCCATCTACCCTTTATCCCGTTAAACGGCTTTCAAGTACAGGCGACGGCCCAATAACCTAAAGTAAGACTTAACCGGAATGATTAGAGTGTCTGGCACCGTCCAAACAAGCAAATATATCTGTTTAGTCTGACCATGAAGGGGATTTTACCGGCAATCTCGCCGATTGAGAATCCGATCCCGTATCAAAACTCGTTCAATCAATATTTAAATATATATTTCAACCGAGTCATCTAGTGGTACATTCCACTTAACAGGTATTTTAACGGAAACCGGAGGGGATTCAAACAACTCTTCTTTAATTAGTAAATAAAGCTGTTAGCGCCATAAGCTTAAGAGCTACCGTTTTTACTCTTAATTCTATCTCAGATTTTTTCTCATTGAATAGAACCTCAGGAGTTGCCAAACTACGATAAATATCGAAGCCAAACCGGCAAAAAAGATTTTTACTTCAAAAGTCACTCCAGCTTCCCCAGTTCCTCCTTCAGAATTTCGTAATGTTCCCTTTCGTTGGAAGCCAGAAAACCCAGTAGCCTTCGCACCTCCTTTTCCTCGAACTTATGGGTCATTTCCCTGTAAAATTTTTCGGCGTCGCTTTCCGCGTCCATCGCTTTTTTCATTAACTCCTTCGGGGAAACTTGCTGAGATATTTCCTTTGGAATCTCTATCCCGGAACGGTCCGGCAGGGGAATTTCCTCGCCGGGAAAGAAATCGTCGAAAGTTGCTTCTAACTTTTCTTTATGATCCTCTTCCTGCGTTATGAACCTCTCCACTTTAGACCTTGTTTCCTCGAGAAGATCTTTTTCGAGCAAATCACGGTAAATTTCGGCTTCCTCGATTTCGGTTTTTATAGCCCTTCCCAGAAGTTCTCGAATAGAAATATCGAAATTAAACAAATCGAAATAGGACGACTCGTCTCGTTCGTTCATAACCCACCTCCTAACTTAGGGGCAATTATAATCCAGTAATTTATTGTAAGACTTTACCCTTAAAAATTAAGAACCTGAATTAAGCGGTTTCGACACGTAGCTGAAAGACTAGAGTTATCCGCAAGGTGTATTTAAAAACTAGAGTTGGTCCAGCACCCAGATGAGGAGCCCTATTTGAATGATTTATTTTCAGTTGAACCGGTGTGGCTAACTAGGAGATCGAGATGCCAGGAGCCAGGATTGTAGCCCAAGATTATTCCGCGACCGCCGTTCCATCTTTATCTTACAAAAATCTTCACAGGGCCAAATATTCGGGGCAGAGCAAGTAAGACAGGGAAGTTCCGAGTTTCTACTCAGCCAGCTTGATTCGTAAGACAACTAAAACCGAGACTAGCCCGAGTGCTAATACGACCGTCAGTTTCATCGCCACGGAAATAGAAAAGTAATCCGTTATTAGTCCAAATACAGGAGGAAAAACGGATAAAGCCAGAGCCGAGCAGGTCATGGCCATAGCATTTATGGGACCACTTAAGTTTGGGGAGGTCTTGGTTCCTAGTGATAACAAAGTGGGAAAGTTGCTGGAGAGAGAAAATCCACTTAATAGTATAAAAGCTACACTGAGATAGCCCGAGGTGAAGAAAAACGCCAGAGTTAAAAGTGCGGTAATGAATAAAGCATTCATCAAAACCAGGAAGGATAAATCGGTCTTTTCGGCAAGCCAGCTACTAATTAACCTGCCGGGCACGTAGGCAAGCAAAAAGAAAGAAAGGGCCGTATTGCCGAACCCGTGACTAAATATTCCACTCAGATAAAAAGGAAGCCAGGTAAAGAAGATTGCCTCGATTCCCACGTTCAGGATGATTCCAGCAAACATTCCAAGTATCTCCGTCCTGCGGCTGATCCGCTTTAGCTTCTCCCAGGAAAGCTGTATCTCTTCAAATTCCGACGTATCGAGCTCCCTGGTGAACAGATAAAGGGAGAGAGGAACAAAAAGGATACCATAGAAGAAATAAACCGTTCTCCAGTTATCGGTTAAGCCCAGTATCAAGTTGGCAACGAAAGGACCGCTGGCGGCTCCCAGGGCCCAGGCTGCGGCGTGAAGGTTGTAAATGCTCCCGAACTTTCCGGGATAGAGATGGTTAAGCAGAGGTCGGTCCAGTCCCCTAAAAAGGCCAGTCCCCAGGCCACGTAATACCAAAAATAATAAAAGAGCCGAATAAACTGGAGAGAACCCCATCAAGAAAGTCCCGGCAGTGACGATAACCACACCGACAATCATGAATCTCTTTACCGGGAGGTGGCCGGCAGCCAGCCCAGCCAACAGCACGGTAAGGGTGAATCCAAGGGTTCCCATGGGTGCTACCAGACCAAGTAGGCTCTCCGAAACCCCAAAGGTGGACTGGAAGTTAGGAAGCAGTGCTCCCCGCAGTTGCATAACTGCGCCACTGAGGAAGACAAATATAAATATGTTAAGTGTCCAGCCGGTGCGGTGGCCAATTTCAAGGCTATAATTTCTCAACTGTTAACTATCCCTTATCGTGTGTTTATGTTTTGAAGGTGCTAACCCGAATGCGACTCGTAAGTGCAACTTTAATATGAAGAAATAGATTTCCTGGATTGGTCCGGTAGGTGTATAAGTCCTATCTAAAGGGACGCTTGGCCAGGTCGACCAATGCCTTCAACAACCCCTTGGACCAGGCTACCATCTTGTGTTCACTTCCTTTGAACATCAGTACCGAGGACTCAACTCTATTGGTAAGGTTGTCCGCTGTCCTTCCAAATAAAAATCTATTGAAAACCCATTCTCTGCCGGGCCCAATAACGATCAAATCGGCTGTCTCGCTCCCCCTTAACAAACCCCGGAGAACCGAATTAGCCTGAATAACTCTGGTTTCGACATCGCCCGTAAGCATTTCCTGTGCTTCGTTCAAACGTTCCGAAGCCATCTCCTCCGCGTTTTCATTACTTGTATCAGGAGTTAAGACGTGAATCATATCACCTTTTGCCTTGCTCTGTTTAAGCAATCTATCGAATACCGCAAGTCGCCTGGGTTTTGGTTTGTTTGGACCCACTGGCAATAGGATCTTTTTAACGTTCCCCAGGTCTTTCCTGGATTTAAGTACCCCTACGTCGCAGGGAGCCTTGTGCAGCACCTTGTTCACCACCGAGCTTCTCCTCACCGATACCGGGGTTATTCGCCCAAACCAGCCCATCAGTATTAGGTCCGCTTCAATCCATTCGGCCGAATTTAATATACCTTTGGGAATTGAATTGGAGGTCGCGTTGACCGGTTTTGCCACCCGGCCGAGTCGCTGGGCGTAGTGGGTAGTATCCATAACAAGTTCGGACCCTTTCCGCCAGGAACGCTCCTCCTCGAGAAAAGATCCCTTTCGGGTTACGTTTACGATATGGAAGGTGGTCTGATGCGTGGTAAGATGATGGGCAAGCGTTACCAGCTGTTTCGCCGTTTCCGGATTTGCAATACTGATCAAAACGTCTCCGTAACCTAACTCTTCTGACGGCTTTTTTAACTGATCTTCGTTCATACTATCCGGTCTCCAGTATTTTTTCTATTTCAATATTTAACGATAACACATTCACCCTTTCCAGAGCGTACAGACCGAGGAATTTACCCTGGATATTCTCGTCGATTAACTCTCTCAACCTTTCCGGATCTATTCCCGTCGCCTCGGAGACTCTCGGTACCTGCAAATAAGCGGACTCCGGTACGATGTGGGGATCGAGGGCGGAGCCTGATTCGGTGACGAAACTTACCGGGACTTCTTTCGGATTCACTCCCTCTTCTTCCAGCTCTTCGAGTAAATCTTTAGCACGCTGGGTGAGCTTCTCGTTTTCCGGCGACAGGTTGGCGCTGCCCGAATCCATTCCGTCGTAGTTCTTGGACGAGGGTCTGGGATGAAAGTACTTGTCGGAACTGAAGGATTGACCGATCAGCTTGGAGCCAACGACCTCACCGTCAAGCTTCACCAGATTGCCCTGAGCGGATCCCGGCCAGACAAGGTTTCCTATACCCGTCGCGGCAAGGACGTAGAGAACACTTGTAAGCAGTATTGAGATAATGAGCATTCGAAGCCCGGTAGTAAGCATCCTGGAGACCCTTAGCTCGTCCGTGTCAGGGTAGGAAACTTCCTCCTCTTCCTCGATTTCTTCTTCCTCTTTGACTTCCTTTTCCTCTAGTTCCCCTTCTCCTGGTTTTTCTTCTTCGACCTTTTCATCAGTCTCCGAATCCGAAGGGGAGGCTTCTTCCTCGTCTTCTACCTCGTCAACTTTTTCTTCAGGAACCTCTTCCCCTTGCCCTTCAGCCATTTCTTTTTCTCCCTCTTCCATTTCTTCTTTACCTTCTGGTCTTTCTTCCTGCTTATCTTCTCCGTTTTCGTCAACCACGGTTAAAACACCCCCACTGTCACTAATAGCCAGTCAATTAATTTGATGGAAAGGAACGGGACGACGAGCCCGCTACCCCCGTAGATCAACATATTCCGAACCAGAAGTTGAGACGCGCTGACCGGCTTGTACTCGACACCTCGCATGGCAAGAGGGACGAGGAAAGGTATAATTAGGCTGTTGTAAATTAGCGAGGAAATGACCACGCTCTGCAGGGAATGGAGGTTCATCAGGTTCATCTTGCCGAGTGCCGGAAT
>CAZRDU010000020.1:0-23013 GCA_964599005.1 uncultured Thermotogae bacterium
TCTACGTAATACTGCCACAGGCTTTCAGGCTGGTCATCCCTTCCTGGTCTAACGAGTTAATCTATCTTCTGAAGTATACCTCTCTTGCCTACATAATAAATGCCCCTGAGCTCATGGGTCACGCCAAAATAATCGGGTCCGAGACCTTTCGGTACTTCGAGGTTTTTGCAGTGGTCGCGATAATTTATCTAATTATCGTAGTTTGTCTGACACAGATTCTGGATTATCTGGAGAAATTAATGAAAATCCCGGGCTTTGAAACACATTGATTAAAATTCTTCAGGTGGGAATCAACTTTAAGGTTACCCTATCTTAATCTGTAAACCTCATCTCGGCGAACAAAATTTTCTTGCTTGGTCAGGGATTTTGTTTTAGTATAAATTTGTCTGACATATGATGGCTGACTTATAGTGGGGAGACAGCATGGATTTTGAATTCAAAAAACTCGAGGAAAAGAAAAAGCCTCTACACGTCGCCAGTCAGCTCGTAGATGCTATCAAGACCGGTGATCTGGACGTCGGGGATAAACTTCCGACGGAAGAAGAGCTGGCGGATAAGACAGGGGTGAGCAGGGCCTCGGTCCGGGAAGCGCTTTCCGCATTGAGACTCGGCGGTATCATCGAGACAAAAGTTGGTAAAGGTACTTATGTCAAGGGGGTTCCGGCGGAAGATAGCCTCCGGGAAAGGATTATCGATATTCTGGTCGATAATCCCAAGCCACTCGAGCTCCAGGAGGCGAGGGCGGCGTTCGAAGTCGGTGTCGCGGAGATAGCTGCGAAAAAATGGAGCACAAACGACGAAGACGAGATGGAAGAGACGCTGACTAAGATGCAATCGGCTGCGCAGGAGGATAATTATAGGGAGTTCCTGGAGCTTCACAAAAGGTTCCATTTGCTCATTGCCGAGGCGACCCGGAACGATGTTATCGAAGATACTCTTAAAAACATGCAGGGGATAATGAACGATAAAATGTGGCAGCGGCTGGAGAAAAAACATTACCTGCCGGATAAACGTAACTATCTCCTGGAGTCGGTCGATATTCATCGAAAGATTTTCCTTGCCCTGCGGGATCACGATTCGGTTCTTGCGGGCGAGCGGATAAAGGATCATTTCGATCGGTACTCTTAGGACAGCTGGAATTGAATCTCCTCTGTCAAA
Source organism: uncultured Thermotogae bacterium (assembly GCA_964599005.1). Lineage (GTDB taxonomy): Bacteria > Bipolaricaulota > Bipolaricaulia > M55B111 > M55B111 > JAGXLP01. The sequence continues at coordinate 1,159 of CAZRDU010000020.1, forward strand.
ATTGATTGAAGCTTTGCGGTTAAATTTTGTTGACGCCGGACGATAGCAAGTCAGAGGAAGCTTAACTCAGGTTAAATTTAAAAAACCAAAAAAAGGAGAGAAGAGACGAATGTTATCAGATTCTGAAAAGAGAAAGATCTTTCACAAGTCACTCTATATCCTGGAAAAGGTCGGCGTGGAGATAAGGAACGAGGAAGCGCTGGAGCTACTGAGCGGAGCCGGCGCAAAAATTACGGGGGAGAGAGTACATCTAAAACCCTATCTTGTCAGGGAAGCCCTGAACTCGGCTCCAAAATACGTACCGATTTACGATCGGGACGGAGAGCTCGCGCTGGAACTCGGTAGCGAGGAAAATTATTTCGGCCCCGGATCGGACAACCCGAATACGATCGACCTCGATACGGGGGAAAGGCGGAAGAGCAAGCTTGAGGACGTTCAGAATTTTAGTCGTCTTGGCGATGCCCTGCCCAATATCGACTTCTTGATGAGCATGGCTCTGCCTTCGGACGTTCCGACAAAACTGGCTGACCTCTATCAGTTTAAGACCATGACGGCAAATAATAGAAAGCCGTTTGTCTTTACTTCGGCAGACAATAGTAATACAGAAGAACTGCTCGAACTGGCTTCCACGGTTGCCGGGGGGGAGGAAAAGCTCGAGGAAAAGCCTTTTTTCGTCCAGTATACCGAACCGTCTAGTCCGCTTGTAGGATCCGATGATGCATTGGGACGGTTACTGCTCTCGGCCGAGTACGGAGTGCCAGCTACTTATACTTCGGGAACCCTCCCCGGAGCTTCCAGTCCGGCAACGCCGGGCGGTACGGTTGTAATGTCTCTCGCCGAGGAACTAAGCGGGGTGGTTATCTCTCAGTTAAAAAGGCCGGGTGCTCCGGTAATCATTGGGGGAGCCGCTTCCCCAATGGATATGCAGACGGCCGGAGCCTCCTACGGGTTGCCCGCGGCTTTGCTTGTGGACAGGGCTTTGAGTCAGGTGAGCAAGTACCTCGACATGCCGGTATTTAGCGAAGCCGGATTTAGCGATTCCAAGCTGCTGGACGGTCAACAGGCGATGGAAGCATCGATCTCTATTTCCGAAATGGCCCGGAGCGAGGCGGACTTAATTCATGACGTCGGTTATCTCGAGTCGGGCCAAACCGGTTCTCTCGAATCGGTGGTTATCGGGGACGAAATCATAGGCTATGTCAGGCGAGTTCAGGAAGGAATAAGACTTGACGAGGAACATCTGGCCCTGGAAGCAATTGAGCGAGTCGGGCCCGGAGGGGGCTACCTGACGGATCAGTCAACTCTTTCCACGTTTAAAGAATTATATCAGCCGGAATTGCTCGATCGTCAGAGTTACGATAGCTGGAAGAGTGACGGGGAGAAGGATCTCTCCGCTCGGGCGCGGGAAAAGGCGAAAGAAATACTCGAAAACCATGAACCGAAAAAGTTATCGGATGAAAAGTTAAACGCCATGAGTGAGATAATCGAGAAAAGAAAGGCAGAGATTTAGACTGACAGAACCTCGCAAACCACGGGGTGTAAATACGGATGAAAGGTGAGGGTTATACTTCCCGAGAAAGAATAGAAAAGGTTATAGGGTCGGGAGTACCCGATCGCGTTCCAGTGTTGACTTACTCCAACCATTTCCAGATCCGCCGGGCCGGCTACAGTTACGGGGAGGTCATGAGGGAAGAAGAAAAATTCATCGAAGCCCAATTGTCTGCCCTGGACCACTTTGGCTACGACGGAGTAACGAGTCTCGGTGGGCCCGGCATGGTGGCGGACGCTCTCGGGGCGGAACTTCTGATTCCGGAAGACGAATCCCCCAGTATGACAGAGCCCGGGCTGACCGCCGAGCGAGATAAAATTGAGCTGGAAGAACTTTATGCGAAAGGTATAGAGGCCGGGAATCATCTGCAATTTAGCCTCGAGGTAACGGAGCGTTTGAGAAAGGAACTGGATCCCCGTGTTCCCCTGATTGCAGCGATTTCCTCTCCTTTCAGAGAGGCCTCTCTCCTTCGGGGCTTTGAAAGATTATTTCTCGACCTGGCTCGGGCACCGGGTTTTGCCGAAGAGCTCATTGACCTCATGACGGACCGGGTTTACGATTTCGCCAGAATGGCAGTCGAGGCCGGTGCGGACCTGCTTGGTTTTACGGATCCATTTGCAAGCCAAACGATGATTTCCTGGTTTCGCTTTCGGAACAGCGTATATCCCTACGAAAAGAAGCTCATAGAAAAGATTCACGATACTACCGGGGCAAAGGTTCTCTTTCATACCTGCGGGCAGTGGGGGGACCGTTTCGACCTCGCCGTTAAAGCGGGAGCGGATATCTACCATATTGACGGTGTCGGAGAGGCCAATCTCGGTGAGATAACAAAAAAGTACGGGGGTTCCGCGGCGATAATGGGTCGGTTGCCGACTACAGGTCTTTTGCTTCAGGAGGGCCCGGAGGAAGTTCGCCGGGTTGCGCGGAACAGTATTGAGTTAGCGGGAGACGGGGGTAATTATATTCTGGCGGGAAATTGTTCGCTTGCCCCGGATACTCCTCCGGCCAATATAGGTGCGATGGTAGAAGCCGCCGATAAAGATGGGACCTATCAATCCGGAACGGACGAGGAAGGGAGAACGAGAAAGGAAGGATATTCTTTATGAACGTTTTAGAAGAACTGGTGGACTTTATAACAGAGACGAAATACTCCGATCTGTCCGACGAGGTAGTGGATAAGTCGAAACTTTGTTTACTGGACGCGCTTGGATCCGCAATAGCCGGTCAGGATAGTCGTGCTGGAAAAATTGTCTCCAGTTTAGCAAAAGACGTATGGGGCGGAAACGAAGCGACCGTATTGCTCGGTGGAAACTCTTCGGCAATGGGTGCCGCACTGGCGAACGGATACATGGCTAACGCCCTGGATATAGATGACGGTGGCAAATATACTCGGGGTCATCCCGGGGCTCAGATTATTCCGGTTACCCTTGCGCTCGGAGAGAAATACGATAAAAGCGGGAGTGAAGTTATTTCAGGAGTCGTGGTTGGTTATGAGGCGGCCCACCGAGTTGGAGGTTGCTGGCACGAAGAATTTGATGAATACAGGTCATGCGGCTCCTGGGGTTCGGTTGCTTCCGCATCTGCCGCTGCAAACCTGATTGGTCTGGGAAAAGAAGAAACGAGAAACGCGCTAGCTGTGGCTGATTACAATTCCCCTTACCTTCCCATGGAAAGAGCAATAAATCAACCGTCGATGGTCAAACACGGAACAGGGTGGGGAGCTATGACCGGTTTGATCTCTGCAGAATTGGCAAGAAGAGGGTTTACAGGTCCCTCCTCCGTCACTTTTAGCGGATCGGACTGCGGTCATTGGTTCGATGACCTCGGGAATCGTTTTATCATGGCGGAAGAGAACGGGGTCGAGTTCAAAGAAATTCCTTCCTGCAGCTGGGGTCATCCGCCGATAAAGGCGGCCATGGAGCTGGTGGACGATCACGAGATCGAGGTCGATAGAATCGAGAAGATAGTGGTGGAAGGGTTTTCGGAGATGGCCGCTCTGTACTCGGGGTTACCCTCGACGGAAGAAGAGGCTCAGTTCAGCGTAAAATGGCCCCTGGCAGTTGCTCTGGTTGACGGGAAGGTGACCCCAGCAGCCATGTCCGAAAAACGGTTATCCGACCGGAAGCTCAAAAACATGTTCGATAAAATCGAAGTAAAAGAGTCAGAGGAACTGACGAGAATGAATGAAGTTATTTCGGAGAGGGATGGTGAAACGTCCGCCTGGCCGAGCCGGGTAAAAATTTTTACTGAGACCGGAAAGGATTTTAATTCCGGTACAGTAACGTCAGAACCGGCCGAAACTGTCAGTTTTACCGGTCTGGTGGAAAAATTTGAGAGGTTGGCCGCGCCAGCCCTGGGGGAAAGTCAAACCCAAAAAGTAGTAGATAGGGTAAAAGGTTTTGAAAACCTCGGTAAGGTCCGTGGTCTGACTTCCCTTCTTTAGCGAGGATAGCTTAACTGATGTAATTTATTGATCGAAAATAGCTGGTTGATTTACCGGTTCAGAATAATCGTAGCTCAACCTCGGTTTTTGCTGGAAAAACGGGAAGGGGCCGGTTTAGAATAAAAGAACAGTTGACTTCATGGTTAACGATTGGTCGGAGGTGGTCTGCAGGTTTTGAGCTTGACCAAATGACTTTCTGTTAACCCGCTACAACAGTGACAGGGTTGGTTCTAATTTCATCAGAACAAGGAGGTACTTATGTCAGAAAAAATTAGCAGAAGGAAATTTTTAAAGCGTGCTGCTTATGCCGGTGGTTCGCTGGCGTTCCTTTCTTCGGGGTTGTTTGGCTCGATCTCGCAGGGGGGTCAAAACGGTAATTCTGCTACGGTGGTTCTTGGTAACCCTTCCACTCTGGTTCCCGGAAGATTGACCGATGCTCCAGGTCAGAATATTGCCGACGCTATGTACGAGAGACTATTTATGCTCGAGGGACACGGAAACGAGGGTGAAAGGACTCCCTGGCTGGTTGAGGACTACGATCGCTCCCCCGACGGTAAAACCTGGACTTTTCGGTTGAAAAAAGGGGTGAAATTTCATCACGGTTCCGAAATGACGGCTGAAGACGTCGTATTCACATTTGAGCGTATCATGAATCCGGACTTTGGTTCGCCCCAGAAATCGCTTTTCACCGCCGTGGAAAACCTCGAGAAGAAGGACAAATACACGGTGACCTTCAATTTAAATAAACCGGTACCTGATTTTTATCTGAAATTCTTTGCCTACAATACCGTCATTGTCGCCAGCGATTTCGATTATTCCGAAGGTAAACATTCCGGGACCGGTCCGTTCAAACTCGTGGACTACAAGCCGGGCGAATCCCTGTTATTTGAGAAGTTCGACGACTACTGGATGGAAGGCGTACCTCACGTGGATGAACTCAGATTTCGAATAATTTCCGAGATGCCGACCAGGATGGTTATGATTGAATCCGGCGATGCCGATATTGCCCCATTCATCGGTCTGCAACAGTATAACAGGTTGAAGAATTCTGCCAAGGCAAGTGCGGTAGCTACCAAATCCGCTTTCCATACCCCGATAAGCATGCGAGCCGATAAACCCCCGTTTGACGATCCGAGAGTCAGGAAGGCGATGAAATACGTCGTGGATCGTGAGGAGATGTTCGAATCTGCAATGGGTGGAGTCGGTGATTTAGGCCACGATCACCCGATCTGGGAAGGTTATCCGTGGTATACCGATCTGGGAACGAGAGAGAGGAACGTGGAAAAGGCAAAAGAGTTACTGGCCGAAGCCGGTTACGATAACGGTATATCCGTAGATCTCCATTACGGCACGACTTTCCCGGTCGTTCCGGCGACAGTATTGAACTATCAACAGATGGCGAAGCCGGCCGGCATCGACATCAACCTCGTCGGTTCCAGCGGTGACGTTTACTATTCCAAGTACTGGCTCAAGGCTAACATGACCTGTACTGAATGGATACACAGGGAGAATCCGATAGACCTGCTGAACGTTGCCTTCAAGGGAGATGGGCCCTGGAACGAATCTCATTACGACAACCCCGAACTCGACGAGCAGATCGAAGCTGCAGCGACCGAGCTCGACGAGGAAAAGCGCCAGAAGCACTTTACGAAAATTCAGGAAATTCTGCGCGAAGACGGCGGAACGATCATACCGTTCTTCGGTGCCGACTTTAGCGGTTTGAGCCAGAGGGTCGAGGACTTCTGGATGACCCGGGCTGCGGCGGCAGAATACAGGTACTTTACGGTGGACTAAACTTCATGAACTTTTTGACAGGGATAAGGATACAAATTGCTAGCCTATAGCGGCAAGCGTTTCCTGCAGGCTCTTGTAAGTATCGCCGTGGCTTCCGTGATTATCTTCCTCATCGCGGAAGCACTTCCGGGCGACGTGGCTCAGATGATTCTCGGTCAGTACGCGACGGAAGAATCACTTGCGGCTTTGCGGGAGAACCTGGGTTTAAATCAACCGCTGCACGTCCGTTATTTCGATTGGCTCTCGGGAGTATTCCGGGGGGATCTGGGAACGTCCCTGAGTAAAACAGGGGTCGAAGTGGGCCCCCTTCTGCTTCGCAGGGCAAAGAATTCGCTGATTCTGGCGGCAGGTGCTATGATAGTTATAATTCCGATATCTTTCTTGCTGGGGATCATAGCCGGACTGCGACCGGGTAGCTGGTTTGACCGCCTGATATCGATAACTACTCTCGGGCTAATATCTTTTCCCTCGTTTATTACCGGGCTGGTCCTGATATTGATCTTTTCCGTTCAGCTGGGATGGTTGCCTGCCTCGAGTTCGCTTGATTTATCTCAGGGCTTCTGGAACCAGTTACCTAAACTTATACTTCCAATCCTGGCTCTCTCCGGTGTCATGCTGGGCTACATTACAAGGCATATCCGTGCCAGTATGGTCAAAGTTCTTCGGTCCGATTATACCAGGGCGGCGACTTTGAAAGGAGTCGGACGACGAACCGTTATTACGAAACACGTCCTGCGAAACGCCCTCCTCCCGGCCGTCACGGTGATCGCGATCAACCTGGGCTGGCTTCTTGGAGGTGCCGTGGTCGTCGAAGCGACATTCGGATTTCCGGGAGTGGCGCGGCTGATCCTTAACGCGATCCAGCACAGAGACATACCTGTTATGGAGGCGGGTTTGTTATTTGTAGTTACTGCCTATGTTACCGTTAACTTTGGAACTGATATCATTTATACGCTTCTGGATCCCAGAATTCGTTATAGCAGAGGTGAAAGCTGATGGCTGAACGGAGTCCCGATCTGGCCCCGAGTCTCTGGGACAGGGTAAAGAACGGTTTTTCCTACCTTTCCCGCCTGAGACGGAAGCCGCTCGGTTTTGCGGGGTTAATTATAATTGTCATCTGGATCTTGATTTCGATTCTCGCGCCTTACATCACTCCTTACGGGCCAACGGATTTCTCTACCGATAAATTCGTCGGGCCTTCATTACAGCACCCATTTGGGACTGACAGGTGGGGGCGAGATGTTTTTACCAGGGTGGTTGTTGGCAGTAGAACTGCATTTACCCTTGCCCTTTCGGCGACTTTGCTTGGCCTGGTTGGTGGTACGTCTCTCGGGTTATCGGCAGCTTACTTCGGCGGATGGGTTGAGGAAGTGCTGGGCCGGGCAATGGATATTTTGATGTCCTTCCCGGCGCTGTTGATAGCGATGTTCGTCCTGGGGGTGCTTGGTCCGGGAACGCTGAACGTTATCCTGGTGATCGGCCTGGCTCATACTCCCCGGATTGGTCGGGTGGCGCGTTCGGCCACTCTGCAGGTGAAAAACCAGGAGTTCGTCGAAGCGGCCAGAGTCCGGGGTGAGTCCGACCTCTATATTATGGGAGCGGAAATATTACCCAATATTCTTGATACCCTGGGCGTAGAAGCGGCAATACGATTTGCCTACTCGATATTTTTGAGTGCTTCGCTCGGGTTTCTCGGGCTGGGCGTTCAACCACCTACGGCTGACTGGGGTCTGATGATCAGCGAGTCCCGCAGTTACCTTCAGGTCGCCCCCTGGCTCGCGATATTCCCCGCTCTGGCGATCGCGTCGATGGTTCTGGGAGCCAATTTCCTCGCGGAGGGCCTGGAAGAAGTCACAGGTGGTGATCAGAGATGACGGAACCGATACTCCAGGTAGAGGATTTAGAAGTGATTTATAAGACGGAACGAACAGACGTTCGTGCTTTGAACAGCGTTTCTCTCGACGTATCCCCCGGCGAGGTCAGGGGAGTAGTTGGTGAGTCCGGCTGTGGCAAGAGCACTCTGGCCTTCGCGATTATGAAATATCTGGACCAAAACGGCGAAATCGCCGGAGGTAGAATCCTTTTCAACGGAGAGGATTTAAGGGACAAATCCCGGTCCGAAATGGAAAACATCTGGGGCAAACATCTGGGGATGATTTATCAGGATCCTACCGCTTCGCTGAACCCTTCGCTCCCGGTCGGAGAACAGATCGCCGAGGTTGCTACCGCCCATGAAATGGCTTCGAAAGAGGAAGCGATCGAAGAGGCAATTGATCTGCTTGACAGGGTTCATATAAGGGATCCGAAAGAAATAATCGACCGTTATCCGCACGAGCTCTCGGGCGGTATGAGGCAGCGAGTCGGAATTGCCACGGGTTTAATGGGTAAGCCGGAATTACTAATAATGGACGAACCAACTACAAATCTCGACGTGACAACTGAAGCGAGAATTCTGGATATCGTCGAGGAGTTAAAAAACGATCTGAACTCGGCGTTTCTTTATATCACTCACGATCTCGGAGTAATAGCACGAGTTGGGGACGCGGTAGAAGTGATGTACGCGGGAGAGATCGTCGAGGAGTCCGGGATAGAAGAGTTATTTGAAGAACCTTTTCACCCTTATACGAAACTTCTCCTTCGCTCTCTGCCCGATCCGGAGGAGGAAAAGGGGACGCTTCAGGATATTCCCGGATCCATGGTTGATTTGACCGATCTTCCTGACGGGTGCAAGTTTAACACTCGTTGCCCGTTTCGAAAGGAAAAATGTTTCGGGGAAATTCCTCCGCTCGAAGACAAGACGGGCAAACATAAGGCAAGATGTTATTTTGCCCCGATAGAGGGTGCCGAGGAAACCGTCGGAGAGGAGAAAAGAGGTAAAACCGAATCAGTATGGGAAGAACCGCCGGAGATGGAAAAGGAAGGTCCGATTCTCGAAGTAGACGAGCTGAAAAAGTATTTCGGCGGGGGTGGAAGCTGGTTTCCCGGAACCGAAGGTTCTCCGGTGAGAGCGGTTGACGGAGTTGATCTGACTTTAGAAAAGGGTGAAACGGTCGGAGTGGTTGGAGAATCCGGCTGTGGAAAGACGACCCTCGCTCGAACGATTATCGGCCTGACGGAAGCGACGGAGGGGAGGATAGATTTTGCCGGTGAGGACATAACGACTTACGTATCTCGTCGATCGAGCGAAACTCTGAAACGAATTCAAATAGTATTTCAGGATCCCCGGTCGACTCTGAACCCGAAGCGAACTGTCGGCCAGGCAATCGCTCGTCCGCTTATTATGCACGGAGATTTTTCTCGTGAAGAAATTCCGAAAAAAACGGCCGATCTTCTGGAGGAAGTCGGCCTGGATCCGAAACTTGCCGAAAGGTTTCCGGATCAGCTTTCCGGAGGACAAAAACAGAGAGTAGCAGCCGCCCGGGCTTTTGCGACAAATCCGGCTCTGGTTCTTCACGACGAGCCAACTTCTAGCCTGGACGTATCCGTTCAGGCGACTATCCTCAACCTTTTACTCGATCTACAGGAAGGTTCGGGAACCAGCTACCTCTTCATTTCCCACGACCTGAGCGTCGTCAGACATATAAGCGATTATATCGCGGTAATGTACCTCGGTCATATGGTGGAATTCGGCTCGGCGAAAGAGATATTTACTCCTCCGTATCATCCTTATACGGAGGCGCTTTTATCGGCAATTCCGGTGCCCGATCCAAAGCTACAGAGAAAGAGGATCAGGTTAAGCGGGTCGGTGCCTTCGGCCGTCGATCCTCCTTCCGGGTGTGTATTTCATACTAGATGCCCGCGCAAGGTGGGGCAGATCTGTGAGAGAGAAGCACCGCCGGAAAGAGGAACGGGTGGCCATGAAATTCTCTGTCACATACCGGAAGAAGAACTCATCGATGTGGAGCCGGTTTTGAAGAAGGAATAAACATGGGAGGTGTTACAGGGTTTTATATATTTTCAATGTTGATCGGAAGGCTCAGACAAGAATGAATAGGAGGTAATATGACTGAAAACCGAAAAATTTCTCGGAGAGACTTTATCAAAGGTGCCGCTTTAACCGGCGCAGCTGTTTCACTTCCTGGCTTATTGTCCGTTTCCGGTAGAGGCCAATCTGGTAAAACTGTGGTAAAAGTCGGCGTAAGGCCGCCGGGAAAAATAACGCCCGGCCTTCTTACGGATTCTCCCGGACAAGTTATGGCCAGTGCTTACGGTGATTACCTGTTTCGCTTGAGAGGTGAGGATAGCAAAAGAACGCCCTCGCTCGTGGAGGATTATAGCTACAACGAGGATAGAAGCGAATGGTCCTTTAAATTGAGGGAAGGGGTGAAGTTTCATCACGGCACGGAGTTGACTTCCAGGGATCTCAAGTACACGGTAGAAAGGATAATGAATCCCGATACCGGTTCACCGGCAAAGTCACTCTTCACCAACGTGGAAAACATTGAAGAGGCCGGCAGATATACCACGAAATTCTATCTTGCCGATACGGACCCCGATTTTGATCTCAATTTTTACGATTATAATACGTCGATAGTTGCTCACGACTACGATTACGATAAAAAGGGAGAAAAGATACCTTCCGGTACCGGGGCATTTATGGTCAAGGAATACGTTCCGGGCGAAAAAATGATAATGGAAAAGAACCCGGATTACTTTTTACCGGACGTCCCCTATGTCGACGAACTTCATTTTGAACTCGTGCCAGAAGCCGCCACGAAAAAGCTGATGCTTCAGTCGGGTGACGTCGACATTCTAACCAATATAAACCTGACTAACTTCACGCAGCTAAAGAAAGAACCGAACATCGAAGGTGATTACGCCCTCGGTGGGTTCCAGGCACCAATTAGCATGAGAACTGATAGGCCTCCGTTTGACGATAACAGGGTCCGACTGGCTATGAAGTACGCCACGGACAGGAGGTTCATGCTGAGTTCGGTGCTGTCTGATTTCGGTGATCTCGGTCATGATACTCCCATCGCGCCGAGTTACCGCTGGTATACAGACCTGGGTCTGCGGAAACAAAATATTGAGAAGGCCAAGGAATTGCTCTCACAGGCCGGGCACGGCGACGGTCTGGATGTGGAATTACACTATCCGACAAACATATTTCCCTGCCCCGACACTGCATTGAACCTGCAGCAGCTTGCAAGGCCCGCCGGAATAAACCTCAAGCTGGAAGGTTCTAATTCAGACGTTTACTTTTCGAAGTACTGGCTCAAGGCAAATATGACGGTTACTCAGTGGGCTCACCGGGTCAATATCCTGGACGTGCTAAGGCTGGCTTACAAGACGGGTTCTTCCTGGAATGAAGGCCATTACAGTAACCCCGAACTGGACGAGCAGATAGAAAAGGCATCGACGAAAGTAAAGCCGGAGGTAAGGCAGGAGCATTTCACGAAGATTCAAAAAATATTGCGAGAGGAAGGTCCAGCAGTTATTCCTTTTCACCAGGGAATATACGGAGCGACGAATAAAAAAGTAAAAGGTTACAGGGAAGTACGGAACGGTACACACGAATTAAGATTTGTCAAGCTGTCCTAGCAGTGGAATCTCATGGGGGGCAGTAATATTGCCCCCCATAATTTATTTTGGGAGGGCTTCTTTTGAGTGATTTTGGTCAAATTGTAAGGGTCGACCTGGAAGATGGCAGTCAGAGCTGGGTCGCCCCCGATAGAGATCTCATTGATAACTTTCTCGGGGGACGGGGGGTAAATGCCTATTATTTACTAAAAGAGCTGGACGAGGATATCGGTCCTTTCTCCTCGGAGAATCCGATTATATTTACCCCCGGTTTATTGACGGGAAGCGACGTCTACTCTTCTTCTCGGCTTCATGTTAGTTCATTGTCGCCATTGACGGGTTTTCTCGGCAGTTCCAGCGTCGGAGGTTACCTGGGGGCAGGATTAAAGAGTAACGGTATCTTTTCCCTCATAATTGAAGGTAAATCCGACCTGCCCGTATTTATCTGGATAGACGGAGGAGGGTTAGAGATCCGCTCCGCTGAAGCTATCTGGGGGATGAACACTTCCCGGGCACGGAAAAAGATCGAAGAAGAAGGGGATGGGCAGGTCGGCGCAGGAGCAATTGGACCGGCCGGGGAAAATATGGCCTCGATGGCTTGTATTACCCTTGATAACGGGCATGCAGCAGGGAGGACGGGCATGGGAGCGGTTATGGGCTCAAAAAAGTTAAAGGCGATTGGAGCTTCCCCCGGGGATTATAAAATAGGAAAGGAGATCGGTAACGCAGACCCCGTCAGAGAGTTTTTGGAAGAGGTTAAATCCCATCCCGACTATGACGAATGGTCTCAATACGATAATTCCACTTCGGTTAAGTGGGCCGACGAACTAGGAGCAGGTACGGTGAATAACTATCGGCAAGTCCAGGCGGAAAATATCGAACAGGCCGACGGCAGGAGTTTCAAGGATCTGCCCCGTAAACCTTCGAGCTGCCACAGGTGTCCCGTCCACTGCAAAGCGGAACTGGAGATTACACGCGGCCCCCACGAGGGCGAGAAAGCCGAAAGGCCCTGTTATGAACCATTGGTTGCCCTGGGACCAAAGTGCGGGAACTTTGACGTAATGGAGACGATAGACCTTCATAACAGGTGTAACGAACTCGGCCTGGATTCGGTAGAAGTGGGGGGCTTGCTTGCGTTTGCAATGGATCTTTACGATCGAGGAATCATAAGCAGGGAAGACGCCGGGGGACTTGATCTGAACTGGGGGAATACCGGGGCAATGGACGAGCTACTGGAAATGATTGCCGGAAAAAAGGGTTGGTTCGGTAAGGTTCTAAGCAAAGGTCTCGTGAAGGCCGCAGAAGAGATCGGGGGTAAAGCGAAAAAATTCGCGTATCACGTCAAGGGGCTGGCGATGACAGCCATGGATCCCCGTGGTTTCAAGGGTTCTGCTCTGGGGTATGCCGTTGGGAGCAGGGGGGGCGACTTTACCGGGATTTACGCTAGGCCGGAATATAGTTTTAGCCCTGAGCAAGCTGGCGAAGTATTTGGAAAACCTGAAGCCGCGGATAGGTTAACCGAAGAGGGTAAACCCGAGTTAGTAAAAAGATCCGCAATAGTTAGTGCAATAGTAGATTCTCTCGGGATCTGTAAAGTACCGCTTCTTTCACTGGTTGAAGATTATGATTCTTCGCTTTCCGCTCGATTGACGTCGGAAATTACCGGGAAGGAGATAAGTTCGGAGGAACTTTTGCTTATCGGGGAACGGATCGTTACGGCCGAGAGAATGTTTAACGTTCGGATGGGATTGACCTCGGAAGACGATAGATTGCCGGCAAAGTTTACCTCCGAGGAGATCGAGTCCGGACCGGCCGAAGGAGAAGTGGTGGAGCTCGATAAGATGTTGGACGAATACTATAGCCTGATGGGCTGGACCGCCGAGGGTCCGCCAAAGAGAGATAGGTTGAAGGAACTGGGGTTAGACCATCTGGCGCGAGATTAAGTAACCATACATTTTCTATATTATTTGAACAAGAAATTCGGAGGTTCTGGTGATTGACTGATGACAGTAAGTTTGAATGGAAAGTTAACAATTGAAGATTTTGTCTCGGTGGCCAGGGGAATGGAAAAGGTGGAGCTGGGAGATGAGGTTCGAACCCGGGTAAAGGATAACAGGTCTACTCTGGAAGAGGCTATGTCGGAAACCGATAAGCCGATCTACGGTGTTACTACGGGATTTGGAGATCTGGTAAGTGAAGAGATCCCCCGGGAGAAGAGAAGAAAGTTACAGGTAAACCTGATAAGAAGCCATTCCGCCGGCGTTGGAGATCCCTTACCGGTCGAAGCTGTTCGGGGGATTATGGCTCTAAGGGCGAATTCACTCGGCAGGGGGTACTCCGGGGTCAGGCTCGTGGTCCTTGAGCGCCTGAAAGAGTTGCTGAATAAAAGGGTCTCGCCTTACGTGCCGGAAAAAGGTTCTCTCGGAGCAAGCGGAGATTTAATTCCCCTTGCTCATGTAGCTTCCGTGTTGATCGGGGAGGGAAAGGCGTATTACGAGGGAGAGTTGTTGTCGGCTGAAGAGGCTCTGGGCAGGGCTGAGGTCGATCAAATAAAATTACGAGAAAAAGAAGGACTGGCACTGATAAACGGGACGCAGGCAATGTCTTCCCTTACTGCTCTGGGAATCTACGAAGCGACTCATCTGTTAAGATACGCCGATCTTATCGGTGGAATGACGACTTTCACGATCGGCGGAAACTTTGCTCAGTACGACTCGCGAATCTATGAATTAAGACCTTACGAGGGTCAATCGCAGGTGGCAAAAAACCTCCGTCTGTTGACGGATTACGATCCAGAGGGCTATCAGTCGGCCAACGTTCAGGACCCGTATTCGATCAGGTGTATCCCACAGGTCCATGGGAGCGTCAGAACCGCGCTCGATCACGCGAGAGATGTCGTTGAAACGGAAATAAACTCAGTTACTGACAATCCGCTTATCTTTAACGATCCGGGTGCAGTGATATCGGGAGGGAATTTTCACGGAGAACCGGTTGCCCTGGCGGCCGATTACCTCAAAATAGCTCTGAGTGAACTCGGAAACATATCCGAAAGGCGAGTTAACAGGTTGCTTCATCCGGAATTAAACGGTGAACTTCCTCCGTATCTAGCGGAAGACCCCGGTACCAACTCGGGCTTGATGCTGGCCCAGTATACGAGCGCCGCTCTGGCGTCTGAAAACAAATGCCTTGCCTCACCTGCTTCCGTTGATTCGATCCCGGTTTCGGGGGATCAGGAGGACCACGTATCCATGGGAATGCACGGCGCGGAAAGTCTGAAGAAAGTCATCGGGAACGTGAGGGAAGAATTGGCCGTGGAGCTGGTTAGCGTCTGTCAGGCGCGGGAGTTCAAAGACGGCGGACTAACGGAACCGCTTGACGATTTTTACGGATTCGTTCGAGAAGATATACCCCCGATAGATGGGGATAGGGAACTCTCTTCACTGATAAATAATGCTTCGGATTTGTTAAGAGATTCCGCCTATCTTGATGACTTTGTGCAGAAATACGGACTAGGGTGAAGCTGAATTAGGGAATCAGGTAAAGCCTTTCTGAGGCCACCCTAACAATTTTTGGTTCAAAAAAGATTTGTCTGGTGATAAAAAATCACTTTATCGTTTCAGGAGGTGTGAAGAGTTGAACTCAATCAATCTGGACGTATCCGAAGCAATGCGGATAAAGCTGCCGAAGGAATTACCGGAAGAGCCCGAGTTCAAGGAAGGAATAAGGCGTGCCCCGAAAAGGGAGCTGAATCTCTCGGAAGACGAAATGCAGCTGGCACTAAAGAATGCCCTGCGTTACATACCGCCCGAATTGCACGAAAAGCTGGCCCCGGAATTTGCGGAAGAACTGTTGACCCGGGGCAGGATCTATGGTTACCGCTACCGTCCGAACGGCCCGATTTCCGCCAAACCGATAGATGAATACGAAGGAAAAACGCTTGAAGGAAGAGCGATCCAGCTGATGATCGACAATAACCTTGACTTCGACGTCGCTCTTTATCCTTACGAGTTAGTTACTTACGGTGAATCGGGACAGGTCTGTCAGAACTGGATGCAGTACCGGTTGATAAAACAGTACCTGCGGCAGATGACCCGGGATCAGACACTGGTCGTGCAATCCGGGCATCCGCTAGGTCTCTTTCCCTCGAAACCATCCGCACCGCAGGTTATCTCGACGAACGCGTTGATGGTGGGTGAGTTCGACGATCAGGAGCACTTTAATAAAGCAGCTGCACTTGGAGTGGCGAATTACGGTCAAATGACGGCCGGCGGCTGGATGTACATCGGACCACAGGGGATAGTTCACGGGACTTACAGTACCCTGTTAAATGCCGGCAGGAAATTCCTCGGTAACGACGAGCAGGAAGATCTCGGTGGCCAGCTTTACGTCACGTCCGGACTCGGCGGCATGAGCGGTGCCCAGGCGAAATCAGTTGAGATCGCCGGTGGAGTTGGAGTGATTGCCGAAGTGGATAAATCCAGAATAGAGACCAGGAAGAAGCAGGGCTGGTTAAGCGAGGTCTACGATGACCTGGACGAGATATTCGACAGGGTTCCACGCTACCTTGAGGAAGAAAAGTCCGTCTCAATCGCTTACTACGGAAATATCGTCGACCTGCTCGACTATATAGTCGAAAACGAGATAGACGTCGATCTACTCTCCGATCAGACCTCCTGCCACGCGGCCTATTCCGGTGGGTACCATCCGGTGGGCTACACCTACGAGGAGAGTAGAGATCTTTTGAGCGAAAACCCTGAGAAGTTCAAGGAAGAAGTGGACAGATCGCTGGAGACACATTTCCACCTGATTCAGGAACTCGTCGATAGCGGAGCTTATTTTTTCGATTACGGCAACAGTTTCATGAAGGCGGTTTACGACGCCGGGGTGACGGAGATAGCACAGGACCCCTCCGATCCAAGTTCCGGCTTCGTCTTCCCCTCCTACGTCGAGGACATCATGGGACCGGTCTTCTTCGATTACGGTTATGGTCCCTATCGCTGGGTCTGTCTCTCCGGAAAGAAAGAAGATCTTCGGAGAACTGATCAGGCAGCCCAGGAGATAATCGACCCCGAGCGACGGTCTCAGGACTACGACAACTACGTCTGGATCAGGGACGCCGAGGAAAACGACCTGGTTGTCGGCTCGCAGGCGAGAATTCTTTACACTGACGGTCCGGGTAGAGTTGAAATGGCACTTGAGTTCAACAGACTCGTCCGGGAAGGTGAAATCGGTCCGGTGATGATCGGTCGTGACCATCACGATCCCGGTGGCACGGACTCCCCTTACAGGGAGACTTCCAATATCAAGGACGGAAGCAACATCATGGCCGAGATGTCAATCCATGATTTTGCCGGTAACGTAGCCCGGGGAATGACCATGGCAGTGGAGAGCAACGGTGGCGGGGTCGGAATCGGGAAGTGCTTCAACGGCGGTTTCGGTCTGGTACTCGACGGCAGCAGGAGAGTTGACGACATTATAAAATCCGCCATCGACTGGGACGTTCACGGCGGGGTTGCTCGCCGGTCCTGGGCGAGAAACGAGCACGCCGTCGAAACCATGGTCGAGTGGAACGAGCGAAAAGGTGCTCTGGGTCATGTTACTTTGCCGTATCACGCGGACGAGGAGCTGGTAGAAGGGGCAATCAAGGAGAAAACCGGAGATTAAGGTCATAAGAGAAAAGCCCCGCCGAAAGAGGTGGGGCTTCCGGAATTCCCCTTTGTTCGCCTTCCGGAAAAATAATCTGTAACCCGTTAACGCAAATTGCAGGGGTTCGGGCGACTAGAAGATAAGCTCGTCCTTTTTCCAGATCGTTTTACCTCGTTTTATTACCCGGTCAACAGAATTTACGCCGATGTGGTACGAGAGGTGCCTGTAGTCGGGTGCGTTTAGCACGACCAGATCCGCCTGTTTGCCGGGTTCTATCGTTCCTAGCTGTTTGGCTCTATTGATAGCTGCAGCGGCGTTCAAAGTCAGAGCGGTTATCGTCTCTTCAATTGTCAGGTCCATGTACAGGGTGGCAAGTGAAAAGAGTAAGGGTATCGACTCGGAATAACAGCTGCCCGGATTGAGGTCAGTGGCAAGGCTTACCGGGAGACCGTGGTCGATCATCCACCTGCCACGAGCGTATTCCTCCTTCAGGCTAAAAGCGGTAACGGGTAGTAAAACAGCTATGACCCCTTCTTCCTTCATTCTATTTAATCCGCTGTCGGAGGCCTTTAACAGGTGATCCGCGGAGGTGGCTCCTACCTCGGCTGCGAGCCCGGCTCCTCCCGTTTCGGCTATTTCGTCGGCATGGATCTTTGGTGTTAAACCGAGCTCTTTCCCCCTGTTTAAGACACGGCGCGATTCTTCTATCGTAAAAGCACCTGTATCGCAGAATACGTCACAGAATTCTGCCCCCCGCTCTGCGGCCAGCGGGGCAATTTTCTCCGTAACGAGATCCACGTATTTCTCTCTCCGGGACTCGTACTCTTCGGGGATAGAATGGGCACCGAGGAAGGTGGGAATGATGTCCAGTGGTGTTTCTTCGGCCAGTTCCGTCATCACCTTGAGTTGTTTTAATTCGGTCTCCCTCTCCAGACCGTAACCCGTTTTTCCTTCGACTGTAGTGACGCCGTACTCGACCATCGATTTCAATCTACTTCTTCCTTCTTCTTTCAAATCAGCGAAGGACGCTTTGCGGGTAGAGCTAACGGAGCTGGCTATTCCCCCGCCTTCTCCGGCGATCTCTTCGTAACTTTTTCCCTCCAGTCTCATCTGAAATTCTTCTGACCTGTAGCCGGAGAATACGAAATGGGTATGAGGGTCGATTAAACCGGGCAAAACGGGCTGTCCCTTCGCGTCAATTACGTTTGCTCTTTTTCGGTCGGGGTCCGAGAAGTCGCCCGAGCTCCCCAGTTCCCTGATTTCACCGTCCTCTATGAGTATTTCCCTGTTGCTGGTTATCGATAGTTCGTTCATCTCCGAGCCGGATTTGGCCCGGCTTCCCCCGGGAGTAACGAGCTGGCCGATGTTTTTTACGATTGTCTCTCGCGGCTCTCCTGTCTCGTGCTTCTTGCTCATCTTTTTCGTCGATCACCTTCTAATATTTTCGCGGATACATTGCAGTTAATTTCATCCGAGGTTAAATTAACGGATTTAGCTCCTTCATTACCTTTACAGGTCCTCGAGTAATCTGTTCTCGATAATTTGATCCTCCGAAAAATCATCGAGTCTGAGATAGTGTTCGGCCACTTTCATCAGGGCATCAGAAGGGACCAGACCGATAATCTCACTTTCCTTTATACTTACTCCGTGTCGGTCCGCTTCCACCCGGATAAGCTCAAACGCCTGCGAGAGGGAAGTTCTGGTATAGTCAGTCATGTTCATGGAAACCTGGACCAGTTCCTCGTCTTCCAGGTTGACTCCCATTGCCTTGCAGTACCTTAGACCGCCGCTGGAGTGGCGAACTGCCCGGGCGATATCCTTTGCGATCGAAAGGTCGTTAGTGTTTAAATTAACGTTAAAGGCGACCAGCGGTTTGCGAGCACCGACCGCGGTAACTCCCGCAGTAGGGTGAACTTTGTCCGGGCCGAAATCCGGTTTCCAGTTCTTTTTGGTTATCTTTTCGGGAAAACCCTCGAATTCCCCTCTACGGATTTCTGCCAGGTTCTTTCTCTCCGGTCTCGTAGCTGCCTCCTCGTAGAGATAAATCGGCAGTTCGTACTTTCTTGCCGCTTCCTCCGCCAGGCTTTTTGCCAGCTCGACCGCTTCCGTCATCGTTACGTTTCTAACCGGCGTAAATGGAACTACGTCCGTTGCACCCATTCTGGGATGTTCTCCCCCGTGTTCGTTCATATCGATTTTATCGGTGGCGATCCCTATCGATTCCAGTGTAGATTCAAGTAGCCCTTCAGGGCTCCCGGCATTTGTCACTACAAGCCGATTATGATCCGGGTCGGCCGAGTAATCCAGCAACTTAACGTCCTCGTTTCTCTCAAACGGTGCAACGATGCTTTCTATTATTTCTTCGTCCTCCCCGACGCTGTAATTCGGTACTGATTCCAGAATCTTTGTCATTGATTATCTCCTCCTTTTTCAATTCGTAACTCCCGGACGAGATCAGCCTCTCTGTCCAGGGGCTTGATTTGCAGGGTTTTTGTTTTTCCGTTCTTTTCCAGGTTTGCTTCTAAGTTTTCTTCGTCTCGACCCTGACTGTAACGGCCGGTTAACCGTGCGGCCAGGATTACGTCTTTCTCGGATGCACCCCTGGTCACGAGGGTCAAAGGGCCGGGAAAATCGGAGATTTCGATACTCCAGTAATCGGACAGAAACTCCTCCAGGTTGGAGTTATCCTCTTCGTCCCGTCCGATGATGGCCTTGGCGCCGTCCGGCAGGCGAAAGTGCCGACCGTGTTTCAGGCTCTTCAGGTCCCTGGACGTCGTATTTTCCTTCCCTTTGTGCTGAAAGACCTCCTGGATCCGATAGCCGAATTCTTCCTCCGTCAAAAGGCAGCCCCCCGCCGGCTGGCTGTAATGGTCGATGCCGTATTTTTTGGAAAGCTCAATCTGGCGCTTGCGCGATCTGCCATCTATATCGAGTAGTTCTTCTCGCTCAACCCAACCTTCCTTCTCGGGAATTGTCGGGGAAAGCATTTTGGCCGATAGCGGGCGTAACAGCCTGTCTCCCAGGGTACTCTCCCTCTGGATCAGGTTTAACGTATCCCTCCTCTGTGTCATCGGCCGCTGTCCCAGTACTTCTCCCGTTATAATAAAGTCGGCGGAGACCTCTTTCATGTATTTTTTTGCCTGCTTCAGGATGAGAATGCGACAGTCAAGACAGGGGTTCATGGCAGAACCGTAACCGTGTTCCGGTGATTTTATAATCTCCAGGTAATCCTCTTCCGGTACTTCGAGTAGCCGGATTTCGATTCCGAGATTCCTTTCAATTTCTTCGTAGAGTTTCCGATCGTCCTCGCTAATAAAGCCCGTTCTAAAATTGACCCCGATTACCTCGATCCCCTGGTCGGAGATTAGTTTTGCCGCCAGTTGACTGTCCATGCCGCCTGATACCAGAGCCAGACATTTGCGTTTTTCCTTGTTATCCCCCAAGACAAATCGACCTCTTTGTTTTATGATAGTTTGTGCTGGATTATTTTCGCCACTATCCATAATTAAAACGTTTAGCGGGGAGAATTTCTATCCCAGGTGGTCATTCATATCCCCAGGGTCGCGAGGTTTTCGCAGTTAATCGTACCCATGAGCGGTTAAGGTTAAACCCGGATTAGAACCCATCGTTAAAGAAAGTCTCGCAGGAGGGAAAAGCTTTATTTAACAGGGGTAACTTGCTTTCCTTTCTTACGTCCAATTTGTTTGCCGTCGCCAGCTGATCCGCGCTCAAGTAACCAGTGTAAAGCTGCGAGAGAGAACCGATACTGAGAGAGAAGTCCGCCTTCACTGTCGATGTTCCTTCCCGCTTAACCCGACATTTGCTGGTCCCCCCGCTGAACTCGAGTGTGAAAACCCCTTCGTTGGACTCCAAAAGTGGATCCGTGACTTCAAGGGTGAGCTCACCTTCTACATCTTCGGGGTAACGGAGACGGCTTAAAGCATCTTCGAGATCAACTATCCGGACCATTACTCCGGGATTCAATTCGGTCTCTACACTCCTCGGGTCCTCTACTAAATCCAGCATGTTTAACCGGCTGGGAAACGGTGCAGGAACGCCGATTTCACTTACCTGGGAACCGTGGTTATAGAGAAGTCTCATAAGTTGATAGAACGCTTCTCTGTCCTGATAAATCAGCTCTCTTACCTCCATTTCTTTTTCCCAGCTATCGTCCGAGCTTTCATGGGGGGAATACATGACGTATCCTCTGGCTTCTCCTTCGTACTCCCAGAGATAACAGTAGCCGGTTTTATTCCAGGGGTTAAATTTTCGGATATCCCACCAGTCTTCGGATCTCCTCAGTGGGAGGTTGAAGTCCCTGGCGAAGTCATGATATAGAGCTTCGACCTCCTCGTACTGGTCCGAGGAAATTTTTCGAAAACTGCCCTTCTTTTGACCCAGTGAAAATTTCAGATCATCGGGACTGACGAAATAAGTTTCCGATTGATCGCTTACCCTCCAGCCAAGTTTATTGTAAAAAGGATAATGAAAGGGCCAGAGGGAAGATAAAATTATCCCTCTTTCTCTTAACTCGACCAGAATTTCGGTCATCATGGTTTTAACGTATCCCTGATGTCTATCCTCCGGCCTGGTAGCAACCATGCTGATGCCCCCCATTGGTAACCATTCATCCCTTATGTAAGTATCAAGGTCATGAATACTGGAAATCACGGCTAATTTGTCTCCGTCGTATATCCCCCTCCTCTCTCCCACACCGTCCCAGAAGTCATCTTCACTTTCGTAAGTACCTTCCTCTTCGTGCGGTCTGAACCCATAGTGAAGGAGATGGTGAAACTCTTCGCGTTGATCGTCCGGTACTTCTTTGTACTTGACCACAATGCCCCTCCTCGAAAATAGAATCGTGATATGAATAATAACTGATCGCCGGAGCCGTGTCATTACC
>CAZRDU010000021.1:0-22570 GCA_964599005.1 uncultured Thermotogae bacterium
AGCTTGACAATAAAAAGGGGCTAGCTTATAATTTCGGACACTTATAGGAGTGGTGAGAAAAAGATATGCCGACGATTAACCAGTTAGTAAGGAAAGGTAGGTCGTCAAAAAAGAAGAAAACTAGTTCTAGAGCTTTGGACGGTTGTCCTCAGAAACGTGGAGTAGTTACCAGGGTTTATACTAGAACCCCGAAGAAGCCGAACTCGGCCCTGAGAAAAGTGGCCCGGGTCAGGTTAAGTAATGGTAAAGAGGTAACTGCGTATATCCCGGGTGAGGGGCATGAGTTACAGGAACACGCTGTAGTTCTGGTTCGGGGCGGACGGGTTAAAGATTTGCCCGGAGTAAGATATCATATTGTTCGAGGAGCTTACGACGTAACTGGTGTAGAGGGAAGGAAACAGGGTCGATCAAAGTATGGAACCAAAAAGCCCAGCTAGGAGGAAGCTTTAAATGGGACTGCCTGGACGTGACGTAAACCAAGATATAAAGCACGGAAGCAAGTTAGTCGGTAAGTTTGCAAACTATATAATGCAGGATGGAAGCAAAAACCTTGCTTTTAAAATCATATATAAGGCTTTTTCCCTGATAGAGGAAAGAGAAGGGGAACCTGGAGTTAAAGTTTTTAGAGATGCGATAGATAATATTTCGCCCGAACTGGAGACACGGAGTCGGAGAGTTGGAGGGGCAAACTACCAGGTGCCATATGAAGTGTCACCGGATAGACAGGTGGCGCTATCCTTCCGCTGGTTGGTAGGAGTGGCCTCGGAAAGAAGCGAGCCCCGCATGGAAGAACGTTTGGCGAACGAGATAATTTTGGCCAGCAACAAGGAAGGGAAAGCTTACGAGAAAAAGCTTGAATCCCACCGCCGCGCAGAGGCAAATAAGGCCTTTGCCCATTATCGCTGGTAGATAGATAATCATACTGGCGATTCGATATTAATCTGGTTTTATCTGATCCTATACCGTTCTGTGAGAGCGGATTTTGTGTATTTTAGGTATTTATAATTATGATAATGACAAAACAGAAGTCTGATGAGATCGTGGACGAAGATTTGAAGGATGAAGAGCTGGAGACCATGCGCAACATCGGCATCATGGCGCATATTGATGCCGGTAAAACTACCGCTACGGAACGTATGCTCTATTATACCGGTCGGACCTATAAAATCGGGGAGGTCCACGACGGCGATGCGGAGATGGATTGGATGGACCAGGAAAAAGAGCGCGGTATTACGATAACTTCTGCGGCGACCACCTGTTATTGGCGGGATCATCAAATTAATATCATCGATACCCCCGGCCACGTGGATTTCACTGCGGAAGTGGAGCGGTCGTTGCGGGTGCTGGACGGTGCGGTTGCACTCTTTTCCGGAGTGGAAATGGTGGAATCGCAGTCCGAAAAGGTCTGGCGCCAGGCGGATAGGTATAATATTCCGAGGATTGCCTTCGTCAACAAGCTCGATAGGACGGAATCCCGTTACGAAAAGACGATTGAAATGATCGAGGAGCGGCTAGGGGTAACCACCCTGCCGCTTCAATTAGTTTATAGGGATGAATCGGATGAGTTGGTTGGCATGATTGACCTCCTGGAAACCTCTTTGCTTACCTGGGATAAGGAGACTAAAGGGGCTGAAATAGAGAGAAAACCCGTACCGGAAGAGGTCGAGGAGAAGGTGGCGCGCTGGAGAGAAGATCTGATAGAAAAAGCCGCCGAATTTGACGATGAATTGATGATGAAGTTCCTTGAAGAGGAAGAAATTCCCCGGGACTTACTCGATCGGGCAATTCGCCGCGCCACTATAGAAGGGTCTTACGTTCCCGTGCTGGGTGGTTCGGCGTTAAAAAACGTCGGAGTTCAGCCGATATTGAATTCCATAGTTAACTACCTTCCGAGCCCAAATAACGTTCCGGCTGTAGAAGGTTACAGTATGAATGATGCCGGAGAAGGTGAGGAAAAGATAAAGAGATATCCTTCCCCGGATGAACCACTTGCCAGCCTTGCTTTCAAAGTAACCACGGATCAATATACGGGAACGCTAATTTATTTGCGTATATATTCCGGAACGCTGGAAGAAGGGGATAACGTATATAACCCGAACTCCGAGAACACTGAAAGAGTATCGCGCATGTTCCATATGCACGCAAATAGTAGAGAGCGAGTGGAAAAAGCCAAGGCGGGAGATATAGTTGCAGTAGTAGGGCCGGATCATACTTCGACGGGGGAGACCCTCTGTAGCAAAGAAGATCCGATAGTTCTCCAGCGAATAGACTTTCCCGAACCGGTTATTTCGGTGGCGATAGAGCCGAGACGGGAAGCGGATGAAAACAAGTTGACGGATGGAATTAACAAGCTGGCGAAGGAGGATCCTACCTTTAAAGTCAAAGACGACCCGGATACGAATCAAACTATTATATCCGGCATGGGCGAACTACACCTGGAAATCCTGACGAGAAGGTTAAGGGAGGAATTCGGAGTAGAGGCTCAGGTTGGTAAGCCCAGCGTCTCTTACGAGGAAACAATTCGATCGGATTCCGATATCGATCAGGAATTTGCGAAACAGACCGGAGGTAGGGGTCAATACGCGAGAGTTAAAATAAAATACGAACCTTTAAGCAGGGGTTCCGGTTTCGAGTTTGAAAATACCGTGAAAGAAGGAAGGGTACCAAAGGAATATATCAAATCCGTCGAGGAAGGGATAAAGGAAGCGCTGGGGAACGGTAAGTTGGCCGGTTACAAGGTTACCGATTTGAAAGCCACTCTTTACGATGGAGCCCATCATCCAGTTGACTCCTCGGATATGGCCTTTAAGGCCGCCAGTTCCAGGGCGACGAGCAGGGCTTTAAAGGGTAATTCTATTTTGCTTGAACCGATTATGGAAGGCGAAGTGTTTGTCCCACCCGACCATGTTGGTGACGTCATGGAGGATATCTCGAAACGTCGGGGAGAGGTGGCAGGCATTGAGAGTCGAGAGGGCGTTCAGCTGGTGGAGTTCAAGTTACCGCTTGCCGAATCTTTTGGTTACGCGACGAGATTACGTTCTATCACTCGAGGCCGGGGAACTTATTCACTGAGTTTTTCTCATTACCAAAAAGTGCCGGAGAAAGTAAAGGAGGAAATCTTAAATAAACGAGGTTATTAGATATGGCAAGAGAAAAGATACGAATAAAGCTCAAAGGATACGACCACGAGCTGGTTGACAGGTCCGTGGAAAAGATCGTAACAACTGCTGAGGAAACCAGAGCGAAGATTTCCGGTCCGGTGCCACTTCCGACCGAGAGAAAACTGTATACCGTACTGCGATCTCCCCACGTGAATAAAACTTCTATGGAACACTTTGAGCGAAGAATTCATAACAGGTTGATCGATATTCAAGAACCGACGTCGGAAACTATAAATGCTTTGATGGATATAGAGTTACCTACGGGGATCGACGTCGAAATTAAACTTTAGTCGGAGAGTAATGGAAGCCAAATTGGGAGGTTAATAAAATGTTAGGGACTTTAGGCGAAAAAGTCGGGATGACACAGTACTTTGACGAGACTGGCTCATCCGTGGGGGCAACTGTGATAAAATCAGAACCCGCGGTAGTAGTTCAGGTAAAGACAGAAGAAAGTGATGGCTACGGTGGGATCCAGCTGGGTTACAAGGACACGGAAAGAAAAAAATTAACGGAACCAATGAAGGGTCATTTTGATAAATACGGAGTAGAGCCGAAAAAGTACCTGGTAGAATACCGGGTAGAGGACCCTGAGGAGTACGAGTCCGGCGATGAGGTGACGGTCGGCCAATTTAATCCCGGAGATAAGGTAAAGATTACTGGGAAATCAAAAGGGAAGGGCTTCCAGGGGGTAGTGAAACGCTGGAATTTCTCGGGCGGACCGAAGACCCATGGCTCGCGTTTTCACAGAAAACCCGGTTCCATCGGTATGTGTGTGGAGCCAGGTCGGGTATTAAAAGGGCAAAAGTTACCGGGCCAGACTGGAAACGAAAAAGTGACCATAGAAAACCTGGAAGTACTTAGGTCCGACGAGGAGGAAGACCTATTAGTCATCAAGGGATCGGTTCCAGGTCCTAGAGATAATTTAATTCAAATCAGGGGTAGCAATGATTAATCTCGAAGTAAAAGACGAAGAAGGAAATGCTGGAGAGGAAATAGAGGTCTCCGAAGAGCTGCTTGGGCTTGACTTCCACAGGGATTTACTTTACCGGGCGGTCAAAGCTTATCGGGAAAACGGAAGGTCTGGTGCTGCCAATACGAAGGACAGGTCGGAAGTAAAGGGCTCGAACCGAAAACCATGGCGTCAGAAAGGTACTGGAAGAGCGAGACACGGTTCCAGGGCTTCCCCACTGTGGGCAGGCGGCGGGGTCATTTTTGGGCCCAAACCAAAGGACTACGGAATCGATCTTCCGAAGAAGATGAAGCACAAGGCAATAAGAAGCGGCCTTTCAACGAGATATTCTGAAGGTAACCTGGTCCTGGTTGAAAAACTTGATTTTGAAGAACCAAAAACAAAGAGAGGATTGGCCGTACTTGAAGCTCTTGATTTGCCCAAGGATACACTTATAATTGTCTCTCAGGACGAAGAGGACTGGAGAGTGCGCAAGTCTTTTAGTAATATTCCATCTGTTAGTTACATTCCTACTTCCCGGATAAATGCCTACGATATATTGAATCATGAAGGGATCTTACTAACCAAGGGGTCCCTAACGGAATTAGGGGATACTTTACTGGATACAAGTCGTGAAACTCAGGAGGTTTAAATGGAACTTACCACAGAGGACGTCATAGTTGAACCGATAGTGACTGAGAATTCATGGCGACTTCAGGAGGAGAGCAATAAGTACGTTTTTCGTGTCCATCCTGACGCGAACAAGGTGATGATCCGAGAAGCAGTAGAGGACCTGTTCGACGTTGATGTCTTGGACGTAAATACTATGAACCTCCAGGGGAAGCCGAAAAGGGAGCAACTAAATCAGGAGAAAGGGAAGACCAGCGCATGGAAAAAGGCGTACGTGAGGCTTTCCGAGAGTGACAGAATTGATATATTTGGATAGGTTAAGGTGAAAACATGGGAGTAAAGAGATTTAAACCTGTAACGCCTGCGAGGCGTCATGCAGAACTTACTGATTTTGAAGAACTGACGACGGATGACCCGGAAGAGTCCTTGCTCGAGCCCCTGAAGAAATCAGGGGGGAGGAATAATCAGGGAAAGGAAACAGTTCGGGGCCGCGGAGGAGGTCATAAGCGGAAATACAGAAAGATAGACTTCCTTCGGGATAAAGAGGGGATTAAAGGTAGAGTTGTTAGCACTGAATACGACCCGAATAGGTCAGCCTGGATCACTCTATTGCTGTACGAAGACGGCGAACGTCGTTACATTATTTCTCCGTTAAAACTCGACGTTGGAGAAGTAGTCGAAGCTGGTGACGAGGCAGAGGTCAGGCCGGGTAATGCTATGCCAATTCGGAAAATACCTGCAGGGAAGCCGATTCATAACCTGGAATTCTCACCGGGATCGGGCGGAAAAATAGCCCGTTCAGCCGGAGTGGATGCCAGAATTGTCGCAAAAGAATCCGAGAAAATAGATATTAAATTACCTTCAGGTGAAGTACGGTCCTTTGATCCGGAGTGCAAAGCTACTGTCGGTCAGGTAAGCAACCCGAGTCACAAAAACGTAAAGAGTGGAAAAGCCGGGAGAAAAAGACACCTGGGTAGAAAACCAAAGGTCAGGGGCGTTGCGAAGAATGCAGTTGACCACCCACACGGTGGTGGAGAGGGAAGAGCTTACATCGGTAGACCTCCGGTTTCGTCCTCTGGGGTGCCGGCAAAAGGTGGTAAGACCAGAAAGGCAAAGGCCAGCGATGCGAAAATTATCAAGCGAAGGACCAAGAAAAAGAGGGGGTAAAAGACATGCCAAGGTCAGTAAAAAAAGGACCATACGTCAAAGATAGTTTAAACGAAAAGGTTGATAAGGCGAAGAACGGAGAGCTAGAAGAGATCAAGACTTGGTCGAGGGATTCTACGATACTGCCCAAAATGGTTGGCCTGACCATCAAAGTTCACAACGGACGAGACCATGTGCCGGTTGAGATTGATGAAAATATGGTCGGTCACAAACTGGGCGAGTTTGCTTCAACTAGAACATTCCGGGAACATGGCGGTATCACGAAGAAAGAACCGATAACACCGGTAGGTTAATATGAAAGAAGCCAAGGCAATTACGAAAAACGTGAGAATATCTCCGAAGAAAGCGAGGCCCGTGGCCGATGCCGTGAGAGGTGAATCGGTGGATCAGGCTCTCAAGACGGTCAAGTTTTCCAAAAAGAAAGCCGCCCGGTTCCTGCAGGATACATTGGAATCAGCGATAGCTAACGCTCAACACAACCACGATATGGCCGTAGACAAGCTCAAAGTCAAGGAAGCTGCTATTGACGAAGGTCAAACAATGAAACGAATGAAACCGCGGGCCCAGGGTAGAGCTGATTTGATGAAGCGAAGGCAGAGCCATATAAAAGTAATTCTAGTGGAGGAAGAATAATGGGACAGAAGATTAATCCGGTCGGTTTTCGTATCGGAGTTAACAAGAAATGGGAATCCAATTGGTATAGCGAGGAGAAGGCCCCTGAATACGTAGCTGAAGATCACGAGATCCGCGAGCTGATTGGTGAACGTTATCGAGGAGCGGGGATTGCAAAAGTCAGTATTGAGAGGCCGAGAGATGATCGAATTTCCATAATAATTGTTTCGGCTCGCCCGGGAATCATAATCGGTAAAGGGGGTAACGAGATAAATAAGTTTCAGAGAGAATTGAGCGATCAGACGGATAGAAACGTCAATATATCGGTAAAAGAAGCGAATGACCCCCATTTACAAGCTCAATTGATAGCCCAGGAAGTGGCTTTTCAGATCGAAAACAGGATTCCGCCAAGCAGGGCGATGAAAGAGGTAATCTCCCGTTCGATGAACAAAGGGGCCAAAGGTGTAAAGGTCAAGTGCTCGGGGAGAATCGGAGGAGCGAACCTGTCGAGATCGGTCTCACAGGATGAAGGGAGAATACCGTTACAGACGATCAGGGCTGATATCGACTACGGTTTTATAGAAGCAAGGACAAAGTACGGACCGATTGGCGTCAAAGCCTGGGTGTTCCGCGAGGAAATATTACCCGAAGGCGTACCCGAGGGATTGAGTCTGTAAACAAGGATGGTATCAAATGGCATTATACCCAGCTGACTTCAAGCACAGAAAGCATCAACGTGGAAGAACTAAAGGTAGAGCCAGTCGAGGAAATACTGTTTCTTTTGGTGAATACGGAATTCAGGCAAAAGACCCCGGTTGGTTGACGAGTAAACAGATAGAGACGGCGAGAATGACTCTGGCGCATGAAACTCAAAGGGATTCGAAGATCTGGGTCAGGGTTTTTCCGGATAAACCAATTACAAAGACGCCGGCAGAAACGAGGATGGGGAAAGGAAAAGGAGAGCCTGCCGAATGGGTTGCAGTGATACGTCCCGGAAGACTTATATTTGAGTTTTCCGGAGTAGATCAGGAACTTGCAAAGCGTCTCCATAAACTGGTTTCCTATAAATTACCGTTAAAGACAAGGTTGAAGGAGCGAATAAGACTGGGGGGAGAAAAATGAGGCCAGACGAGATGAGGGATATGACCCCCGAGGAGCTGGAAGAGAAAGTAGCCGAGTTAAAGGAAAAGTTATTTAATTTGAGATTTCAGAAGGCAACTGGTGAGCTGGACAACACTGCTGAAATCAAGAAGTCAAAGAAGGATATAGCTCGAGCGAAGACGATCCAGAGGGAAAGAGAAATGGAAGGAGTGGAATGAGATGAAAAAGAAGAAGAAAGGTAAAGTATTGAGTGCTGCAATGGATAAAACGATTACGGTAGCTGTAGATACACAGAGGCGACATCCCCGATACGAAAAATACCTGAAGCAGAGGTCAAAATTCTACGCTCACGACGAGGATGAAGAAGCGACCGAGGGAGACTGGGTAAGGATTGTTGAGACCAGGCCAATCAGCAAGAAAAAGAGGTGGAAGCTGGAAGAGATACTGGAGAGGCCGGGAGGGGAATCGTGATCCACCAAGAGACAGAATTAAAAGTGGCTGATAATTCCGGCGCGAAAAAGCTCAGATGCATCAACGTCCTCGGGCAGTCCAATAAAAATCAGGGAGGAATAGGGGACATAATTACTGCGTCCGTAAAAAAACGTATACCGGACAGCGACCTTGAGAAGGGTGAAATAGTTCAGGCGGTAATAGTAAGGACCGCCGGTAATTATCGTCGGGAAGATGGTTCTTATATAAGGTTTGATGACAACGCTGCCGTATTGGTTGATGAGAGGATGGAACCAGTTGGGACAAGGATTTTTGGCCCCGTAACGAGAGAGTTGAGAGAAGGAAACATGCTTCGCATTATATCCTTGGCGCCAGAGGTATTATAGGAGGTTATTATGAGGAAAATTCAGGAAGGTGACAGGGTCAAGGTAATTGCCGGTAACGATAAAGGCAAGGAAGGAGAAGTCCTGAGTGTCGACCCGAAGAATGATCGGGTAGTAGTTGAGAATATAAATTTTCGCTTGAAGCACCAGGGTCGAACACAACAGCAAAAAGAACCGGGAATAATAGAAAGGGAAGAACCGATAGATATCTCAAACGTAATGCCCATTTGTCCGTCTTGTGATGAACCAACTCGTGTGGGGTTTGATGAAGTCGGGGGAGAAAAAGTTAGAGTATGTAAAAAATGCGAGGGGGTTCTGGATTAAAAGATGCTTAAGCAGAAGTACGAAGACGAGGTAAGGAAAAATTTGATGGATGAGCTTAGTTATGAAAATACGATGGAAGTCCCCGATATCGAAAAAGTGGTAGTAAATATGGGAATCTCGGAACACGAGGATCCAAGCGTGATAGATGGTGCCATGGATAATTTGAAAACTATTACTGGACAGAAACCCGTAGTGACGAGAGCTCGAAAATCAATAGCGGATTTCGATATCAGGAGAGGGGTTCCCGTTGGCTGTAAGGTTACTTTGAGAAAGGAACGTGCTTACGAATTTTTGAATAAATTGTATAATGCGGCTTTACCGAGCATCAGGGATTTCCGTGGGCTGTCTCCGGATTCTTTCGATGGTCGGGGTAATTACAGCATGGGGCTCGATGAACAATTGGTCTTCCCGGAAATTACATTTGACGATGTCAAACAGGTACAGGGAATGGACGTAACTATAGTAACCAGTGCCGACTCGGATAGAGAAGGCTACTATCTTTTGAAAGAACTTGGATCCCCATTTAGAGAATAACGGGAGGATATTATGGCTCGAAAAGCTCTAGTAGAGAAAGCAGAAAAAGAGAATAAATACGATGTCAGGGACTACAATAGATGTAGTATTTGTGGTAGGTCAAGGGGTTACATGAGAGATTTTGGAATATGCCGGGTATGCTTTCGGGAGTTAGCCCACAAGGGAGAGTTGCCAGGAGTTAAAAAAGCTAGCTGGTAAAGAAAAAACCGGGAGGAGCATAATGACAACGCAGGATCCGCTCAGTGATATGGTTTCCAGGATAAATAATGCCAGTGAGATGGGTCATGATCAGGTTTCTCTGTCCAGCTCTAAATTAAAAGAAGCGGTAGCCGAAGTATTGCAAAAAGAAGGCTATATCGCGGGCTACCAGGTTGAAGAGCTGCCGGGAAACAAAAAAGATCTCAAGGTAGAATTGAGTTATAAAGAGGGTGAACCGGTAATTGACGAAATGGAAAGGGTAAGTAAGCCATCCCGACGGGTCTACGTCTCGCAGGAGGAAATACCTGACGTGCTCGGAGGATTAGGTACTGCCGTGCTTAGTACTTCCAACGGATTGATGACCGGAGAAGACGCTAGAGAAGAGAAAGTCGGCGGGGAGTTGCTGTTTAAGGTCTGGTGAGGTGATTTAGATGTCAAAGGTAGGAAAGGCACCGATTGATATTCCGGAAGGGGTCGAGTTAAGTCTGGAAGAGGGCACCGTTACTGCAAAGAATGAAGACGGGCTTGAATTTACCCAGGAATACGACAGAGGTTTCGTTACTGCGGAAATAGATGATGGTCAGCTCGTAATGAAGCGCAAAGCGAACCGGAAAGAGTACAAAGAAAAACATGGGTTATATCGTAGTCTGGTTGCAAACATGTTAGAAGGTTTGGTTGAACCTTTCGAGAAAAATCTGGTCCTCGAAGGATTGGGGTATCGTGTCAGGAAACAGGGGAACGACCTGGTATTTGAGCTTGGATATTCACACCCGATAAAGTACCCCTTGCCCGAAAACATTGATGCCGAGGTAGAGGATAACGACCAACTTACCATAAAAGGCCCCGATAAGCAGGAGGTCGGCCAGGTAGCTGCAGACATCAAAAGCCTCCGACCACCGGAACCCTACAAAGGAAAAGGGATTAAATACAAAGGGGAAGAAATTATCAGGAAGGAAGGGAAGCTTTCCGGTGGAGAAGAAGCAGAAATAGGATAAATCCCGAGTCGTTTTTTGAACCAATGGTTAAACTAAGAATTTAGGAGGATACATCAGTGCCAAAAGTTGATAGAGAAAAACGGAGAAAGGTCAGGCATAATAGAATAAGAAGCGAAATTAGGGGAACGCCAAGAAAACCGAGGGTTTGTGTCAAGAAGTCTAACAGGCATATTTACGTTCAAGCAATAGACGATATAAACCATGATACTATTGCAGCTGCTTCATCCCTGAGCCCGGATCTGGAAGAGGAAGTGAGTAACGCGACAGTAGAGACGGCTGAAAAAGTTGGAGCTCTGCTGGCTTCGGATTTACTGGAGCAGGGTTACGAAAACGTGGTCTTTGATAGAGGTGGCTATCCTTATCATGGACAGGTCAAGGCACTGGCCGATCAGATGAGAGAGGAGGGATTAGACTTTTAGTTATGGCGAGGAATAATGACAGACGAGACGACGAATATGATGACAACGTAATTGACATTAGCCGGGTTAGCAAGGTTACAAAAGGCGGAAGGAACCTAAGGTTTCGGGTTCTTGTGGCCGCCGGTAATTACGAGGGAAAGGTTGGTGTTGGCTCCGGGAATACCGGAGAGATACCCCAGGCAATTGGCCAGGCTGTGAGGGACGCAAAAAAACATATTATCGAGGTTCCTATAATGAACGGCACTATACCGCACGAAGTGGTTGGGAAATTTAAAGCAGGTGAAGTTGTTTTAAAGCCCGCTCACCGAGGTACAGGTGTCATTGCCGGAGATGTAGTTGGTACGATATGCCGTCTGGCCGGATTGGATAATATTCTGACGAAATCCCTGGGTACAAATAACCCGATGACCCTGGCGAAAGCGGTAATTGAAGGTTTTAGCAGACTTAAGACCCCTGAGAGCGTAGCTGAAAAGAGGGGGAAGGACGTTGAAGACGTAGAGGAGGCGTTTCAGGGATGAAGGGACTAGATGATTTAAAGCCTTCGGAAGGTAGCAAGCAAAAGAAAACTCGTCTTGGTAGAGGTTATGGATCGGGCAAAGGTGGACATGAAGCGGGACGAGGAACAAAAGGACAGAACGCGAGAAGTGGAGGGAAACAGCGAGTGGGTTTCGAGGGAGGTCAGACTCCCATATGGCGCCGGTTCCCCAAGGTAGGGTTTACCAATCCAAATAAACGGCACCCGGAGTGGTTGAACGTTCACCAGCTAAATAGATATTCCGATGGGGAAGTCGTTGATCCCCCTCGCCTGAAGGAGGACGGCCTGATTGGAAACATGGAAGACGGACTGAAGATACTTGGTGATGGACAGCTCAGAAGGGAGTTGACGGTGAAAGCGCATCGGTTTAGTTCCGGGGCGAAGGAAAAAATTGAGAATGCCGGCGGGAACTGGGAAGTAGTTGGTGATAAAGAGTGATTTCTTGTGCTTAATCAACTGGCCAGTATAGTAAAAATACCGGAACTGAGGAAGCGTATTCTGTTTACGCTGGGGGCGATTGCTATATTCCGGGCCGGTACCCATATTCCTATACCGGGAATTAGCACCCAGGCCCTGCAAAGTTTGTTCGAGCAGGGCGGTGGCAATATTCTTCAATACCTAAACATGTTTACGGGAGGAGCTCTCGGTCGAGGAACACTCTTTGGCCTGGGCATTACCCCTTATATTAATGCTTCAATTATCATGAGCCTGCTGACGGCAGTCGTTCCGAAACTAAAAGAATTGCAACAACAGGGCAGGGAAGGAAAAAAAGTTATAACGAAGTATACGAGATACGGAACCCTTGCAATTGCATTTATTCAATCTTACGGCTGGAGTTACTTCCTTGTCAGACAGGGTATGATCGAAGGTTCGACTACCCTGTTCTTTATAACTGCTGTTTTGTCGATGACGACGGGAACGGTTTTCCTGATGTGGTTGGGTGAAAGGATTACTGAAAACGGTATCGGAAACGGTATATCCGTTTTGATTATGGCTGGAATTATGGCTAGATTCCCAAGTCAGCTTTACAGTACCTGGATCGAGGTTAACTACGGGAACGTGAGCCCTCTGTGGGGAATAATCCTGGTAGCGGTCTTTATAGTGGTTATAGCCGGAGTAGTTATAGTGCAGCAGGGAAGAAGAAAGATTAGAATACAGTACGCAAAACGAACTGCCGGGAGAAAGGTTTACGGCGGTCACACCAGCCACCTACCGATAAAAGTAAACCAGGGCGGAGTTATTCCGATAATTTTTGCGTCCGTGTTGCTTTCTCTCCCAATGACTGTTGCTCAGTGGGCGCCAGGATTGTCCTGGATGACTCAGTGGGTGCAGCGGGGCAGTATACCTTACCTGGTTGCTTACGTTTTATTGATTGTTTTCTTTACTTACTTTTACAGTTCTATAATCTTTGATCCAAATGACGTGGCTCAAAATCTCAAGGAGTCCGGTGGTTTCATTCCCGGAGTGCGACCCGGCCAATCTACGGTAGAATATATATCCTCAATTTTAAACAGACTATTGCTGGTAGGTGCTCTATTTCTGGGAGCAATTGCCGTATTGCCCTATGTATTCACTGCAATTAGCGGGCTTAGTTCGTTCTGGCTTGGCGGTACTTCAGTCCTGATTGTAGTCGGAGTCGGTCTTGACGTCTTGATGCAGATCGAGTCCCACATGGTGATGCGTCACTACGATAGTCTCACTGAATCAGGTGGCTCTGCCATACTGGGGAGGAGGAGTTAAATTTGGAGAAGGAAAAGCTCAATATAGTACTGCTCGGTGGACCCGGTGCGGGTAAGGGCACCCAGGCAGAAAAGATCCTTGAAGAAAGAAATATGGAGCATCTGGCTACGGGCGATATTCTTCGAGATGAAGTGGATAGAGGCACTGAACTCGGCAAGAAGGCAAAAAGTTATATGGATAAAGGGGATCTCGTTCCCGATGAATTAGTTGTAAACATGGTAAAAAAGAGGTTAGAGAACGAAAAGGGTTATCTCTTCGATGGTTTTCCGAGGACCACGGATCAGGCAAAAGCTCTGAGCGAGACGGTAGTTCTGGACCACGTCGTTTATATAAAAATAGATAAGGCAGAGGCAGTAAGGCGGTTATCCGCGAGAAGGGTCTGTTCTGATTGTGGAAAGATCTATAATACCTTGTTCAAACCCCCGAATCGAGAAGGAATCTGTGACGAATGCGGAGGGGAATTGTACCAGCGAGATGATGATAAAGCTGAAGTTATCAGGGATAGGTTTGAAACTTTTCTCGATGAAACTGCCCCGTTAATTGATTACTACGAAGAGAAGGGTCTTCTGGTCGGGGTAGATGGCGAGCAAAAACCGGACGAGGTTTATGCCGAACTCCAGGGGGCCATATCCTAGGTGCGTTTGATGATTAAGGTGAAGTCTAGTTCAGAACTTGAAATTATGCGAGAAAACGCTAAAATTCTTGGGCGGATACTGGGTAAAGTAGTTGATAAAGTACAGCCCGGAATTACTACCGGAGCCCTGGATAAATACGCTGAAGAGTTAATTCACGAGGCAGATGGAAATCCAGCTTTTAAAAACTACCGCGGTTTCCCGAGTTCTTTATGCACTTCACTAAATGAAGAGATCGTTCATGGTATTCCAGGAGATAGGGAGCTCGAAGACGGTGATCTCATTTCGCTCGATATCGGGATAGAAAAAAGGGGTCTTTTCGCGGATTTTGCCACTACAGTGCCGATAGGGGATGTTCCTGAAGACAATTTGAAGATGGTCTCCGTGACCGATCAGGCTCTTACAAAAGGTATTAAGGAAGTGGCTCCCGGAAATCGAATAGGTGATATTTCGCACGCGATTGGGACCTTCGTTCGTGAAAACGGATATCACGTAGTAAAGGAGTTCGTTGGTCATGGAATAGGTCGTGATATGCACGAGGATCCACAAATACCGAATTACGGAGATCCGGATACGGGCGAGAGAATAAAAGAAGGGATGGTTTTCTGCATTGAACCGATGGTAAAATTTGACAAGAATAAAGTTGAAGTTCTTGATGATGGATGGACTACGGTGACTGCTGGTCGTGATCCATCTGCTCATTTTGAAGGTATGGTAGCGGCTACGGAAGATGGACCTGAGGTTTTAGTCAGGGGTGGTCTATAAAAAGTCATGGCTGAAGAAGAAGATGACGACATTATAAGAAAAAGAGGAGAAATCATAGAAGCGTTACCGGATTCAATGTTTAAGGTGGAATTGGATAACGGCCACGAAGCCATATGCCATATATCGGGTAAAATTAGAAAGCACTTTATTAGGATAGTTCCCGGGGACAGGGTTTTAGTGGAGTTTTCACCCCACGACTTGAGCAAAGGCCGGATAGTTTATCGAGAGTCCTGATTTAGAGGGGGTACCATGAAAGTTCGAAGCTCGGTTAGAAAGATCTGTGATGACTGTAAAATTATACGAAGAAACGGACGCGTTGAAGTTATTTGTAAGAATCCGAAGCATAGACAACGTCAGGGTTAATAAACAGGTGATTTAGGATGCCCAGGTTAGCAGGTGTAGATATTCCGGAGGACAAAAAGGTAAAGATTTCCCTCACTTATATAAAAGGTATCGGGGATAGCAGGGCCAGGGAAGTTGCCGAGACTTCGGGGGTAGATCCGGACGAGTTCGTTTACGATCTTACCGAAGCTGATATCGCAAAACTGAGGAATGCAATCGACGAATATCGTGTGGAAGGAGATCTGGAACGAAAAGTCGAGGCAGATATTCAGAGGTTAAAGGATATTAATTGTTACCGCGGGGAAAGACACGAAGTGGGCTTACCTGTTCGGGGGCAGAAGACGCAATCCAACGCAAGAACCTGGAAGGGACCCCGAGAGGCAAAGGCCGGAAAGTAAAGTTTGATATGAAACAGGGAGAGATTTAATTGGCACGTAAACAGATAAAGCTAAATAAAGCACGCGTCCACGTCAATGCTTCGTTTAATAATACGATATTGACGCTGACAGATACCGATGGGGACGTTATATCCTGGGTTACTCCGGGAGCCGTGGGGTTTAAGGGCTCGAGAAAAGGTACACCTTATGCTGCTCAGGTGGCTGCCGAGAACCTCGTCGAAGAGTTACGTGATTACGGAGTTAATTCCGTTATCGTGACGGTGAAAGGGACTGGTTCCGGCAGGAATTCTGTCGTGCAAACGATAGAAGGAGCAGGGATTGAGGTTACCAAAGTTGCCAATATAACACCACGGGCACATAGTTAGGAGGAGGATTATTCTTATGGGACGAGATACGGAAGCGAAATGTAAGAAATGCAGACGTGAAGGCACGAAATTGTTTTTGAAAGGGGAAAAATGTTACTCGGATAAATGTCCGCTAACGAGAAAATCTTACCCACCGGGAGAGGCCGGGGAAAGTAGGTCCAGATGGTCTCAATACAGAATTCGATTAAGGGAAAAACAGAAAGCACGCCGAATATATGGGATAAGAGAGGAGCAGTTCAGGAATTATTTTGAGAAATCGGATTCGAGCAAAGAAGTTACGGGACAGGCCCTCTTGAAGACACTTGAAAGGCGATTGGATAACGTGCTTTACAGAAGCGGGCTAGCCGAGTCTCGGGATCAGGCAAGACAGTTAATTAATCACGGTCACATTGAGGTAAACGGGCGCTCAATTGACATTCCTTCTTATATGACGGAGGAAGGGGATATAGTTGCTTACAAGGACAATTCGAGCAGTAAAGAAGGCCTGAGAAACCTCGTAAAGGATGAGGGCCCTCGTGTTCCAACCTGGATTGACGTGGAGCCCAATAATATGAGGGCTTCCGTCCTATCCGAACCCGCTATTGAGGATGTTGAGGAGTCACTTCAGGTAAATCGAATTGTAGAGTTCTATTCTCGATAAAGTAATTAAGGAATAGCGGAGGGCTAATGTTAGAATATATTGAGCCAGAAGATGTACATTTCGAAGAACTCGACAGCAAGCACGGTCGCCTGGTAGTAGGTCCGCTAGAACGAGGTATGGGGACAACTCTGGGTAATTCATTGCGTCGTGTACTGATGTCGATGATACCCGGTGCTGCCGTAACCAGAGTTAGATTTGATGGAAAATATCACGAATACGATACCATTGAGGGCGTAAGAGAAGACGTCATTGAAATTATAATGAACGTAAAGGAAATATCTCTTCGACTCGACCGTTCCGAGCAGAGGAAAATGTATCTCGAGGCCTCTGAGACTGGTGAAGTAACGACAGCTGATCTACAGGTCGAGTCCGGAATTGAAGTTATAAATCAGAATCATACCCTGGCTCATCTATCGGACGGAGCCGAACTGAATATGGAGATGGACGTGGAAGCGGGCATGGGCTATCGCTCCGCTGACGAGAACAAAGTCGAAGATTCGCCACTCTCGGTGATTCCGATAGATTCGGATTTTTCGCCTGTAAAGACAGTAGACTTTGACGTAGATAACGTAAGAGCCGGGGGAAAGGAAGATTGTGATCGCCTGGAGATCGAGTTAGAGACTGATGGAGGTATAAGACCGGAAGAAGCAGTGGGCCGTGCGTCGCGTATTCTGGCCAGAAGGTACGAGTTGTTCTCTAACTTACCCGAGCACCCGTTTGGAGAGCTTGGAACCCTGCAGGAAGTAGAAGAAGAAATACCGGAGGAGTTCGAAGAGAGACTTGAGGATCTCGGGTTTAACCAGCGAGCCTGTAATCTTTTACAGGAAAAAGGAGTGGAAACTCTGGAAGATTTACTTGACCAGACGGCTGATAAGCTACTTGATATACATGGTTTTGGGAGTAAGACATTACAAAAAGTCGAAGACAAACTGGACGAGCTAGGTTATTCTTTAGCAGATGAGGAGGAAGGGGACAATGGATCATAAAACGAAAGGTTGGAGGTTGGCGGAGTCAAGTCACGAAAAACAGTTGCTAGCCAACCTGATAAAAGATCTCATAAAATCTGGCAAAGTGGATACGACGGTATCTAAAGCAAAGGAAGCCAGTCGTTACGCTGACAGGATGGTAACTCTCGCCAAGAAAGGAGACGAGCACGCCAGAAGAAGGGCTTTTAGCTTTTTAAATGATAAAGAGGCTGTGTCCGAGTTATTCGAAGAGATTGGAGATAATTACGAAGAAAGACAGGGTGGCTATACTCGCGTTCTGCGACTTCCGCCAAGAAGAGGCGATGGAGCAGAAATGGCTCGCCTTACTTTCGTATAGCTCTTTACGCTTGTCGGGGGAGGATTAAAGGATGATTTGTCCGTAACCTCCCCCCCAAAAAATTACCCCTAATCGATAGTATTTAGAGCTTTACCTGGTTTAAAAGAGGGATTCTGCCCCGGAGGCGCAGGAAGCAATCAATTGACTGTGGCTTGACTGTTGTTATAGTCCCAGTTCCCCCTGGATATTTTGCATTCCTGAAAGTACTATCCCAAAAAATTCTTCGAGCTCGAAACCGAGGTTCTCGCACGTGGCAATTGCTTCCCTGTCTACGGATTTTGCAAAGCTATTTTCTTCGTATCTGTTTCTGATAAATTCTGGGTCCATTTCCTCCAATCCTTCCGGATGTACGAGGGCACCTGCCACGATCAAACCCGTCAGAGGGTCCGTGGCGTAGATGGATTTTTCCATCTTGTTTTCAGGGTCCTTTTGTCCTGCATGAGCTTTGATCGCATCGAGCTGAACTCTGGTTATATCATCACGTTCTTCCAGTTTTTTTACCGTCAGCAGACCGTGTTTATCAGGTTCGTCTTCGGTTTCCTCGTAATCGAGATCATGGAGTAGTCCGGCTATACCCCATTCGTCCTCATCTTCACCGAAGTGGCGGGCAAGTTCTCTCATCCCAGCCTCAACGGCCTTCATATGTTTTATCAAATTAGCTTCGGATACGTTGTCCTCGACTAGCTGCAAAGCAGTTTTCCTGTCCAAATAGAATCACCTGTTCATTCTTTTTTTACCTTGTCCATCTTCCATGCCTCATCCACCGCCCGGAGGCTGGAAAGAGAGGCAAGAAAGCCAAGAACGACTCCCAGGAGTAGTGACCAGAGCGTGATGATAAGCAGGGAAGTATTGTTTAATAGCCCCGGGAGTTTTTCTGCAATCCAGATACCACTGTTAGCCCATGTAGAAAGGGCGAATAAAAGTAAAACGCTTAAAACCGATCCGGCAAGACCCAGTCCGGTGCTAAGCAACACGAGAGGGGCCTTTACCGATAGTTTCGTCAGACCGGAGTATTTAATTATTTGTAACTCTCCCCGCCAGCTTTTAAGGAGGTCCCGCGTTACGGATCTGAGTAAGTAGAAGCCCGTTCCGGCAACCACCACGCCCAGGACTAAAATCAATACCTTGACCCAGAGAGTTAAGGGCTCCTTGGTTCCCCGCTGGGCCTGGCCCGAAAGACGTGTTACCATGGTAATATCTGGCTGGGTTTTTAGTTCGTTTAGGAGTTGGTCCCTATCAGAAGTCTTGATGAGAAAGAAATCGGAATTCTTCGATACCTCCGGAGGGACGTTGATTATTCCCTGGTCTACTTCTTCCGCGAGTACAAGTATCAAATTATCTACGGATTCAAGCCTGCGCAATGAAAGATATAAATTGTTTATTTCCGTTGTTGAAAGCCCACTCTGGATCTGGGCAAGTGTCCTGTGGGCGTCGGGAAACTTTTCCAGTCCCGTCGAAACCTGAAGCGGTTGGTCCTTTGGGAGCAACAATACGTATATGAGAACTATAAAGGCAAAGATGGTTGCGAGGGCGCCAAGGGTTTTTGCCCATTTCTTTCGGTCCATCAGGCTTCCAAACTCTTTGGTAAAGTAGAAAAATTTAGTCATATTTAGCTTAGCTTATAACTCTGCTGTCCAGGTTGCTTTCTATAACTTCGACCCCTTCCGGATGGTTTGGAATTTCACCGGTCAATAACAATGAGGAAATATCCTTTTGTGATTTTATCTCCTCTAGAATTTTTATAATTGACTCCGTTTCTTTAGAGTTTAAGTCGATAAAGGGCTTATGGCAAACTAAAAGGTTGGGGTTATTAACTATTGACAATGCCAGTCCCGTTTTGGTCCGTAAAACTTCGCTACCTTCTCCAGGGTTAATATCCTTATCCCCTGATAACCCCGTAAGCCGTAAAGTTTCTTCGAGCCTTTCCTGAAACTCCGGCGGTTTACCGGTTATTTCCAGTTTAAATTTTAGAGTACCGAGGATAGTTTTCTTTACGGGAAGGACAAAATCCCGAGGCAAAAAACTTACCTCTTCGCGCAACATTTTTTTTCTTTTTTTCCGGCTCAACCTGACAATATTTCTATCGTCAAGGACGACCTGGCCGGAATCAGGAGTAAGTTCTCCGGTTAATACATCGAAGAGAGTACTGTATTGCAAATCGGTTAGTCCGGTAACCTGGGCAATCTTCCCCCTATCGACTGTAAAACTAAGATTTTCGAGAAGAACTTCGTCCTCTTCACCATATACGGATAACTCAGCTATTTGAACAATTTTCGACATGTTTATTCCCTTTCCTTCCATGGATTATTCGGTCATTTCCCTGTGTGTCAGTCAATAAGTTTATATCAGTGAAGTTTTGAGAAGATGCAAAATCTCTGACCGCTTCTCCCTGATTGTGCCCGATTTCCAGGAAAATAACT
Source organism: uncultured Thermotogae bacterium (assembly GCA_964599005.1). Taxonomy (GTDB): domain Bacteria; phylum Bipolaricaulota; class Bipolaricaulia; order M55B111; family M55B111; genus JAGXLP01. The sequence goes on from CAZRDU010000021.1 coordinate 20,084, forward strand.
CCGCTTTCGGGTTTTAGGTATTGGTCGGCCTTCTGGAGGATATTTTTGATCTCAACCAGGCCTTCTTCCCCTCCATCCAGGGCTTTTAACGGTTCATGATCTTTTATTTCTTCTTTCAAGTCAGCGATATCTCCGGTAGCCACGTAAGGAGGATTCGATACGATAATATCGTATGTACCGGCGATATCAGTAAACCAATCAGATTGTCTAAATTCGATTTTTGAGGATGAATCGTTGGCTTCTGCGTTTTTTCGGGCGAGTTCCAGTGCCTTGGGGCTCTTATCAACCGCAGTTACGTTTGGCTCCACGAGGAAACGTGAAAGGGCTATAGCAATGGCCCCTGAACCCGTCCCCATATCCAGTACATCTAAGTTTTTCTCGTTTCTGAATTGAGCCAGAATTTCTTCGGTTAACTCTTCCGTTTCCGGTCTCGGAATTAACGCCCTCTCGTCTATTTTTAAAGAGAGCCCCATGAAAGACGTCTGCCCGGTAATGTATTGAAGTGGTTGCCCTGATTTTCTCTCACGGATCAACGGACGGAACTGATCCAGTTCCTTTTGATCCAGGGGTCTGTCAGGGTTAAGATAGAGATGGATGCGATCCACGTCCAGCGTGTAAGCAAGAAGCTGTTCGGCTTCCAGTCGGGATCTTTCGATCCCCGCCCCCTTAAAATAATCCCTGGTCCAGTCTAATATTTCTTTAACTGTCCAAGTCTTTGACAGAATGTATCACTCGTTTTGTAAGTTTTATAAGTGGTTTCCAAAGCGAATTTAAGGATATCATAACATTGCAAAAAGGTCAAGTCAGCCCTAAACTTTCTTATTGATGTCCTGTTTTTTTACCCAGTTTAGGTTTATTATGGGTTAATAGGGGACTTTTTGGCACGAGTGGTTCGAGAAAACAAACTAGGACGTATTTGAGAGGTGGAGACTATAGCATGAAGAGGTTACTGCTTTTGGGATTACTTGTTGGAGGGTTAATTTTTTCTCTGACGGGCTGTTCTCTATTCAATCAGGGACCGGATATACAGAACTGGCAGCCAAGTGTAAAGCCGGGTGGGAATGAAATAGTTTTTTCCAGTAAGGACGGAAAGGATTTTGAGCTCTACGTAATGAATCCTGAGACCGGAGAAAGAACGAAAATTACTGATAACAAGTCAGACGATTGGGGCCCGGACTGGGGCCCAGAAGGGGAGAGGCTTGTATTCGTTTCTCAGAGAAATGACAATACCGATATTTACGTAATCGATGCCAACGGTGGGAATGAAAAACGACTTACGGAGAACAAGTCTCAGGACGTAAATCCCAGATGGAATGGTTCATCTGACGTAGTATTTAATTCCGACCGCACGGATTCCTGGCAGATTTTCTCCGTTTCTCTCCCGGAGAAAGACCTGACTCAAATTACAAGATCTAAAAGCAAGGAAGAATAGTTTTCCACGCAATGTATCGTGATAATTCGGTCGGGGCTGTAATATTGGCCGCTGGTGAGAGTAACCGGATGAATGGCAGAATCAATAAGGTCTATCGGGAAATTAGGGGCGAGCCGGTTTTAAGTTATTCCATAAAAACTTTCTTGAATTCCGGGACGGTCGATGATATTGTCCTTGTATTTAACGAGGAAGATAGGAGTTTGATGGAGGAGCGAATACTCAATGAATTTCAACCCGATGGGACAGTGAAGTTGGTCCCCGGGGGAGAAAAACGCCAGGATTCCTCCTGGGCCGGTTTAAAGGCGCTGGATACGGATTACGTATTTATTCACGATGGCGCCCGGCCAAATTTCAGTACTGGTCTGGTAAGTGATTTACTTCAGGCAACGCTGGAGCAAAAAGCTGCTTTTCCAGGTGTAAAACCCGTTGATACGATACGAGAAATTGACGGAAAATTAGCCGGTAAAACAGTAGATAGGGACAAACTGGTGAAAGTCCAGACTCCGCAGTGCTTTAAGAGAAGTTTGCTGGGAGAAGCCCTGGAAGACGCTTCGGAAGAGGGCAGCTATTTTACCGACGACGCCGGGGCTGTAATGGCTCTCGGAGGAGTTGAACCTATAATCGTTTCTGGCGAAAAGGGCAACGTCAAATTGACCACTGACAAAGACATGAAATTAATTAAGTTTTTACTAGAAAGCTAGTCCCCTGGTTGTTTTTGTTTGCGATGAACTAAGAGAAGTAATAAGATAATTTGGAGGTAAGATGTTAGCTATAATTATAAGGGCGATATTTTATTTGAGTTCAGTTGGTCTTATCGGTATAGTGTTAATTCAGATGAGTGAACATGCCGGATTGGGTGGTGCTTTTGGTGCCGGCGGTTCTAGTACCGTTTTTGGCAGGGACGAGCAAACTGATCCTAAAAGGACTGCTACCTCGGTGTTGGCAGCTTTTTTTATGTTAAGTAGTTTGTTCCTGTCTATCATCTGAGGTAAATATTTTTCTCTGGGGGATTTATGCCATTAATAGAACTTAACGACCTTAAGACATATTTCTAT
>CAZRDU010000022.1:0-22544 GCA_964599005.1 uncultured Thermotogae bacterium
CGAAAATAGAATCGTGATATGAATAATAACTGATCGCCGGAGCCGTGTCATTACCCCCGGGGTAAATTTCTGAAATTAAGCTTAGAATTGTCTCTCCGTAAACCCGTTCAAGGGGCTAGTTCTTATTTGCTTCTGTTTAGACTACCCTGTTTGCTTTGAGCTCCGAGAAGAATTAGTCTTTATACTCGGTCAGGGTAGTCCGATTCCGGTCATCGTAAAAAGAACTTCTGGTTTCAGAGTAATATCGATGGACGAATGATTATTTGAAATGAAGCAACGTTGAGCTAAAAGACTAAGATCAATTCGGGGTAATTATAATGTACGTGGAGAAAATATACTGTAAAGAGTGCGGGATGGTCGTATCGGGGGATAATCCTGTCACGGTCTGTCCGGAGTGCGGTTCTCCGCTGACGATTGATTACGATTTCGATCGGATCAGGAGGGATCTTGATAGAGAAGCACTCGACAATAGAGGGCGAAGTCTACAACGCTACAGAGAATTACTACCATTAGAGGAGGAGCCAATTACTCTGGGGGAAGGAGGAACGCCAGTTGTCCAGTCTTCCTCGCTGGTCGATGAAGGGGAAATTTCTCTTTATTTTAAGCTGGAGTACAGTAACCCGACGGGATCCTTCAAGGATCGCGGTGTGGCGATGACGGTATCGAAAGCCAAAGAATGGGGAGTAAAAAAGGTCGCCGACGATTCGTCCGGTAATGCCGGAGCCGCGCTGGCCGGTTACTCCGCGAAGGCGGGTTTCGATTGTACTATTTACGTGCCGGAGAAGGCCTCGGGAGAGAAGATAAAACAGGTTGAAAGCTACGGCGCAGAATTACTTACAGTACCCGGTCCAAGAGAGAACACGGCTAAAAAAATTCGCGAAGACACGATGGATGAAGATACTTATTATGCCTCACATAATTTGAGTCCATATTTTCCGGAGGGTATGAAGACCGTAGCTTACGAGATAGCTGAATACTTTGACTGGAAGCCTCCGGAACACGTGGTGCTGCCGGTCGGAGGCGGGGCTCTTCTGGTCGGGATCTACCGCGGTTTTCGTGATCTGATTCGCCTGAACTGGATCGACCAGCTTCCGCGGCTTTACGGGGTTCAGTCGGAATCGTGTGATCCCGTAGTTCGGGCCTTCGAGGGCTCGCGGAAAGAAGTAAGACCGGTAGAGGTCAAGCCGACTGTGGCGGAGGGAATCCATATTGGAAAACCGGAAAGAGGTAGGGAAATTCTCTCGGCAATACGTGATAGCGGTGGTCGGGCTCTTTCGGTGAAAGAAGAAAGTATCGTAAAGGCACACCGGGACCTCTCCCGGCGGGAAGGAATATATTCCGAACCGACTTCTGCCGCACCAGTTGCGGGTTTAAAGAAATTGGATGAACTGGGGCTGCTTGAATCAGGTGAGGAAGTACTAATACCTATAACCGGCTTCGGTTTGAAGGACATCCGGGCGGGTAAGCGCAGTTGATTGTGCTGATCCGCGCCGGATGGGACTATTTATCTTGACCAGAAAAGTTAACGGGAGGTTAAAAGATGAAGGGTTACTTCGGCCGTTATCTTGACGTGTCTCTGACTGAGGAAGAAGTAACTGATTACAGTATTCCTGAAAGATGGACTGAAAAGTTTCTCGGGGGCAGGGGGATCGGGGCTCGCATACTTTTTGAAGAATTAGAACGGGGCGTGGAACCACTCGGGCCTGAGAATATCGTGGTCTTTTCCACGGGTCCCCTGCAGGGTTTAAGCATACCTGGCGCGGGCAGACACGTTGTGATGGCGAAATCCCCGAAAACTAACGCAGTAAGTGGCTCATACGTTGGAGGCTTTTTCGCGCAGGAGCTTGGAAAATCCCGCTACGACGGTCTGATAATAAGAGGCGCTTCCGAGACTCCAAAATACCTCGTTCTCAGGGATGGAGAGGCTAGAATCGAGTCTGCAGAAAAATACTGGGGGCTGGATACGGCTACTTTCGAAAGCGAAGTGCGAGAAGCTGAAGGTAGCGATATGAAAGTTGCATCTATCGGAAAAGCCGGAGAAAACCTGGTCAACTATGCCTGTGTAATTCACGATAGAAATAGATCTGCCGGAAGGCCCGGTTTCGGCGCCGTTATGGGGAGCAAAAAGCTCAAAGGGATTGCCGTGGCCGGAACGGAGGAAAAAGAAATAAATGACCCGGAAGGGCTTAAAAAATTAAAGGGGGAGTTCGCGCGGGATCTGGTTCAGAGCAAAGAGGATTCGCTTGGAAAATACGGTACGAGCAGAGGGATCAATGGTCTCGACGAAGCGGGGATTCTGCCGACGAAGAATTTTCGGTCCGGTAGTTTTTCCGGAGCGGAAGCGATAAGCGGCGAAAAGATGGCCGAGACCATACTTAAGGAGAGGGATACCTGTCATGCCTGCCCGATTAGATGTAAACGAGTTGTGGAAACCCAGTTCAAAGGTGAGGAGGTCCGACCGGAGTACGGAGGTCCGGAATACGAGACCGTTGCCGCCTTTGGCTCCCTCTGTCTCAACTCTGATCTAGATGCAATAGCCCTGGCAAACCAGAAGTGTAACCAGTACGGCCTGGATACTATATCTACCGGCGATACGATTGCCTTTGCCATGGAAGCAAGTGAAAAGGGCCTGCTGGAGGAAGACGTTAGCTGGGGGGACCCGGAAGTAATCGTCGACCTCGTCGAGAAAATAGCGCATCGGGAGGGGCTGGGAAAAGAACTGGCAAAAGGAGTTGAGGAACTTGAGGAGGAACTGGGGACTGACTTCGCCGTTGAAATAAAAGGTCAGGAAGTTCCGATGCACGAACCACGGGGTAAAAAAGGGCTAGGCATTAGTTACGCCACTACTCCGAGAGGTGCAAATCATATGGAAGGAGCACACGATACAATGCTGGAGGAAGAACCTCTGGCCCCTGAAATTGGAGTCACCGAGCCGAAGGATAGGTTTAGCTACGAGGGAAAAGCCCGGCCGGCAAAGCTATTTGAGGACCTGAGGTCATTTAATAATTCTCTTATAATGTGTGCTTTTACTACTGATATGGTCGGGGAAAACTATTCCTTCGATACCGTTCGCGATATACTGCACGCCGTTACGGGTAAGAGTTTATCGCCGGAAGCGATGTTGAAAATCGGAGAGAGAAACTACGTGCTGTTGAGATTGCTGGCTGCTGGAGAAGGTTACTCCGCGGCGGAGGATGATCTACCAGCGAGGTTAAAGGAACCTCTTGAATCCGGTGTGACCGAAGGGGAAGATCTCCCCCAGAAAGAGTTGGACGAGATGTTAAAGAGTTACTACGAGTTAAGAGGGTATGACGCTCGCGGAACTCCGACGGAAGAGCTTCTAAGAGAGCTCGATTTGCAGGGTTTGCGATCGTGATTGTCAACTCATTTCGATTTCGGCTGAGTCTAAATTGATTATAATCCCGATTTGATATAGAATCCAATTAGAATTATTTCATCAAGGAGGTGAAGTATTATGGAGAGTTTAAAGAGAAGCAGGTTGGGTATTTTGATATTGGCTTTATTGCTCCTTGCGTTTTCCGTAGCCGTTTCAGGGGCGCAGAAAGAAGATTGTTGCCTGTATATGGAAAAACCCGAGTGTCCGGCTCGGTATACGTCGTTTAAACCCTCACAGAAGACGTACGCTCCGGGTGAGACTATCCAACTTTCATTATCCGTGCTGCAGGACGAATATAAAATTGAATCCATAGAGATTGAAGAGGTTGGGTCAAGCGAAAAGGTTGTCTACACTGAAACGATCAACGAGAACGTTTCGGTTGGCTCATCAGAGTGGGTATGGCAGTGGAACCAGATAGGAGATTCCGGAGAACAGGTAGATACCGGTCACTACTTTGCCCTTCTGGAAACCCAGTGTTGCGGTATATACCGGACGGATTTTAGGGTGCAGTACGAGGTCAGAGCACCCAGGTGTTCGTGCTGCTGCGGTGGCTTTTACACCAGGCTGGATACTACGTGTAACCGTTACGAAACCGGAGAAAACGTCACGGTCAGTTTTTCCAATTGTGGAGACTGCAATCTAAAATTTGAGAAACTCTATGTCAAAAAGAACGATCGGTGCTGTGGCGGAGAAATAGTTTTCAGTCGCGGGTTTACCGAAGGCTTCGCTCCCGGTCGTGATTGGAGCTGGGTCTGGGATCAGCAAAACAATAATGGTCAGATGGTCGACCCGGGCCGTTATACCGTAACGATAGAAACGCAATGCTGTGGCTCGCTTAGTACGACTTTTTTCGTCAATGAAACTAGATCTTGTTGCCAGAGCAGTTCCTCTTGCTGTGGTGGCGGTCTATGGCCCTTCTTCTCCTGTAATACCTGTAACTGATTAGTGTTGAAATCAAATGCCTTTCGGTGAGGGGAGATCAAAGTACCCCTCACCGGAAGCAGCGATGGGTTTTTGAACCCGGTCCTGCTACTGCAGGCTAATAGTTCTGTGTCTTGTGGTCTAACTGGTCTCTTCCTTTAGCTTTTTCCTCTCTCGAGGAAATCGTCTTTTAGTCCGCGTCGATTCTATTTGACAACCTCAATTCCTTTACCCGGCCGTTCCCAATGGCTATAATAAATCGAGGTGGTTTTATGAAGGTATTTGTCGATACGGCTGAGTTAGACGAGATAAAAGAAGCTAATTCGTGGGGGATACTGGATGGCGTAACTACCAATCCCTCTCTTATAAAAAAAGCAGTTGAAAACAGAAGTAACGTCGACATGAAAGAATATATCAGGGAAATATGTCGTACGGTGGAAGGACCGATCAGCCTTGAAGTAATTGGCTTAACTGCTGAAGAAATGGTCGAACAGGCGGAATTTTTGTACGAAGAGTTCAATCCGGTTAACGACAACGTCGTCGTTAAGATACCCGTAAATACGAATTCCTCCAGAAGCTCAAGCGGGGATTACGAGGGGCTTAAAGCGTTGAATAAACTTTCCGGAAAAGGAATACCTACCAATACGACACTGATTATGAAACCAGAGCAAGCGTTGCTGGCGGCAAAAGCCGGGACACAGTACGTCAGTCCCTTTGCCGGTCGGATCGATGACTTTATAAGGTCAAAAGTCGGCTTAACCAGAGGCGAGGATTATCCCAAAAGTGCCTATCACGATTCGGATTGGTTAAAGCATAGTTCCTATATCACTTTGAAAGATAGATACGATTATCTCGAGGGAGATGGCCTGGAAGATATATTTTCCGATGAAGAGGTAGCAGAAGTCCGGGAAAAAATAAGCGACGCCGGAATTTCCAGTGGAGCGGAGGCAGTTGCGTCGATAAAACAAATTTATAGCAACTACGACTACGATACGGAGGTTCTCGCTGCCAGCTTAAGGAATTCCCGACAGGTCAGAGAAGTAGCCGAGGCCGGTGCCGACGTGGCTACTATTCCGTTTAAGGTGATGGGAAAAATGATCGGCCATCACAAGACCGAACAGGGGATAATCAGCTTCAGCGAGGACGTAGTGGATGAGTACGAGGAGATTTTCGGGTAGTGTCGCTGGGCGAATAATCAATCGGTAATAAGAACTTCTGGCTAAAGGAGCAACCCGAGTCTCAGATCGTTTACGTTTGTTCCGGTGGGGCCCGTGATAATCGCTCCGTCGAGTTCTCTCAGTGCCCGGGAAGAATCGTGATCGCGGAGACGGGAGAAGATTTTCTCTCGGTTCGGATTACCGGTTCCGCCGATCAGTCCCCCGGCGATCTTCGTGCTGCCGTCCTCCCCGTCTGAATCGATTGCTCCAATTACTGCATCGTCCAGGCCGTTGATTTCCAGCCCGGCCGCGAGGGTGAATTCCTGGTTTGGTCCGCCGCCGCCGAGTTTTGAGCCGAGACTTACCGTTGTTTCCCCTCCCGAAAGGAGAAGGGCCGGTTTCTCTAGCGGATGTTCCTCCTCGAAAACCGAGCGGACCAGCTGACCAAAGGTCTTTCCCACGTATTTGCTTTCCCCCTCCAGGCGGGAAGAAAGAATTAGAGTATTTAAACCGTTTTCCTCGCCCCTGCAGGCCATTTCTTTTAAGGCAGTCATATTGCTGGCTACTATCTGGTTCTCAACGTCGAAATTCTGAAATTCGTTTCTCCGGACCGGCGTGGAAGAACTATCGCCGTGGCTCAGAGAGTTCTCTATAGTGGTCAGGCCTTCGAGTATTTCGTACTCTTCGAGAATTGCAAGGGCATCTTCAGGGTGGGATTCTTCCGGAACAGTCGGGCCGGAAGCGATTGTGCTCAGGTTATCGCCAACTACGTCCGACATTATCAATCCCAGGGCCCGGGCGGGGTCAATTTCTCGGGCAAGCCTGCCCCCTTTTATCCGGGAAAGGTTTTTTCTGATAACGTTAATTTCTCCGATTGAAGCCCCGGAAGAGAGCAGACGTTCTGTCAATTCGGTAAATTCCTCGAAGTCAACACCCCGTTTGGGCAGGGAAAGCAATGAGGAACCTCCACCGGATATCAAAGTTATTATCAGGTCATCACTTCCGGCGCTTCTGGCAAGCTGGAGAAGTTCCTCCGCTGCATCTACGCCGCTCCGGCTTGGAACCGGATGGGAACCACGAGCGACCTTTATCCGTTTCAGATCGTTTTTACCGATTTCGTCCTTGATAATCACCAGTCCATCGGAAATCCGAGACCCAAGCACTTTTTCAATTGCTGTCGCCATCCCGTATCCGGCTTTACCCGCTCCAACTACTACAATTCGATCTATCTTCCTCAGATCTATTTCCTTTCCGCCAGAAACGAGTCGGTCCCCTTCCAGTGTCAGGTGAGACCTGATTACGCGATTTGGAAGAACGGAATTTATCCCGGCCTCGAAAAGGTCCAGGGCTTTCTTCCGTTCCTCCCGAGACGGACCGGTAAGTAACTCCTCTCTGTTTTTTATTTCTATATTTTCTGTCATGGTAGTATAAACTAATTATACAGTTGTTTTTCTTCATTTTGAACACCGGATCAAGTCCTTATATAAAATTTCATTTATGATTTGCTAGTTTTGCTTGCCCGTCGTTAAAACCGCAAGTATCCGGAATTACTGCTTCCGATCTCGGCCTTTCAGGGGAACTGGAATGGTTGCCTTTGCCGACCCTTGTAGGTAAAATGATCGGAAGTTAAAATCTGATAAAATTCTCCAGGCAGAGCTTCCGGAGATGATTCTTTCTCGAAGATTCCGGTCCTGTTCGTAATTCCAATTGCATTAACGCTAATTGGTTAACCGAGGGGCGAAGCGGTGACTGCAGAAGTCAAGCAGGGGGTGTGCGAAAGTGTTCCATATTGAAAGAGACGCTAAAATTCTGGTTGTATTCTCCCTGTTCTGCACCTTCGGGGTCAGCAATATAATTCCATATATTCCGATATTTGGCCGAGAAATAGGGATGCCGGTAGCTCTGATTGGAAATCTTGTCCTTCTCTATTATCTGCTGCAGGCTGTTACCCGGATTCCTCTCGGTCGTCTGTCCGATCTGATCGGACACCATCGACCCGTACTTCTCGGCTCCTTGCTTTACCTTTCTGCATCAATTGCCTTTTTGCTTTCGATCAAGATTTGGCCCCTGCTATTCCTGGGTGAAATTTTCCTCGGACTTGCCAATTCGATAACCTGGGTAACGGTTCCGTCCTACATCACCAGTTCCTCCAATGCGTTACCCGTTTATTCCTTCTCCGTTGGCCTGGGCTGGTTGATCGGATCGCCCACCGGAGGTTATATCAAGGATAATTTCGGTATGGTCTGGGTATTTTTCACGTTGACCATCGTGTCCCTGGTTCTGGTATACCTCTCATGGCTTTTCTATTTCGAAAGCAGTGACATGACCAGGAGGGAATCGGTCAGGAACTTCATCAAAATGTCCTCGGTTTCGCCGTCTTCTTTTCCGATATACCCGTCTATGAAATCGTATCTGGAGGGCTGGCGCCTGTTAAAAAGTAATTCTGACCTGCTTTTTGCCTCACTTTTTTCGTTTATCGTGTTTATGACTTTTGGCCTCGGCGCTTCCGTCGTGCCGTTATATTTTAGTGAGGTCGGCGTGGCCTCTTTTTTCATCGGGATTTTGATTTCCATCAGGGTTACTACCTCCACCTTTATTAAGCTTGCCTGCAGAAAATTGACGAAGAGTTTCGGCAACTTCAAGGTACTGATCACGAGCACGGTAATTGCCGGAATGTTTATCGTCCTCGTCTCTCTGACGGAAAGCCTCGTTCTGCTGGCCCTGTTTTCGGCGCTCTGGGGGCTGGGCTCCGGACTATATCTGCCGATTGTCTTTGATATAATAGGTAAAAATACCGAGGAAGAAGACAGGGGGATCGCAATGGGGATCAGGGGGACGCTGGGGACCTTTGGTGCTGCCTTCGGTACCTGGACTTTTTCCACGATTGCCGGGAGCTTTTCTTTATCCGGTGCGTTGCTTTCGGCCGGCGTCTTTGCTGCTCTGGGGAGCATCGTTCTTGGTATCGTATTCAGATAGATTCAAGGGGGGATGGCGAATTATCAAAACTCCCTCGGATTTACACGAGATCGGCGAGCCAGGGGTCGAGTAGACGTTTAAGCAGGGCGATAATGCTTACACTCGCCACGATAAATAAAAATGAAAGCCCGCCACCAGCCGTCGCAAGTCCCAGGGCAGTTCCAGCAGCAGGTGGGTGTTCGGTATCAGTGATAACCATGACGAACATGCTCAGGGCTACCGCGAGAGAACTCAGGATTATCAGAGTGGCCTGAGTTTCCGGGAAAAACTTCAGTAGCTGGTGTACCCCCATGCCAATTCCTCCGGAAAGTATATGACTGCCGACCATATTCCGAGCCCTGGCGGTGTAACTGTTCGGAGTTAAGAATCCGATAAAAAGAGAAGAGCCGAGAGCAGCGACAAGGGCCCTGCGTCCCATAATACCCAGTAGTGCCAGGGCAACGGCCAGGGAGACAAATGCCAGAAGCGTTTGTAAAACGAAGTAACGCGGCTTCTTGTTAAGTTTGTCGTCTAGCTTGATCCTAAACCAGTTCAAGCTTACCTCCGAATTTTGGAGATGTCCGTATTTTTTTATTAATTATAACGGATAAGCGCGGGGGTGAAAATCGGGTTTCGGTTGGTTGCACCGGTGACTATAATTATATCGGCTTAACTTCTGGTACAGGAGGTGGCTTTTACAATGATCGAGTCTTATTCTTTTGGCCGCATGTTAATTGATGGCGAGAAATACAGAGATGATCTGATGATATGTGACGAAGAGGTCAAATCGGGCTGGATCAGGGAGCGGGGTCATCTTCTCCAGCCCGATGATCTGACCTGGATTGTCGAAAAAGAGCCCGACCTGCTGGTAGTTGGGACGGGCAGCAGTGGCAGAATGAATATCGACAAAGACGTAAGTGATTATTTGAGCAAGCACGGTATCGAACTCTGGTCAGGGAAAACGGGTGAAGCAGTTGACTATTTTAACCAGAAGAAGAAAGCCGAAAGCAGGGAAATAGCTGCTGCTTTTCATCTAACCTGTTAGTGGAAACGATTACCTCCGAGAACCTGGAGAGAAAATGGGGGATTTTATGGATTCGGGACAGGAAAGGCGGACGATAGGAGAGCTAAAGGAGATTATCCAGCAGACAATCAGGGTGCGCCGGATGACCCTGGGGTTATTTTCTGCTCTTGCCCTCTACTTCCGGTTTGGGGCTGGACTGAATTTTCCCCTTCCTCTCATATTTTCCCCGATGATGTGGGGAGTTATTACGATCCCTTTTTCCAGGCTGATAGAGGCTCAGGAGTCGAAAGAAGGGTTAAATAACATCCATTTTGGTTACTTCATTATCGAAGTAGCTATCCTTACGTATTTGATTCATATAATTGGCGGAGTAGAGTGGATCGGAGTCTCGTATTACATTTTTTCAGTTCTTTATGCCAACTTTTTCCTGCCCCGGAAAAAGGCATGGACCATTACTTTTCTGGCTATTGCCTTTTTTGCCGGAATTAGTTATGCTGAATATTTCGGCCTCATCTCGCATTGGTCGATATTCCTGGATAATCCGTCCCTGTATAAGGACTCTTTTTACGTGACGACCACCATACTTGCAGGGGGTTTTGGGTTATACGTTACCACAGCCTACACTGTCCAGATCTTTGCCCGACTGTTTAGAGAGAAGAACGAATCCCTCAGGGAAAGAGAAGTAAAACTTCAGAAGCTCTGGAAAGAACTGATATCCGCCCGGGAAGAGGAAAGGGGTCGAATTGCAAAGAGGTTACACGATCAGCTGGGTCAGACCTTGATGGGGGCAAAGATGAAGCTGGATATTCTGGATAAAGACCTGGATGACTCCCGGCTGCGGGAAGTCAAAGAGCTGCTCGGAGAAGCGATTGACGAGAGTCGGGACCTTTCCCATATGCTTCGGCCGTCTTCGCTCGATGAACTGGGGCTGAAGCCAGCTTTAAGGGAACTTGTCGAAAACTTCGACTCCTCGACCGATATAGAGTTCTCGGCTTCTTTGACTCTGGCGAGGGAAATAGAAGCAAAAGAAAAAAAGGCGATTATCTATCGGGCGATTCAGGAGTTATTGAATAACGCGGTTAAACACGCGAACCCGGAAAAAGTCGAAGTGAATCTAACCAACAGGGATTCGATCCTCGAACTCTCCGTGATCGATGACGGAGAAGGTTTCAATCCGAATGAAGTCGTCGAGGAATCCGGATTGGGCCTCAAAGGAATTCGGGAGAATATAAATATCGCCGGAGGGGAGTTCGATATCTTTTCCGAAAAAGGCGAGGGGACCAGGGCCGTGATCCAATTGCCCCTGTCCTGACCAACTCCACTATCTCTCACCACGACTTAGCGCGTCTTTGGCTCATTTTTCCACTAAATTTAGTACGACCCGCCCGTTTATCCTGTTGTAGATTAGGTTAAACTATAGGTGATCCAATTATGGTATTATCACTGACACCCGAGAAAGATGGTGCATCCGACAGCACAAGCTCCGGAGGCGAATCAAAGTCGGGCAGGGCAGGGGATGAGGATAAAATAAAGATCGTCCTTGCCGATGATCATACTCTGGTTCGGCAGGGGATCGAAACGCTTCTGGCCGGTAAAGAATCGTTTGAAATAGTCGGACAGGCAGGGGACGGTTACGAAGCGCTCGAGTTGATCGAGGAGCACGAACCGGATATCGCGATAATCGACATCTCGATGCCCCGGCTAAACGGACTTGAGACGGCACGAAAACTGAAGGAAAAGGATCTGGGTGCCGACGTGATATTTCTTTCGATGTACGATGATGAAGGCTATATCAGGAGAGCGATTAAGACCGGTGCTTCGGGATATCTCTTAAAAGAGGATGCGATAGACGAATTAGAAGAGGCAATCGAGTCAGTTAGAAACGGGTTTCATTACATGTCACCGCCCATTCTCAGTTCTCTCGTCGAGATGACGGAACGGGGCCTTAGTGCTATAGAACCGGATATTCTGGATCGTCTTACTTCGCGAGAAAGGGAAATACTTCAGTTAATTGCGGAGGGGAATTCCAACAAAGAAATAGCCGAGTTGCTTTCCCGGAGCGTGGAAACCGTACGAACTCATCGAGCGAATTTGATGGAGAAACTGGATATCCATTCCGCGGATGAAATCAGGGAGTTTGCCCTGGAAGAGGGGATAATAAAGGATGAGGAAAAATGAGTCAGAGCGATCATAAGATACCTTCTAGCCTGTCACGGTTTAGAGAAGAGGTGTCAGCTGCGATAGAAAATTACCTGGAAAACCGCGACGGGAAATTATACGACATGGTAAATTACCACCTTGGTTTTGACGGCAATGACCCAAACTCCAGTCTCCAGGGGAAGGCGATAAGGCCGTGCCTCGTTCTCTTTGCCACTAAAGCCCTTGGCGGTAAGCCGGATGAAGCGATGCCCGCCGCCGTTTCTCTGGAATTAATCCATAATTTCTCCCTGGTCCACGACGATATTCAGGATGACGCTTCGATGCGCCGTGGAAGGGAAAGCGTTCAGAAAAAATGGAGCCCGGCACAGGCTATAAACGCAGGTGACGGGCTGAAAGACCTGTCTCTACTTGCGTTGACCCAGCTATCAGACGGCGAACGGACCGAAAGGGAACTGGAAGCAGTTTCGGCTTTGAGTAGCTATTCTTTGCGGATGATTCAGGGCCAGGTACTTGACCTGCACTACATGAATAAGGAAGATATCGGAATAGACGGTTATCTCAAGATGATTCGGGATAAAACTTGCGCTCTGCTGGAAGGGTCGTTTCACCTTGGGGGCATATATGCCGGAGCTGATGATTCCGAAGTAGAAACATTAACAAGGTTCGGCAGACTGCTCGGTTACGTTTATCAGATCAGGGATGATTGGCTGGGTATCTGGGGCCAGCCGGAGAAAGCCGGTAAATCCGTCAAATCCGACCTGGTGGAAAAGAAGAGGTCATTTCCCGTCGTTTACGCGATGCAGGAGGGCAGTGAAGAAAAAGTCTCGGATCTTCAGAAAATATATTATCGCGAGGGAAAATTAACGGACGGGGAAGTAAACAGGGTTAGGAGAACCCTGGAAGATATAGGAGCCAGGGAAAAGACGAACGAGTGGTCGGAGAAATACTGGGAAGAGGCGGAAAAGCAATTGGAGCAAACGGAGATGGATGATCAGTCAAAAGAAGATTTGAAAAAGTTTGGTTCGTTTTTGCTGAAGAGAAAGAAATAGGAGGAATATACATGGGTAGACCGTTGAAGATGAATGCAAAGATAGCAAGTTATGCCGCCAAACAGGTGGCCAAAGGCAGAAGGCGTTTCCCCCTGGTGACGATTATCGAGCCACTTGAACAGTGCAACCTGAGATGTACAGGATGTGGCAGGATAAGGGAATATTCGGAAGACATGGACGAAAGGATGTCACCGGAAGAAGTGCTAAGCGCTGCTGATGAATCGGGGGCTCCCGTTATCTCGATTTCCGGTGGTGAGCCGCTCGTCCACCCTCAAATCGAGACGATAGTAAAGAACCTGATCGACGAAGGTTATTACATTTACCTCTGCACGAATGGCCTGTTGCTCGAAGAAAAGCTACATAGTTTCGAACCGTCCGAAAAGCTGGCTTTTGCAGTCCATCTGGACGGGACGGAGGAAGTACACGATAAGTTTACCGACAGGGAAGGTGTCTACGAGACGGCATTTTCCGCACTAAAAAGAGCGATTGACCGAGGGTATCGGGTTACCACGAACACGACTATTTTCAAGGAAAGCGACCCGGATGACCTGCATGAATTATTTCAGAGACTGACTGACGCCGGTGTGGAAGGAATAATGCTTGCACCGGGTTATAACTACGGGGCGGTTGAAAGGAGCGCGGAAGAACACTTTCTGGAGCGGAAAGAATCGAAAGAAGTCTTTCAGGAGATTCTCGCTCCGGAAGAAGTGGAAGATTTTCCGTTTTATAATACCCCTTTGTACCTTGACTTCTTAAGAGGAAAGAGAGAACTGAATTGTACGGCCTGGGCTTCGCCGACTTACACGGTTCGGGGATGGCGAAAACCCTGTTACGTCCTGGCCGACGAACACGTTGACTCGGTTGACGAGATTCTCGAAGAAGAACTCTGGGAGGAGTACGGCGTCGGAAACGATCGCCGCTGTAACAGCTGTATGATTCATTCCGGGTTCGATACTGCCGGAACAATAGACCAGCTGAGGAGCAGGGAAGGTATGGTGGATCTTGTCAAGAGTGCGGTACCGAAAAAGTTCAAAGATATTCTTTCTACCTCTTAGCTTCAGAGATGTTGTTCGTTGTTGCCTCAATGGAGATAGAGATTGAAGGACTTTACGGGCTGGACAAAAGCGGTAAGCACTGGAGCAATTGTGATCTGGTTTATACGGGAATTGGCAGGGAAAACGTGCGAAAGACATTGAAGAGTTTACTTTCAAAAGGGGATCCCGCAATGGAAGGAATACTTTCCGTTGGGTTCGTCGGCTCTATTGACCCCGAAGTAAAACCCGGCGACCTCTGTCTTGCTGATAGGGTCAAGTCGAGCGACCGAGAAGGGGGTTTTATCCCCGATAGTGACTGGCGTGATCGTGCCGGTACTGCTCTTGAAGGAAAATTCAGGACCTGTGGTTTGCTGACGGTAGAGGAAACTGCCAGCAGCGTGGAAGGAAAACGGTCGCTAAGAGCCAAGGGGGCATCGGTTATCGATCAGGAGACTTACTGGGTGGCAAAGGAAGCTGACGAACGGGATCTTCCTTTTTTGAGTATTCGCGTCGTGTTTGACGGGATAAATCAGGATTTACCTCCGGCGAGGTGTTACGATAGCGATTCCGGTAAGGTGTTACCGGGAAAGTTTGTCAGATGGTTGGCGGAGGAGCCTTCGGGCCTGAAAGATCTGCCCCGGCTTGGCTGGAATAGCCTTCGAGCCAGGAGCCGGTTAACGGACGCGGTTAACTGCGTCCTACCCGCTTTACGGGAGTGATCTCCATGCAATACCTGGTGACCGGTGCAAATGGTTTTGTCGGGAGCAATCTGGTAAAGACACTTCTCGATAACGGTCACGACGTAAGAGGATTAATCAGGGAGAGCAGCAATACCGTAAACCTCGAAGGACTGGAGGTAGAAACCGTACTGGGTGATATCAGGAATCGGGAAGAGATCAAGGAAGCATCTTCTGGGGTAGACGGTATTTTTCATACCGCGGCTCTGTACAGCTTCTGGGCCCCGGATTACAGGGACTTTTACGAAACAAACGTGGAAGGCACAGAGAACGTCCTCCAGGCTGCCAGTATGTCCGACGTAGACAGGGTCGTTTTTACCAGCACGGCTTCATTACTCGCTCATTCGGATGACGGACGAAGCCTGCCCGATGACGCTGATCAATTGCCGAGCGATTACAAGATATCGAAGTATTTTGCCGAACGGCGCGCGCTTGAATTCGATTCGGAAAATGATCTGGAAGTTCTGATTGCCAGCCCCACGGTTCCTATCGGCCCGGGGGACTACGGGCCGACGCCGACGGGTCGATTGATCCTGGAATTTCTCAACGGCAGAATGAAGGGAATTGTCGATATGGACTTCAACCTGGTTGACGTGAAAGACGTTGCCGAGGGTCATTTACTCGTCATGGAAGACGGGAAGCCGGGAGAGAGATACGTCCTGGGTAATAGAAATACGAGCCTTTCCGAGGTAATTGATCTACTTTCACAGTTTACCGGGTTGCCGAAGCCAAGATTTCGGGTACCCTACCACCTGGCGCTGGGAGCTGCCTGGGTGGATGAGTTCTTTGAAGGGTTTTTGCTCAACAGTCGTCCGACTATTCCCATATCTGCTATAGAGTCAACGAGAGTGGATGAGAGGATTGACCCTACTCCCTGGATCGAGGAACTGGGTTTGCCGAAGACGCCAATGGCAACCTCTTTGAAGAGAGCGGTCGATTGGTACGTGGAAAATGGTTACGTCGAGAACGAGGGAGCATTGAGAGATGAGCGAATCTAGAGTCGTAGACGTTGGTGGGGTAAAGATAGGGGGAGATAACCCCGTAGTCGTTCAGTCCATGACCAATACTGCGACGGAAGACGTCGGCTCCACCCTCGGTCAGATAAACAGGCTGGTTGAGCGGGGCTGCGAACTCGTCCGTGTGGCGGTTCCGGATAGTCGGGCGGGAGAAGAACTGCCGAAAATAGTCGAAGAGAGCCCCGTGCCGATAATCGCGGATATTCATTATTCCCCGGAACTTGCCTTCATGGCTCTTGAGGCCGGCGTGGATAAGCTCAGGTTGAATCCGGGTAATATAACGGAGGAAGAAGCGATAGCGGACATTGCCCGTGAGGCAAAATCCCGGGCGATACCAATACGCGTTGGCGTTAATTCCGGTTCTCTCGATAAGGATATCATCGACGAATACGGAAGAACTGCAAAAGCAATGATGGTTAGCGCGGAGAAAGAAATCGGTTTACTGGAGGCTCAGGGGTTCGAAGATATAGTTGTCTCGCTTAAATCGAGCGAGGTCAACATTACAATCAGGGCAAACGAGATGTTCTCCGCGAAGTACGACTATCCCTTGCATCTTGGAGTGACAGAAGCCGGAGGGGGACGAATAGGCCTGGTCAAATCCTCAGTAGGGATCGGGACCTTGCTCCAGGAAGGAATAGGGGATACGATCAGGGTTTCGCTTACGGCCGACCCCTGTGAAGAAGTAGGGGCGGCCTACGATATACTGAAATCACTGGGAATCAGGAATAGAGGTATGGATCTGGTCTCCTGCCCCACCTGTGGACGGACGCAAATAAACGTTCAGTCGATTGGAAAGCAACTCGAAGAAAGATTGGCCGATTTAGAGGAACCTATCAGAGTGGCATTAATGGGATGTTCCGTAAATGGTATAGGAGAAGCGGGTTCATCTCATATCGGGATAGTGGGGACGGAAAAAGGTGGCGTGTTATACATCGACGGGGAGCAGAAGGAATTGATTTCTTCTTCCAGTACCGAAACGGTGGTCGAAAGTTTGGAAAAAAGGATCAGAGGTTATCTGAAAAACGGGGAGTAAATTAAATGGATATTGTAAAAGCGGATTTATTTGGGTTCTGTTTTGGAGTCAGGCGGGCCGTGGACATAGTGGAGGATAAGCTGGATGAACGAAAGAGGATCGACACTCTTGGGCCGATAGTTCATAACCCCAACGTAGTCGAGGATCTTTCCGAGAAGGGAGCAGAAGTAGTAAACTCCCTGGATAACGTGGATACGGATTCGGTTATAATTACCGCTCACGGAGCCGGGCGCGACATTCACGAGGAAATAGAGGACAAGGGGCTGAACCTTATAGATACGACCTGCCCTATCGTTAAAAAAGCTCAAGAGACCGCCGAGGATCTCGTGCAGAAAGGATATCAGGTAGTAATCTACGGAGAAAACGATCATACGGAAGTCAGGAACATACTTGGCTGGCTTGACGGGAAGGGGGTGGCTATTCTGGATCCCGCGAAGGAGGTATCAATCCCGGAGGGGCGAGTTGCTTTGCTCTCTCAGACTACAAAAGGTAAAAAGTACTTCTTCGATTTTGCGGGAAAATTTCTCCGGGAAAACAAGGACAAGCTGGAGGACGTAAAAATCGTCGATACGACCTGTGGCGAAACCAGGCGGAGATACGAAGCCGCCGAAAGGATGGCGGAACAGGTCGAACTAATACTGGTAGTTGGCGGGAAGAATTCTGCTAATACCCGTAAACTTGCCGAAGTGGCTGGAAATACGGGGGTAGAAACCCATCATATAAAGGACGAATCGGAGATCGAACCTGACTGGCTTGCGGGCGTGGAAAGAGTGGGTATAACTGCAGGTGCTTCTACGCCTGAGTCAGCAGTATCTTCGGTTGAAGAGACTTTGCGGAAGTTGAATCAATCATAGTGTCAAAAGGAGGTTAAGAGGATGTTGACCTCAACGTCTACTGAGATTTTGCAGGTACAGACTACTAAAGCTCCGGAATTCATCGATATTACCGACGAGGTGACCCAGTTCGTCGAGGACAGGGAGATAGAGTCGGGCGCGCTGGTGATTTTTAGCAGACATACCACTGCGGCGATCCGAATAAACGAGAACGAATCCCTGCTGAAAAAGGACATGGCGGACTTTCTCAAGAAAGTTGCGCCCTCGGAAGATTACTATCGCCACAATGATTTCTCCATTCGGACGGAGAACATGACACCCAACGAGGTCCCTAATGGGCATGCGCACTGTCAATCTCTCGGCCTTGGAGCCAGCGAGACGGTACCGATCATCGAAAGCGAATTACAGCTGGGAAAGTGGCAGAGAGTCTTTCTGATTGAACTGGATCATTCGCGGGAAAGGGAGGTTATCCTTCAGGCTCTCGGAGGCTAAACCCCGAGGATAGTTGCATCGGGACGTTTGATTGACTTATATTTTTCACTGACAATTTATGGTAAAGCTAAAAGAGGTAAGTCCGGATTTATATCGGAAGGATTATTCTCTGGAATCCGCCTATGACATCTGTCGAGAAATTGGAACGGATCACTACGAGAACTTCACCGTTGTTAGCAGGCTGACACCGGCGGATAAGCGAAAGTATATTTACGCTCTTTACGCTTTCAGTAGATATACTGACGATCTGGGAGACGAGCTGGAAGAGGGTAATCTGGATGCGCTGGACCTCTGGCAGGAGGAACTGGAAGAAGCTTTTAAAGGAAATAGGCCGGATAATCCAATACTCCTTGCACTAAGGGATACAGCCAGGCAACATTCGTTATCCCGGAAGCCCTTCGAGAAATTGATCAGGGCAAACAGGATGGATCAGCGGAATAAATCCTATTCGACCTACGAAGATCTTTTGGGTTATTGTGAGAATTCGGCTAATCCTGTAGGGAGAATATTTCTCGCTCTGTTTGGTTACGGGGACGAGAATAGAAAAGCCCTTTCCGACAAGACATGTACCGGGCTCCAGTTAACGAATTTCTGGCAGGACGTGGATCGGGATGAGAAAATGGGCCGGGTGTATATTCCGGAAGAAGACATGAAGAGATTTGGTTATTCAAGAGAAAAGCTAGAAAACAGGATTTACAACGATGAGTTCGTCGAACTGATGAAATTCGAAGTTGCTCGGGCCAGGGAACTGCTCGAGGAGGGGCTGGAGCTAGTTCCTTTGCTTGATAACCGGTTAAAGATGGACGTGAGGTTGTTCAATCAGGGTGGGTTAAAGATACTGGATAAGATAGAAGCGGAAAACTATGACGTACTGCACGGCCGTCCGACCCTGTCAAAAGGAGAAAAAGTTTGGTTGTTTTTTTCAAATTTGCTCAAACGCCCAGTTCGGAGGTTTACCGATGCGTGAAAGACCTGAGGGGGTTGTAAAAGAGGATGAGACCCCGAACCAGTACTGTAAGAGGATAACCAGGGAACGGGCGAAGAACTTCTACTGGGCCATAATTACCCTCCCGAAAGAGAAGCGTTCGGCAGTATACTCGATTTACACTTTCGCACGCCGCTGTGATGATATTGCCGATAGCTCCTGGGAGCTTTCGAAAAAAAGAGACCATCTCGCTCAAGAGAGAAGTAAGCTCGAAAGTCTTTACGAAGGGCAGCCAGAGGACAAACTGTACGAAGCCCTGGGCGAAACCATAGACGATTACGAGATACCCCGAACCTATTTCGACCAGTTGATTCAGGGGGTCGAGATGGACCTGACGAAGGAACGTTACGAGACTTTTAAGGATTTGAAAATTTATTGCTTCCGGGTGGCATCCGTGGTGGGTCTGGCACTGATAGAAATATTTGGATATACCGACGAAGACGCCAAAAAGTACGCGATTGATTTTGGACTTGGTATGCAGTTGACCAATATAATCCGAGATGTAGCGGAAGACTATCGCAGGGGCAGGATATATATTCCGGAGGAAGATAGAAACAGGTTTGACTGTGATTTCGCTGAAATTGATTCGTCCGGTATAAACGATCAGTTCAAAGAATTAATGGATTTCGAAGCCCGCAGGGCAAGGGAGCACTTCGAGAACGGCAAGCAGCTGTTCTCGTTCCTTTCGCCAAGAACGCGTGCCTGTCCCGCCGGTTTGTACGGAGTTTACAGTAATTTGCTCAAAAAGATGGAAAAATCGCGCTGGGACATCTGGGACAGCCGGACCTCGTTGAGCACGGTCAGAAAGCTAAGTTCGGTGCTCGGTCAATGGTTTGTCAGCCTGAATCAATAGTAGTAATCGGTGGCGGTCTGGCCGGACTTGCTGCCGGAACGCGGATACTGGATGGTGGGTTTGAGGGTGATTTACACCTGCTGGAACGGTCTCCATCCCTCGGCGGTAGAACCGGTTCCCTGGAATACGGAGATCGAATTCTGGACCTCGGCCAGCACATGCATGTTTCCGGTTTCGATTACTATCAAAAGTTCCTGGAGCGGATCGGCCTGAAAGATCGGTTCTGGACGCAATCCCGTCTGGACGTTGAATTTCGTGATGGAGACGGCAGGACCGGTCGGGTTAAAAGCAGTCGCTTTCCACCCCCATTTCACCTTGCATCTGCGTTTGTAGATTTCCCTTTTATCTCGCTTAAAGATAAGCTAAGTCTTGCCGGACCACTGTTACCAGCTCTTCTTTTCGACTACAGGGAAAATTCTAAATCCATATCCTTTGGCGACTGGTTGAGAAACAGGGGAGCAAGTGAAGCTTCGATAAATAAACTCTGGAACCATATTATCGTTCCGACGTTAAATTCGGGTGTGGACGAGGTAAGCGTGGAAATGGGAATGATGATTTTAAAGCGAGTTCTTCTGGACAAGCAGGGCGGCAGGCTGGGTCGACTTCACGATCCCATGGTTTCTATTGGAGAGGAGGCAGCCGGGTTTATCAAGGAGAATGGCGGCCGGGTCAGTACCTCCAGTCCGGTTGGAGAGATTATCCTGAAAGAAAATGGTAAACATCTGGTTCAGTTACGGGACGGTAGGACCGTAGAAACCGAAATAGTAATCTCAGCAGTCCCGGGACACAGGCTGGAAACCATGCTTTCGGACTCCGCTCTCGACCGGTTTGAGCATCCTTTCTGGCGGCTCGAATGGAATTCTATAATAAACGTTCACCTCATGTTTGCCGAGAGCGTGATGGAAGAAAAATTCTTCGGTTACCTTGAAGGCACTGCAGGGTGGGTATTTAACGTCGAACATGAAGGTGAGAGATCCGGACGACACATCTGCCTGACGATCTCCGATCCCGGTGAGCTGGAAGAACTGGATCCGGATGACCTGGTGGAAAAGGTAAAGCGCGAACTGACTTCCCCGCTTCCGGATATTAAACGTACGAAAATGGAAGATTCCATAGCTATATATCAACCACGAGCTACCTTCAAGGTGACCCCGGCCAGTAACTCCCTCCGACCTCCTCAGAATCCTGCCCAGGAAAGATTTTTTCTCGCCGGGGACTGGACCGATACCGGTTGGCCCTCGACCATGGAAAGCGCGGTCCGCAGTGGCTACTATGCTGCCGATGCAGTGCTGGATAACCTTGAAAGTTAACCTGAAACCGCGGATCGTTGAAATAGAAATCTTATAAGCTATAATCCTGACGGAGATTTAGGCGTAACTCCGCTGTAAGGTTTTTCAGGTGGGTTTGACACCTGGTTGGCTGAGCCTGGGCTATTTTCAGGGTCAGGACTTAATGGATTATTTTTTTATTTGATAGAGAGTTATAAGTTTTATATAAACTTAAAGCGGTAGTAGTTTTCATTGATGGTGAAAGTTGTTTTCGAGCCCGTCTCCGGGAGGGGGTTTTGCCTTGAAACAGTTTCATAATCCCACGAAAGGAAGGTTGGATTTCGAAGGGGTTGTCGATGAAATCGTAGGCATGATGGAAAAAGATCAGCGCTCGGAATTCGAAGTGGTAGTGGGCACCGATTCTCACGCCTCTTCGGGCGATCAGGAGATTGACTTCGTGAGCGCGATTGTGATCCATCGTGTCGGAAAAGGTGGCCGTTATTTCTGGAAGAGAGAAACTGAGGACGGGATATATACGCTAAGGGATAAGATTTACAAGGAAGCTTTTCTTTCATTCGATCTGGCAAAAGAGCTGATGCAGCAACTGGAGGAAGTCACTTTGCTGGATTACAACCTGGAAATACACGTTGACGTGGGCCAGAAAGGTAAGACCAAGGAAATCATAGACGAAGTTGTCGGAATGATTATTGGGAGTGGTTTTGACGTCAGGACGAAGCCCGATTCCTACGGGGCTTCGACTGTTGCGGACAAGTACGCCTGACCGGATTTACTTGTTCAGTGCATCGTAAACCTCGTTCCGGGAAATCCCCCTAATATTTGCCAACTCTTTCATCGCTTCTTTCCGCGACAGATCCTTCAACTTTTTTAAGCCTTCGTACTGCTGTTCTATCGGTATATCCTGAAATTTTTTTCGCTTAACTTCCGCTACTTCTTCTTCGGTCGCTCCCCTTACCGCTATGGTAAATTCTCCTTTGATCTCCCCTTTCCCCAGACCTTCCAGGACTTCTGACGGGGTACCTTCCAGGGTGGATTCGTATTGTTTCGTTAGCTCTCTGCAGATAGTCAGGGAACGTTCCGGCAGGACTTCGTCAGCGATCTCCAGTGTTTTTTCGATACGGTGTGGTGAATCGTAGAGCAGGGTGGTTCTGGTTCGGGTCCGTAATTCTTTGAAGTACTTCCTCTTCTTGCCCGTTTTTTTCGGAACCTGGCCGTCGAAGACGAAACTGTCCGTCGGCTGGCCCGAAATGGACAAACAGGTAACGGCCGCCGTCGGTCCCGGGATACCAGTTATCTCAAGACCCTCTTCCCGAACCCGGCGGACGAGCTTAAATCCCGGGTCGGAGATCAGGGGCGTGCCGGCGTCGCTGATCAGGGCGAGGTCCAATCCATCCCATAGCTTTCCGATTAGTTCTTCCCGGCGCTCTTCTCCCGCTCCCTGGTAGTAACTCAGAGTAAACGGGGTCTCGATATCGTAATGTTCGAGTAGCCGCCGGGAATGTCGGGAATCCTCTGAAATTATCGCATCGACCGTCCGAAGCGTCTCGATCGCCCTGTAAGTTATATCGGAAAGATTTCCGATGGGCGTCGCGACCACGAAGAGCTTTCCCGG
>CAZRDU010000023.1:0-22388 GCA_964599005.1 uncultured Thermotogae bacterium
CGGGAGCCGGAAGTGCGGAAAACGCCAACAAAGCCGCAGGACAGGTAATCGCCTTCATGTTTGTCAGCTCAATTTTACTTTCCGCTCTGGGTTATCTAATTGCCCCGGGGCTATTAAGAACCCTGATGGGAGTCCCGGAAGACGTATTCCCCAAAGCCCTTGTATATATCAGGATAATCTTCGGTGGGTTGCCGCTGATGTTCCTCTTTTTTGCTTTCAGGTCGCTGGTTAGGGGGATCGGAGATATGGTGACGCCTATGCTGGTAACCGGATCTTCGGTAATAGCCAATATGTTCCTGGATCCGGTATTGATTTTCGGCCTTGGCGGGCTGCCGGAAATGGGCGTGGCCGGAGCTGCAGTCGCAACCGTGCTGAGCCGGGGCGTGGCTTCTTTCGTGGCAATTTATCTACTTTTCTCCGGTAGACTAGAAATCAAGTTAAAGTTCCACGACCTGTTGCTTAAACTGAGATGGGTAAAACAGATTTTGAAGATCGGCCTCCCTTCCGCAATCGGCCAGGTAGGAACGGCTATTGGTTTTGTCCTGCTCATGGGACTGGTTTCCCGTCTGGGAGTGGTCGTAGTATCCGCTTACGGAATCGGACAGAGGATCATAGGGCTACTCAATATCGCGATATGGGGGCTGGCCTCTCCCCTGACTACAATGATTGGCCAGAACATTGGAGCTAAAAACAAAGCCAGAGCCTCGTTAACGGCCAAAAAAGCTTACGGGCTATCATTCGCAACCCTCATGGGACTTGCCCTTGTAGTATTTTTATTGCGGCGACCTTTATTTCAGATATTTATCGACGACATGGCGGTAATTGATGCCGGAGCGAGGTTCATAACGGTGTTCATCTGGTCAATTCCCTTTTTCGGGATCTTTGTCCTGACCAGCTCGGTATTTCGCGGCACCGGCCACACGAGACCGCCGATGATAATGTCTCTCATTCGGTTGCTCCTGTTGAGGGTGGGGATCTCGTACGCTCTGGCTTTTGGCCTATTTGGGGTCAACATGGGGGCCGACGGGATCTGGACCGGCCTGTTTATCAGCAATTTCCTGGGCGGCCTCATGGCCCTGGGCTGGTTTCTCACAGGCACCTGGAAAGAACGAACCATAGAAAAGACCGAGACGGAAGAGGCCCTATCGGAAGAAGTCAAAGAGTCAACTGAAACGGCGAGTTTGAGCGGGTCTTCGGTAGAGTAAGAGGCGAATCGGATATATTCAGCGGAAGCGAGGTGATTCAAGTGAAACTAAGACTACTGCAACTCAAAGTAACGGAAGACAAACCCGAAAACCTAAAAAAAGTCGAAAATTTCTGCCGGAAAGAGGAAACAGGAGAGTTCGATTTTCTGGTACTGCCGGAAATGTTTAACTGCCCTTACGAAGAAAAGCGATTCGAGGAATTTGCCGAAGAGATTCCGGGACCAACTACGGAATTGCTCTCGGATATCGCCCGGGATTCGGAAACCTACATCGTTGGCGGATCGATTCCCGAAAAAGCCGAGGAAGGAATTTACAATACTTCCGTGGTAATTGGACCCGGCGGGGATATAATCGGCAAACACCGGAAGGTTCACCTTTTTCGAGTGGATTATCCCGGTAAAATTCGTTTTGACGAGGCCAAATACCTAAAAGCAGGAGATGAACAGACTGTGGTCGAAACAGACTTTGGAAAGGTAGGAGTGGCAATCTGTTACGACCTCCGTTTCCCGGAATTACTCAGGAGCATGACCCAGGCGGGTAGTAAAATCATCTTCATCCCTGCTGCCTTCAACACTACCACCGGGCCGGCACACTGGAAGCCGGTATTGAGAACGAGAGCAATTGACAACCAGGTCTTCGTCGTTGCCGCATCGCCGGCGAGAAACCGAGATAGTAGCTACAGAGCTTACGGGCACTCTCTTATTGTGGATCCATGGGGTGAAGTACTTGCAGAAGCGGGTGAAGCGGAGGCAACTCTGGATATCGAGATCGATCCGGGCAAAGTCGAAGAAATCAGGAAGAGACTACCGCTGCTGGAGAGCCTGCGACCGGAGATCTATCGGGACTAAAGGCAGTACTTCCGGACAACCGGGGTGAAAACCGCTCACATTCCCTCCTGGTCCTCGAAACGATAGAGTCAACCTGAGATTTCTCTAGCTGTATACTTTTTCAATTCTTTCACGATCCGCCCGTGGTTAATTCTTCACCGAGGGTTAATACTTCCGTGGCAGATCCCGGGAATTTCGTTTAGTCGGGTCACCTTGCGATATTACCCTGACAGATGATTAAACGACTGAGACGGGAAAAAGACCAAATCGTTTTTGTCAGAAAACCGGAACTCAGCACGAATTACAGGGGGTAAATAGCAGGTTAAGTTTCGTTCAAATCTCCAGGAACGAACTGAACACCCCCTACCGTTGATGGAACCGGGGACAACTGATATCATAATGCGAAGTCGATAACTTACCCAGATTACTGGGGTGTTGCAAACAACATCATAATATCGCTGATGGTTAGTTCAGTTTAGGTAGTGAGACCCAGAGCTCAATCAGGGCAAATTACATTACAACTAAGGAACACGCCCGGGCGCTTGCCCTGGGCGGGACTTCTTATGATAATTTGCCGGGTAACCTATAACAATTGAGTGCGGGACGGAGTTATTGGCCGATCTACCTCCAGGGTTAATTCAGGGGGAGTTCGGTTAATCTTGGTAAGGCAGGTGAGATAAATAGATGGAATTACCAAAAAGATACGAACCGGATAAAGTCGAGGACAAAATATACGATTACTGGGAGAGTAACGACTATTTTCGTGCTGAAATAGACGAGGGTAAAGAGCCTTTCTCCATGGCGATTCCTCCTCCAAACGTCACCAGCGAACTGCACGTGGGGCACGCGCTCCAGTTTACGCTCCACGACATAGTAATCAGGTACCAGCGGATGAAGGGAAAGGAGGCGTGCTGGTTTCCCGGGATGGATCACGCGGGTATAGCAACGCAAAACGTGGTCGAAAAGAACCTGGCGGAGGAAGATCTCACCCGACACGATCTCGGCAGGGAAGAATTCGTCGAACGAGTCTGGGACTGGAAGGAAGAATACGGGGGAAAAATCAAGGACCAGTTAAAAGCACTCGGCTCCTCGCCCGACTGGAGCAGGGAGCGCTTCACCCTGGACGATGGACTCTCAAATGCAGTACGAGAAGCCTTCGTCCAGCTTTACGAAGAAGGTTACATATATCGAGACAAGTATATAATCAACTGGTGTCCCCGCTGTTCCACCGCCCTTTCCGACATTGAAGTGGAGCACGAGGAAGAAGAAGGTAAGCTTTACCGGATCAGCTACGAGCTCGATGGAGCGGACAGGTCCGTCACCATAGCCACGACCCGCCCGGAAACAATGCTGGGTGACACCGCTCTCGCCATTCACCCGGAGGACGAGAGAGCGGATGAACTAGTCGAGTATAAGGCAATACTACCGCTTGTCGGACGAGAACTGCCCATAGTGAAAGACGAAGCCATAGATCCCGAATTTGGCTCCGGGGTCTTAAAAGTTACTCCAGCGCACGATCCCACTGATTTCGATATCGGGGACAGGCATGGCCTGGAAACAATTTCCGTCATAAGTGACGACGCGGAGATCAGTTTCGAAGGGAAATACCGCGGGATGGAAAGATACGAGGCCCGGGAAGAGATCGTAAAAGACCTGGAGGAGAGTGGTCATCTGGAAGGGATAGAGGATTACGAACACTCCGTTGGCCACTGTCAGAGATGCGATACGGTCGTCGAACCCAGTATTTCGGAACAGTGGTTCGTAGAGATGGAAGACCTGGCCCGGCCCGCGATCGAGGCCGTCCGGAATGACGAAGTGGAATTGATACCGGACCGCTGGAAGAAGGTCTATTTCGAATGGATGGAAAACATCCAGGACTGGTGCATCTCGAGGCAGCTCTGGTGGGGGCACAGGATTCCCGCCTGGCACTGCAATGACTGCGATGAGATAACGGTCAGCAGGGAAGAACCGGAAAAATGCAGTCACTGCGGCAGCACGAATTTAACTCAGGAACAGGACGTGCTGGATACCTGGTTTAGCTCGGCCCTCTGGCCGTTTTCAGTTATGGGCTGGCCCGAGGAAACCGAGGATCTGGATTACTTCTTCCCGACAGATCTCCTTATCACCGGATTCGATATTATCTTCTTCTGGGTCGCCCGGATGATAATGACCAGCCTCCATTTCATGGACGAAATCCCTTTCGACCAGGTATTGTTAACTCCGCTCGTCCTGGACGAAAACGGCGAGAAGATGAGTTCCTCAAAGGGAAATATCCTTGACCCGCTGGAATTGAAAGACGAGTACGGAGCTGACGCAGTAAGGTTTGCCATGGCATCTTCCACCACCAAAGGAAGAGGGATGAAATTATCCGAAGGGGAAATCGAGGACAAGAGGAATTTCTTGAATAAACTCTGGAACGCCTCGAGATTCGCGCTGCCCCATATGGAAAGCGGGTCCGATGAACTTCCCGCGGAAGACACCCTAAAGCTGGAAGATAAGTGGATTCTCAGTCGCTACGCCGATACGATCGGTGAAGTCAGGGATGATCTCGAGGATTACTCCTTCAAGGCGGCAACCAAGAAGATATACAGTTTTGTCTGGAACGATTTCTGCGATTGGTACCTGGAACTGGTTAAGCCCAGGCTTTATTCGGAAGGCGATGACGATACCGCACGGCGAGTGCTGAGTTATACGCTGAAAGGGACCCTTAAAGTACTGCACCCCTTCATCCCGTTTGTTACCGAAGAAATCTGGAATAAATTACCCGACAGCCCCAAACCGCTCATGAAGAGGAGCTTTCCGGAAACTAAATCCCAGTTAAGAAATTCCGAAGTAGAAGCAAACCTGGCCTCCCTCCAGGAAATGATAAAGTCAATCAGAAACGTGAGAGGGGAAATGAATATCCCGACCGGAAAAGAGATAAAGGTACTGATCGACACGGAAGACGAAAACCTGGGGAGCCTGGCAAAGGAAAACCTGACTTACTTTACCGAACTGGCTGACGTAACCGAATTGGAGGTCGGTTCCGGATTGAATCGGCCGGAAAACAGCGCCAGGAGAATACTCGAGGATTGCGAGGTCCTGGTGCCGCTGGAAGGGCTGATCGATATCGAAAGTGAAAGAAAACGGATCAAAAAGGAGCTCGATCAAGTCGAGGGTGATCTTGAGGCCACGGAGCGCAAACTGAGCAACGAAGACTTTCTCAAGAAAGCCCCGGAAGAGGTCGTGGCAAAGGAAAAGGACAAAAAAGAAGAATTTCAGGCGAAAAAAGATCGGCTGGAGACCAACCTGGCCGCACTGGAGGATAATTGAAGCATAATTTGAGCGAAGTACTCGGCGCCCTGGAAGAGTTACCGAAATACGACGTAAAACCCGGGTTGAACAGGATAGAGTTTTTACTGGAGGAACTCGGTCACCCGGAAAGAAATTTCCGTTCGATTCATATCGCGGGTTCAAACGGGAAAGGCTCCGTTTTAGCTTTGCTCGCGGCGGTTTTACGTCAGGACAATCTCGTGGGCGAGTTTCTTTCTCCTCCCCTGGTGGATTTTTCCGACAGGATAAAGGTCGACGGCGAAAATATTGACGAAGGCTCGATCGCTTCCGGCGTGGAAAAGTTAGAAAAGCCGATACAATACCTCAGGGATAAGGATAACGAACCGAGTTACTTTGAAGCAGTTACTGCCCTATCTGCCTGGTACTTTGCCGAAGAGGGGGTAGATCTTGCTTTGCTCGAAGCCGGGCTCGGGGGGAAGTACGACGCGACAAATCCGGTCGGTCGGAGCCTGCTCTCACTCGTTACTTCAGTTGATCTGGAACACCAGAAGATCCTCGGTAACTCTATCGAGGAGATCGGCCGGGAACTGGCAGGAATAGCCAAGGAGGATAAACCACTGGTAGTGGGTCCTTGCGAGAACTTTCCCCGGAAAGTGTTTGAATCCGAGAAAAATAAAGTCGGTTTTAAAATCATCCCTGCAGGTGAAAGGACGGAAGTTCAAATCCTGGACTTCGACTGGGACACAACCCGGTATAGAATAGAAAAATCACCGTGGGAAGAACTGGTCGGGGAAGAAGTAGAGATCGGTCTGAGCGGAACTTATCAGGAAAAAAATCTGACTACGGCTTTAACGACGCTCGGCGAACTGGATGACCTCGGGTATCCGGTCGAACCAGAGGGAATCAAAAAGGGGCTGGAAGGGGCAAGCTGGCCGGGAAGGTTTCAAGTCCTTGATAAAAACCCGCACGTACTGGTTGACGGAGCCCATAACGAAGCCGCGACAGAACTTCTGGCCGGTGAACTCGAGCGTTATAAGTTACTTCGTCCGGAAGAATCGAGGACAGAACTGGTTTTCACCGCGCTTAAGGACAAAAATATAAAAGGTATGCTTTCGGCTCTCGCTCCCGTAGTTGACGGAATATACCTGACTGAGCTGGACTTACCGCGAGCCGCTCCGGCAGGTGTTCTCGAACAAACGGCGGACGAGCTGGGCCTGAATTACAGAACCGTGAGTTCGCCTCGAGGCGCGATAGATACCGCCAGAGAAGAGGTGAGCGAGGGGGATTTAATTTGTATCACGGGATCACTCTACCTCGTTCGGGAGGCAATAGTTAAGTGAAGCTTGAGGAGAAATTGAACGACACCCTGAGTGGGGTTATACCGGATCACGTAGCGATAATTCCCGACGGAAACGGGAGATGGGCCCATAGTCGCGGTCTCGATAGAACCGAAGGACACAGGCGGGGGACGGAAAAAGCCGAGGACCTGATAGAATTTACATCGAAGAACCTGCCGGTGAAGTTTCTTTCCTTTTACACTTTTTCCACGGAAAACTGGTCCCGCCCGGATAGCGAAGTAAGCTTTTTAATGTCCTTGCTCAGGGATCTTCTCGGGGAACGGGGAGAAAGACTGCTGGAGAACAACGTTCGCCTCAGGATTATCGGCGAACTGGCCGATCTCCCCGATCCAACGTCCCGGGTTGTCGAAAATATGGTCGAGCGAACCGCCGAAAACGACGGATTACAGTTGACGCTGGCGTTAAATTACGGCGGACGGCAGGAAATCTTAACTGCAGTGGAAGAACTGGTTTCCCGGGCGGCCGAGGGTAAGATTACCCCGGAGGATCTGTCGGAGGAGATGTTTAGCTCTCACTTATTCACCTCCGGAATCCCGGACCCTGATCTGCTGATCAGGACCAGCGGGGAAAGACGGATAAGCAATTTCATGCTCTGGCAATTAGCCTATACGGAGATCTGGATAACTAACAGGTTGTGGCCTTCGTTCGAGCCGATCAATTTGCTCGAGGCGATTTCCGACTTCCAGAGAAGGGAAAGACGTTTTGGTCGTGTCCAGACAGGGGAAGGCGATCAGTGAACACTGTTACCAAGAGGATCATCACTTCATTAATCACGGCTCCGGGCGTCCTGGCACTTCTCTTCTTCGCAAAGAGAGGGGACTTTCCCTGGGCCGTTGGAATATTCCTCGCGCTATCAGCCGCAATAGGCACCGGGGAGTTCTGTGCTCTGATTCAGGAGTCCGGAATAAAGGTCAGGGTCATTCCGACCTCTATTCTCGCCGGACTCGCCTTCTTCGCTTATTCCTTTTTCGGGCCGGAACACGGAAACTTAATCGGAACGAGCACCCTGCTGGTCGCGGTAATCAGCAACCTTGGACGGCAAAGCAACAAGGAAAACTTCAAAGCGGTGCTGGCCGCGATTCTCGGTCTGGTTTACGTACCCGGCTTGCTTCATTATTTTTATTTAATTTATCTGGCCGAAAGCGGAATCATCCACGCGATGAATTTACTGTTAATCGTCTGGGGATACGACTCCGGAGCGTACATATTCGGAAGCTTTTTCGGCAATCATAAACTAGTACCCGACATTAGTCCAAACAAGACGATCGAGGGGGTCGCCGGGGGGTTAATTATCGGGTTTCTCGGTGCCTCTCTTTCACCGGTCTGGGTCCCCTACGTCAAATGGTTGCCCCACATCGCAGTACTGGCGGTTTTAGTCGGCCTGGCAACGCAGCTGGGAGACATAACGGAATCCTGGTTCAAGCGGCTGGCAGGGGAAAAGGATTCGGGCAAATTATTCCCGGGACACGGAGGGATCCTGGACAGGATAGACGGGTTACTTTTAGCCCTCCCAGTTTTTTACTTTTATTTTCACTTCATTCTAAAATTTGTCTAAGGGGGTGGTTACAATTAGTGTAGAAGACCTGGCAGAAGTTTCGTCAGAGACGGAGACACCGATAGCGGTCTGGCTGGACGACGAAACCAGAGAGGTAATTTTTCAATACGGTTACGCCAGTGTAAGTATGCCGGTCGAGGATTTCCAGGACTTCCACAAAGCGATAGAATCGGCGTGGGACAAGCTGGAAATCGAAGAAAAATAAATCGAGCCAGTCACTGCTATGAGACAGACTTTACCCAGACTGATCCAGTGCTTATCATTTTGTCGGATGAGTGGCGCTAGCAGTGGATTGACCGGGTTCCAACGACGCAGAGACAAAGTATAAAAAAGATAAGACCAAGATAGAGGTGAAGGTTAAATGAATCTGGAGAGGTTTTTATTTCGAGTAAAGAACAAACAGATAGAAAGCGAAGCCAAAACGATGGTTTCGAGCCTTGGTATAGAAGACGTGGAAATTCGGCGCGACGAAACCGTTAAGGAGGCCTGGCTTGAAGATTACGAGGTGGGCCGAACTATTTACGGCCTATCCGACATTGAAGAATATCTCGAGGATTTGATCAGTTCTTAATTCAATAAGTTCCCCGGAGGCGAGGATGAAAAACGCGTATCTCCTGTTGGGGCTTTCCCTTGTCGCTGTAGGAGTTGTTGTCGGTTTGATGACAAATTCCGGCTCCGGCTTCTACCAGAAGGGAGTAGCAAGCTGGTACGGGCCAAATTTTCAGGGAAACCGAACTGCAAACGGCGAAGTATTCGACATGAACGAAATGACCGCGGCACATAAGAGTTTACCTTTCAATACCAGGGTGAGGGTGGTAGATCTCTCATCGGGTAAGAGGGTTGTCGTGAGAATTAACGATCGCGGGCCATTTATCAAGGACAGAATAATCGATCTCTCCCGCAGGGCAGCGGAGAGACTGGGGATTATTGACACGGGAACGGCCCAGGTCGGGTTGAAGATCCTCGAGTGGGGCAAAGGTAACTAATTCAGTCCGAAACAAATTAAGGAAAGAAAAAGGGACAAGAACGACAAGAATGAAAAAGATCAACCAGGTTACTAATAATAGAA
This sequence comes from uncultured Thermotogae bacterium, assembly GCA_964599005.1. Classification (GTDB taxonomy): domain Bacteria; phylum Bipolaricaulota; class Bipolaricaulia; order M55B111; family M55B111; genus JAGXLP01. The sequence goes on from CAZRDU010000023.1 coordinate 9,288, forward strand.
CTTATCGGGATCTCGAGTTCGAAAAGCTAAAAGATATCGTCAAGAGCTTTTCCGTTTCCTCTCTCGGTGCATCAAAGATCGAAGAGCTGGAGCCGAGTTCCGACCGAGAAGAAATAGAGCTAGAACTCTCCCGGGTCGAGGAATGCCGTAATTTAATGGAAAAACCGGAACCATTCAAACTGGGAGAGCTGGCGGATTTTCAGCCGCTGATAAAAGTTGCCCAGGAGCATCCACCTCTCGAAGCTTCGGATTTTCTGGAAATTAGCCGGACTCTGGAGGTGGGGGAGGAGGCCAGGGAATACATCCTGGACCGGCCCAAGGAGGAGACGGAGCATCTGGTTGAGCTGGCGGAAAGAATTAGCCCGATAAAAAACCTCCAGTCCGAAATCAAGTCAAAAATAGATAGGAGAGGCGACATTCGCGATACCGCCACCCCGCGGTTGTTTGACCTGCTCAAGGAGAAACGGGAAAAAGAATCCGTAATCAAGGAAAAACTACAGGGCTTCCTGGATCATCACCAAAAACTGATTCAGGACAGGGTGGTCGTCCAAAAATCGAATAGACTTGTCGTACCTCTGCGCAGTTCCGCCAAGGAAAGGGTCGATTGCGTCATTCACGGAAGCTCGAACTCGGGCCAGACGCTTTACGCCGAACCTTCCTCGGCAGTTCAATTAAACAATCAGCTAAAGGACCTGTCCTCCGAGATACTCGAAGAAAAAAAGCGGATCCGGGGAGAGCTAACTGATTTATTCAAGGACCACAAATGGGAGATTCGGGAGAACCAGAAGGCGCTAAAAGAGCTCGATTCTCTTTACGCCAGAGCCCAGTTCGCCCAGGAGTATTCATGTACGGCTCCCAAGCTAACGGAGGACGAAGGGCTTGCCCTGATAGATGCCCGTCACCCTCTCCTCGACCAGGATGAAGTCGTTCCGGTCACGATAAAGTTCGGAAGAACCGAGCAGGGCGGCACTATTACGGGCCCAAATACCGGAGGTAAAACCGTAACCTTAAAAACCATTGGTCTGTTTACGCTCATGGCCCAATCGGGGATACCAATTCCGGCTCACCAGGATACACGCCTGGAAATTTACCATCACGTATTCAGCGATATCGGCGACGAACAGAGTATCGAACAGAGCCTTTCTACATTTTCGTCCCATATGGGTAATATCGTAGATATACTGGAGGAAATGGACTCACAGAGCCTCGTCCTGCTCGACGAACTCGGAGCAGGAACGGATCCGGAAGAAGGGGCGGCTCTGGGGTTATCGATTCTCGAAAAGTTACTGGAAGCCGAAACAAGATTTGCGGTGACGACCCACTTTACCGCGATAAAGAACTTTTCTTTTAACCACCCGCAGCTAGCGACTTTCTCGGTTGATTTTGACCCGGAAGAACTGGTTCCGACCTACCACATACTCGAGGGAGTACCCGGAAAGAGCAACGCGTTTATTATCGCCTCGAGGTTAGGGCTCTCGGACGAGCTGATCTCTCAGGCCGAGGGCTTTCTGGACGAAGGTAAGATTCAGGCGGAGAATATAATTCAGGACCTGGTGGAGGAGAAGAGAAGGATCAGGGAGAAAGGACGCGAAATAGAGGATAAACTGGAAGAAGCAAAGGAGACGAGAAAGGAGTACAACGAAAAACTGGAACAATTAAAAGAGGATCAGAAAAACGCCCTTAGTTCGGAACTAAGAGACCTGGATCAGTATATAGAGCGGGCAAAAAGAGAGATCGAAGGGGCAATTTCCGAGGCCAGGGATTCCGACGAACAGGAGGCGCGAGACGCGCTGAAGAAAGTTCAAGAGATGGACCAAACGATAGAAAAAGGGCGGAAAGCTGTAGAGCAGGACGGAAAGGAAAAATCCCTCAGTCTTGATGACCTGGAACCCGGAAGAGAAGTTAGAATCAAGAGCACCGACCAAAAAGGGGAAATAGTCAGGGTAAAGAACGAGAGCGAGATAGAAGTAAGCGTCAACGGCATTACACTCACCACCGAACTCTCCAGCCTGGAGGGATACTCAGGGGGCGGGAATCGAAAAGAAGCAACGCGTAAATCCGGCGTCAGCTACAGTAGTAAGTCCTCAAAGTCGGTCGGCTTCGAGATTAACGTCCGCGGTATGAACGTTAGAGAGGCTCTGAGAAAAGTCGACGACTACGTCGATCAACTTATCCGGGCCGATAGAACCAAGGGCCGGGTGCTCCACGGAAAAGGAACCGGAACTTTACGGCGAAATATAAGAGACCACCTGCGTTCCTCGGACCTAATCGAACAATGCTACGGACCTCCCCCATCAGAAGGCGGAGAAGGAGTGACCGTCTTCGAACTGTAAAAGAGAGAACTTCCACCCCTTCCCTTGCACGCAACCATCCCATCAATTATAATCGGTTGAATTTATGATAATATCCTATTAGGAATATAGATTAACTGGTTCTTTATTTTTTTAGCTCATTATTTAAATACTATAGATTATTCATAAAAAATTCATATTTAACCGTTAATTTTACTATTACAGAAATATCAAACGCCGCGTAATAGAAGAGGGTAAAAGCCCGGATGCGGCGCCGGGAAGTCCGTGGCATGGTGCCGACCATAAATTAGGGTTCATAGCCCGACGGTCCAGGGTTTGTAGCGCTCCTCAGCCTCCTTGGAAGCGTCAATTTTTCCCAGACCGGTCAAGGTTGCTGTTCGATTCAGCACGGGCAAGGGAAACCTGGCCCTCTTTGTTTCGGTTCATCAGGCATTCTGTCGGTTTCTGACCATCCCCATTCCAAAGAAGAACACCAGTCCAATAACGATAAGTAAATCTCCAGGGCTAAATGCGTTTGAAAGTGGAATCACGCGTGGTAAATATAACCAATCTCCGAAAAAATCTAAAACCGTCGAACCATTCATATTTATTACATTACCATAAGTTCCTTCTGCAAGCAAACTATTTGCGACTTCGTTTTCTCCTGCCTTTCTCAAGCTGGCCACGGAAGCCGGCATATAACCTCCGTTAAAAGCGATCACAAGCATGTTTAGCACCATTCCGGCACCCATAAAAGGGATCTGCCAGACCCTCCAGTTCAACACGACAAACCCGGCCAGGATGAGATATGACAGCAGGTGCAAGTATTCCGTCCCGAAGGAAACCAGCGGGTCGGGAGAAAATAACGGAAAAATCAAGAGCTGAATGATTAAAGAAACGGGAACCAGCCATAGATACCGAATATCGAGGTGATCCAGGTTGGCTATCCTCCCTCCGCGAGCAAACCCTACCAGAACTCCCAGCACGACGCCCCAGAGCAAAAACATTTGTTAATTTTCCACTTCCACTCTGCCTTCTTCAACTACTTCAAGCAGGATATCTACCACATCCGGGTCCAGTTTGACGCCCGACATCTCTTTGATTTCCTCCTTTGCCTCTTCCTTCGACATTGGTCCTCTATACGGCCTTTTCGTTCGAAGCGCATTCCATACGTCAGCCACGGCAACTATCCGCGAACCCAGCGGTATATCTTCTTTTTCGAGCCCTTCAGGGTAGCCGCTACCGTCCCAGCGCTCGTGCTCGTATCGCACGACATCCACAGAATCCTCGTAAATTGCAAGACCGCTCAAGATATCCGCACCCAGTACCGGGTGTTCCTTCATCGTCTCCCATTCCTCCTCGGTCAATTCTCCCTGCTTGAGCAGGACACTATCGGGTATCCCCAGCTTGCCGATATCGTGTACGCGGGCAGCGGAAACTATATCTTCTTTTCGATCAGGAGGGATTCTCATCTCGTCAGCAATCGCTTCAGTTAAATCTCCTACTGATTCAGAATGTTTGTGGGTATAGGGATCTCTTTTGCTCAAGAGATCCATTATTTTTTCAAACGTATTTTTTGCCTGTTTTCGAAGGTTGACATAATTTTTTAAAGATGCGTTCACTAAAAGGAGAAGCGCAACAACTAAGAAAACAGCCCAGGGTGATGTAAAGTAAGTTATAGCAATTAAAACGGATAAAACCGCTAAAGAAAAGTATTCTACATCCAAATCCTGCAAATTGAATTTCAGTTGATATAAAAAGTTTCCTCCTTCTACTAAAGAAATAACTCCAGCAACAAAAGATATGTTAACCAGAATAAAAGTCAAAAAAGCCAAAAAGGGAGGAAGATAATCGTAAGCTGTTGTAAAAGGGGGAGAAGTACCACCAAAAAATTCAAAGACTATTCCTGCAGACGCGATCGACACAATCGCCTGGCTAATATTAAAAACAGCTTTTTGGGTCCTTAAAGTCATTGACGCCCCCTCAGTTACTATCAGCCCCCTAAGAAGAGTTTCAGATAGTAAAAGAGAAGGTAATGCAACAACAATAGCTAAAGAGGTTCCCCCGATATAAATAGTACTTATATATATTGCAGTAGAAACAGAAATTTCATAACCAGGCATTATCTGAATAAATGAAACTTCAGAGAACAGGGCAAACAGAGATAGTAGTCCCAAAACAAATAAGTTGTAATTCTGATAATCAAAACCTGGCAAGTACGTATAAACTACAAAACCTCCAATCCCTACTGTAAACCAGATATATAACCTTGACCTTAGCGACAAATCAATATAACCCCATTATATATTGTGTTATACATTTCTAGAGATTTTTATTATTATATAACTCTATCACCTCCCTTTCAAAAGAACAATTCCGAAAAATCCTAATTTAATGCCATTTACTTATTGCACCAACCAACAACGCAAATGTTGCGATACCTAAAAGAATAGAAAGACCCCTCGCACCAAATACTTTACCGACCAGTTCAGTAATCTTTTCACCAGCTTTGTTAGAATTTTCGCCCCATTTCATTGTTTTATACCTCCTTTTGGTATGTATAAAAAATTTATAAAGTTAAATAATTAGTTAAACTTAAAATGTTTAAACGTATTAGTAAAAATTACCCGCAACTACTCAATAATTATCGACAGCATACCCCACTATAATCCAGTCTACAACTGGATTTACGCGAAGTCTATAACTTGAGAGTAGTATAACAATAAACCTCTGGTATGTCAAACCATTTTTTTAGAAAACCCCTCACTCCGGAAAGATTCCTTCGTGTTTCTCGCGGATGAATTACAGGGCGGTATCGTGGGAATATATTTTAAAAGGATTTATAAAGATCTAGCTGGAGAATCAAACTATTAATCACGAGCTCAAGTAGCCTTTTCGGTAAGCGGCCATTTGCCTTATACTATTGACCGAATTGGGCAGGGCTCTGGTTCAATCAGCCTGCTAGTTTTAATCCCTTGCCGGCTATTCCGGCTTTTTACGATAAATAACGAGTCTGGACTGACCGTATTCTCGAGAATCTATCAGTTCAATTTTACCAAACTTCTCCGGTAAATCGTTCTTGAAAAATACCTCCCCGGCGATAATTCCCCAATCTCTAACTATATTTGTCCCTTTGAACTTCCGTAAGGTTTTAACAGTCAAGCCTTCCCCGTAAGGCGGACCGAGGAAGACCAAATCGTAGCGCCTGTCCCTCAGCTTGAATTTCTCAAGTGCATTCTCTACATCCATTTCATAGACGGTTGTTCTGTCCTGATACTCAAGTTTTTCTATATTTTTCCCGATCATTCCAATCGATTCAGGAAGGTTGTCGACGAACGTGGCATGATTTGCGCCACGAGAAAGAGCCTCCAGACCTACGCCTCCGGTCCCCGAAAAGAGGTCCAGAAAGTCGCTCTCGGGTACGACGTTCCGCAGTATATCGAACAGAGCCTTGCGCACCAGTTGCCTCATTGGTCTAACGGCTTCCGGACCCGGTCCAAATATTTTTCGTCCTTTTTTCTCTCCACTTATAATTTTCATGATTTAATAACGGTTGACGGAGCTCACCTACCCCCATAATATCTTATACCGGTCGAGCAATATCAATTGCAAGGAGCATTCAATTCAAATGGTACTTAATTCACTATCCACGTTAATTTTTGACCTCGACGGTACTCTGTGTAGCTACGATACGGATCTGGAAGAGCACCTGCTTAATACTTTCGAAACGGACGATACAGCGGAACTCCCGATTACGCCTTCCTCGTATCAGGAGGGATTTGGGGTTGAATTTGATAAAGCAATAGACGGGAAGATAGATCGTCCGGATCTCGAGTTCAGAACGAGAATATTCTGGCTCTTCCTGGAGGACAACGAGGGGTACGACGAAAAGGAGATCATCGATTTAGGTAAAAAATTTACGGAACTTCGGGAGGATTCTCTTTCTCTTTTTCCGGAAGTACCCGGGGTCTTCGAAGAATTACGCGACAAATATAAGCTGGGGCTGCTGACAAACGGACCTTCAAGCCTTCAGCGAAAAAAAATTGAGGTACTTGGAATCGGGGACTGGTTCGATTCGATAGTTGTCAGTGGAGAGCACCATCTGGCAAAGCCAGACCCGAAGATATTTGAAGTAGCTCTCGCGGACCTAAATATCGAAGAGGGAGAAGCTATTTACGTCGGGAACTCGCTGCAGTACGACGTCCTCGGAGCCAATAACGCTGACCTCCCGGTGGTTTGGAGGAAAAACGGCGAAGAGGAGGAAGTCGAAGAAGCTACGCCCGACTTCGTAATAGAAGATCTGACCGAATTACTTAACGGGGAGTTAGCTTCCACTATTTCGGATTTTAACAAAAGGAGTATCAAATCATGAAAGAACGGGATGTCTTACTGGTCGGTGCCGGACCCGCGGGCATGTTCGGGGGAAGCAAGTTTATCGGTGAGGATCTGGACGTAACCATCCTTGAGAGGGGCAAACCGCCGAAGGAAAGAGAAAGTATCACGTACGGCGTCGGAGGAGCAGGAGCTTTCTCCGACGGCAAGCTCAATCTGACTCCCGAAATAGGAGGAGACCCCACAACGTTTAACCGCCAGGGAAGCGAACTAGAGCCTTATATAGACGAGATAGATCGAATCTTCGCCGACTTCGGGGGAGGCAGTACCTACTCCGGCGAATCCAAATCGGGCCTCCAGGAATTAAAGAAAAGGGCCGGCAAATACGGTATAGAATTCATCCCCGGCAAACAGAGACATATCGGAACGAAAAAGATTCGGGAAGTAATCGACAACTTCTACCAGCACCTGCTGGAACACGGGGTGGAGGTGGAGCTGGAAACTAAAGTCGAAGAAATAAGTTACGACAATGGTAAATATACTTTGACCACCGATCAGGAGGAATACGTCGCGCCGTACGTAATAGCCGCTCCGGGTCGATCTGGGGCCTACTGGCTTAGAGAAGTCGCGAACTCCCTCGGGATTCAGACCAAGTACGGTCCGATCGATGTCGGAGTCAGGGTAGAATTCCCCGCGGAAATATATCAGCCTATCGAGGAAGTAATGTACGATGCTAAATTTAGGTTGAGGACGGAGACTTACGACGACATGGTTCGAACTTTCTGCACGAATCCCCGCGGTTTTGTCGTGAAAGAACCATACGAGGACTTCACCCTGATCAACGGTCACGCCGAGAATTCGAACGAGTCGGAAGTAACCAATTTCGCCCTGCTTTCGCGGATCACCCTGACGGACCCGATAGAGGATACGACCGAATACGGCAGATCTATCGCTAAGCTGGCAAATACTCTCGGCGGCGGCGAGCCAATTCTCCAGCGCCTCAAGGATCTAAAAAACGGCAGGAGATCTACGGATAAACGGATCGGGAGAGTTCCCTATAACCCGACGCTCTCCGAGCATACTCCCGGTGATATCTCCATGGCTTTACCGGACCGGGTCACGGTCAACCTGACCGAAGGGCTGGAAAGGCTAAATAACATAATCGAAGGCGTAACCTCGGACAACACGCTTCTTTACGCCCCGGAGATCAAGTTTTACGATACCAAATACGACGTCTCCCGAGACCTGGAGACGGACATGGAAGGCTTTTACGTTGCCGGTGACGCCTCGGGGCACTCTCGCGGGATAGTCTATTCGGCAATTACGGGAATGATAGCTGCCGAGGGAATCAAGAACACGGTTAACGGATGAAACTTAAAAGAACAAAAGGAGACAACAGAAGATGTCAATTAGAGTAAGATTTGCCCCGTCACCGACGGGCCACCTGCACGTCGGTGGGGCCAGGACGGCTCTTTTCAACTGGTTATTCGCAAAAGGCAATTCCGGTGACTTTATTTTACGGATCGAAGACACGGACCAAACCAGGTCCACTGAAGAATCGATTGAACAGATAGAAGAGTCTCTGTCCTGGATGGGGCTAAGCTGGGACGAGTACTACCGCCAGACGGAAAGGTCAAACTACTACCGGGAAAAAGCGGATTTACTCCTGCAGAAGGACAGAGCCTACGAGTCCGAAGGTGCTCTCTGGTTTCGCATCCCCCGGGGAGAGACGGTTCTAGTAGACGATCTGGTCCTGGGCAAAGTAAACTACGAGTCGGAAGACCTCAAGGACTTCGTCATAAGACGATCCGACGGGAGTTTCACCTACAACTTTGCCTGCGTCGTGGACGATTCGGAGCTGGGTATAAGCCACGTCATGCGGGGCGACGACCATCTGAACAATACCCCGAAACAGATTCTCGTCTACGAAGCCCTGGGGCTGGAACCACCGGAGTTCGCTCATTTTCCGATGATCCTCGGCGAAGATCACAAGCGGCTGAGCAAGCGACACGGAGCGACATCCGTGCTGAACTACAGGGAAAAAGGTATACTCCCAGAGGGCCTGACAAACTTCCTCGCCCGGCTCGGCTGGTCTCACGGCGATCAGGAAGTTTTCTCCCGGGAGGAATTACTGGAATACTTTTCTCTGGAAGACGTCGGCGAAAGCTCCGCCGTATTCGACGAAGAAAAACTACTCTGGATCAACCACCAGTGGATGAAACGTAAGGACCCGGAGGCACTTGGAAACGAGCTAAAGGAATTTCTCCGGGAAGAGGAGATACTGACCGAAGAGGAACTGAACTCCATGGAGGAGGCCCGACTGGTAAAGACCGTCGAGCACCTGCGCGAGCGGAACAAAACGCTGCGCCAGCTCGCAAAATCCAGCCAGTTTATATTTCAAGACGAGCTGGATTACGAAAGTACGCCGATTCGGGATCACCTGACGGAGGAAAACCAGCAACTGGTCGGGGAACTTGGAGAAAGACTGGCCTCCGTCCCGGAAGAAGAGTTCCAGGCGGATAACCTGGAAGAGGTGACGCGCGATTTTCTCGAGGAGAAAGGAAAAGGGCTCGGGGATATCGCCCAGGTCTGCCGTGTCGCACTGACCGGAAGGGAAGTTTCTCCCGGCCTATTTATCACCATGGAACTCGTCGGCAGGGATGGAGTCGAAGAAAGACTGGCCAGCGTCGAGCAAATGGAAATTTAGAGCAATCGTGTTTCGCTACATTGTACTCGGCTTCATTCAGGGTTTTACCGAATTCCTGCCGATAAGCAGCTCCGGTCACCTGGTAATTTTTCAGGATCTTTTCGGACTGGAAGGCTCCAATACCCTTTTTGACTCCCTGCTTCACCTCGGAACTTTATTCAGCGTCCTCGTGATATTCAGGGAAAGAATAGGCAAACTTATTCTATCACCCTTCAACGGCTCACGCGAGGATAGAAAATACTTGCTCTTCCTCGTTATCGCCACGGTTCCGATAGCAATCGTCGGCTTTCTGGCCAGGGATTTTGTAGAAGCCGCGTTCGGTTCGGTAAGATCGGCCGGCATTGGATTGCTAATAACCGGCACGGTTCTATGGCTGGTACAGTTCGCCAAAAGGGCGAACCGGGATATGGATTCTCTAACCTGGAAGGATTCGGTTTTCATCGGAATTGCCCAGGTAGCAGCGCTATTTCCGGGAATTTCGCGCAGCGGAGTGACGATCTCCGCCGGCTTGTTCAAAAAACTCGGCCCGGATTTTGCCGCGGAGTTCTCCTTCCTTTTGATGGTCCCCGCGGTACTCGGTGCAAACGTTTTAAAGATCGGCGAAGGGTTGATGAAAAATTCTGGAAGTTCAATCGGTTTCTGGGCTTATTTTCTCGGAACGCTGACTGCTACGATTACCGGGATTATTGCAATCAAATGGTTGCTTAACCTGTTGAGAAAGGGCGAGTTAACCCGGTTTTCTTATTACTGCCTTCCCCTCGGGACAATAGTTCTGGTCTGGTCCTTTTTTTAAACCTTACTTCGTTCCGCCCGACGGTATTTCCTCAACCGGGTCCGGTTAAAAGGAGATAAATCAAAAAGGGAAGGAGGATACGCAAAGCCACGGCTCGCAGAAGAATGGAGTTATTCTCCTGCGGTCGAGACATTACAGGGCAATTTTTATCCTCCTCCCCCCTATCTCTGGCATAATCATGTTTTCAGGGTCAATTGCAAAAAACAAACAATCCTGGGGAGAATAGCCCCTCTTATTTCGGTACAACTGAAAATGAACTGCCCCTGTTAATCTGTATTATAACGTATTTATACCCTGTCCTGTCAACTAAACGGACAATTCTTTTATTTCGGGCTCCATCTTCACCATATCCACCACGGCTACCGTCGCTCTTCCGGTCAGCCAACCCCCAGCTTCGCCCGGATTAACGACCATGGGTTTGCCCTCTATAATATCCACTTCGTGAGTATGGCCGTAAACAATTAGGTCGGGAACGGAACTACCCCGGAGTGCCTCCAGAACGGCCGGCTCGTGAGTCAACAGAACGGTCTTCCCACCGATCTCTAACTGGTAGGGACCCCGCTCAATTCTCCCCACGCCTTCTTCTCTAAATCGACGGCGGAGAAACAACCGGTCCCCGTCGTTATTACCAAATACCCCGACCAATTCCGGCTTCAGTTTGGAAAGAGGATCGGCCGTCAGGGGCGAGATAAAATCACCTGCATGGAGGACCAAGTCGACTTTTTCTTCGTTAAAGAGATCGACGGCTTCCTCGAGTAAATCCATATTGTCATGGCTGTCGGCAATCAGACCCAGCTTCTCGACGGAATCGAAACTCACGGTTTATCACCAGTAGTTTCTATAAGCTTAATTCGACTCAAGTTCCCGGCGATATCGACCGAGAGCCATGAGCGGAAAGTAATGACGGTAAAGCACGTATCCTATGTAGAAATCCCCGGGAAATCCAGTTCCGGTATAATTTTTCTCTTCCCACGTTCCCTCGTCCGTCTGCTGTTCCAGCAGGTATTCTATCCCTCGCTTCGTCGATGAATCGTCGACTTCGCCGGCGGCGATCAAGCTTATCAGAGACCAGGCAGTCTGAGAAGGTGTGCTTTCGCCCTCTCCTGCCAGATCCGGATTGGAATAAGATTCTACCGTTTCTCCCCAGCCACCGTCGTCGTTCTGGTGTTCTTTGATCCAGTCCACTGCTTTTCGCACGTACGGCTTGGACATATCCTCTCCCAGTTCGTTCATAGCGGGGAGAACTGATCCAGTACCGTAAATATAGTTCACGCCCCAGCGCCCGAACCATGAACCGTCTTCGTTCTGCTTCTCTCTAATAAATTCGTAACCTCTTTTAACGGGCTTATCCGACAGGTCAAAACCCAGACGACCCATCATTTCCAGAATATGTGCCGTCACGTCGACAGTGGGGGGGTCGATAATTGCCCCAAAGTCAGCAAACGGAATCTCGTAGAGCAGCTCGTTATCGTTATCCACGTCAAACGCCCCCCAGCCGCCGTTAGAGGATTGCATTGCCAGCAGCCACTGGAGACCTCTGTCCATCGCTTCGACCTTATCCTGCTGTCTCTTAGAGAGCGTTACTTCGTCCAGAGCGATAATTACCTCGGCGGTGTCGTCGGTGTCGGGATAGTTCTCATTCGCAAACTCAAATGCCCAGCCTCCCGGTTCGACGTCTTCCAGGTCAACAGCCCAATCGCCTTTTTTTCTTATCTCCTGATCAAGCAACCAGCGTCCCGCTTCATCCAGGTCAGGATGGTCCGACTCCACACCAGACTCTACGAGAGAGATAATCGCCCACGCCGTATCCCAGACGGGGGAAACGCATGCCTGAAGCTTTAATTCGTCATCTCCCTCCTGCGAGAACGAATCAAGTCCTTCGATTCCTTTCTCCATCACCGGGTCGTCAGTGGAGTAGCCGAGGATGTAGAGGGCGAGAAGGGAGTAAACCCATGGTGGTTGAATTCCGCCCCAGCTCCCGTCAGCTTCCTGTCTCTCGAGTATCCACTCTTCGCATTTTTCTATCGCCTTTTCCCTGCCCGGCTGCCAGGGGAGTTTATGATAATATTTCAATGCTTCATCCGCTACCTGAAACAGCTTCGACCAGGAGAAAAGAGGGTAGTTCTCTTCCTCTTCCTCTACTGTCCCGTCCCAGTCTTCGGGAAATAATTCGTCAAGTTGTTTACTTTCGGGTAGCTCGTAGACGGGCCGCTTGCTCATTACGATCAGTAGAGGAACTATCGTTCCTCTGGCCCAGGAACCGAATTCGTAAATATTGATCGGGAACCAGTCCGGAAAGAAGATTAGTTCGGGCGGCATGGAAGGTACCTGGTCCCAGTCCCAGATACCAAAAAGGCTAAGCCAGATCTTGGTAAAGACCCTCGACTCCGGAATTCCACCACGATCCATGATGAATTTTCTCGCTTTGGTTAATTCCTCACCTTCTGCCGGCTCTCCGGCAAGTCTCAGGGCAAAGTAACATTCTATCGTCGTCGACAAATTACCTTTCCCGTTTGGGAAAATGTTCCAGGAACCGTCCTCCAGCTGCTTCCGCTTCAGGTAATTGACGATCTTCTTCCACTGTTCCTCTTCCTGGATACCAAGGAATTCGGTAAGCATCAGATGCTCGGCCTCTATTGTGGGATTACTCTTGAAGTCGCCCTGCCAGTAGCCTCCCTCTTCCTGTATATCCAATAGATAATCCTGTGCTCCTGAAATTACCTGATCCAGTTTTTTACCGGTTAAAGTCTCAGTCAATGTTGACCATCCTCCTTTATAACCAGTTTGTCCAAAGGCTAAGTTATGCTAGTTCATAACTGGCAAAATCGCAAGTCAGGCTGGAATAAGGGTCGCCCGTGGGCAAGGAGGTTAGGGGATAATACAAATACTCCGGGAAGATTCGGGTAATTTCCTACCTCTGAGAGGAATATTCGCTTATACTTGTGATCGAGAAAACCGGATAACTTCACCTGCTTAGA